>NZ_JACHLY010000002.1:0-300000 GCF_014204715.1 Streptomonospora salina
TTCGGCCAGGGCGGGTGTGGGCTCCTGGGTGTTCCACTGGTAGCCGGCGTGCAGGGGGTGGTCGGCCGGGAAGTTCAGGCGCATGGGTACCGACTCGAGGACGGGGACGGCCAGGTGGTCGGCCAGGCGCTGGAGTTGGGTGACGGCGTGGGGGTCGCGGCCCAGGTAGGAGGTGACGACGAGGGGGGTGTCGGCCTCGGTGAGGGCGCGGGCGATGGTGTCGGTGGTGTGGGGGTCGAGTGCGGCGGGGGCGATGGGGGGTGTGTGGTGGAGGTGGTAGCGGGGGTTGTCGGTGTCGGCGGGGTCGAGGGTCTGTTCCATGACTTCGCGGGCGCCGACGAGGTAGGCGGGGCCGGCGGGTTCGCTGGTGGCGATCTGCAGGGCGCGGTGGACGAGTTGTTTGACGTTGGCGCCGGTGCGGATCTCGTTGTCGTATTTGGTGTAGCCGCGGACGATGCCGCGCTGGTCGTGGACGTCTTGGATCCACTGGATGAATTCGTTGCGGCTGCCGGTGTGTTCGCCGTACTGGGTGGAGGGTGAGGCGCCGGCGAAGACGAGGACCGGAGTGCGGCCTTTGGCGGCGTTGTGGATCATGCCGCCGATGTTCTGGGTGCCGCATTCGACGTGGACGAGGACGGCTTGGGGGCGTCCGGTGGTTTGGGCGTAGCCCTGGGCGGCGGAGAAGGCGACGCTTTCGTGGGGGCAGATGATCATGCGGGGGAAGCGGTGGGCGTCGCCGTTGGCGTTGGCGTGGGCGTAGGCCTCGACGATGCCGGGGTGGTCGCTGCCGAGGTTGGCGAAGACGTAGTCGACGCCGGCTTCGGTGAGGGCTTCGAGGAACGCGGTGCTGGTGGTGTAGGGCGCGGTGGTCATGGGACCCAGTCAAGCATCTGTGGCGAGTGGTGTTTGCGCAGGGTGTGGGGGTACCTGCTGCGTCGGTGGTCTTGTTCCTGCGGTGTCGGGGTCAGGGGTCGGTGTCGGGGACGAGGAGGTCGACCAGGTCGTCGACGAGGCGGGTGGGGTCGGTGTCGTGCCAGGTTTCGGGCAGGGTGAGGTGTTCGACGATGAGGCCGGTCATGGCGAGGTAGAGGGCGCGGGCGGTGCGGCGTCCGCCGGGGTAGCCGCCGTGGACGTGGAAGTCGATGCTGTCGGTGATGCTGGTGTCGATGGCCGCGGTGAGTGCGGCGCGGACGTCGGGGCGGCGGGTGCCTTCCAGGCGTAGTTCGAGGAGGGCGATGTAGCCGGCGGGGTCGCGGGTGACGCGGTCGAAGAGGTCGTGCATGGCGGTTCGGACGGCGTCGCGGGTGGGTGCGGGGTCGGTGAGGCGGGCCATGTGTGCGGGTGCGGGGGCCAGGCGGACGTGGACGTGGGCGCCGGCTTGGGCGAGCAGGGTGTCGCGGTCGGGGAAGTAGTTGGATGCGGTGCCGGCGGGGACGGCGGCTGCGGTGTCGACGGCGCGGAAGGTGAGTCCGCGGGCGCCGTGGTCGGCGAGGACGTCGACGGCGGCGTCGAGGAGGGCGCGGCGGCGGGGCTGGTTGGTTCTGGCCATGGGGCTCTCCGTCAAAAACGACTATGCATATAGTACTTTGTTCATAGTGCTATTCGTGTAGTTGTTTGAGTGGGGGTCGGATGCAGACTAAGGACATGGTCGGGTTCGCGCTGTCGGTGCGGGACCCGTCGGGGAGCGCGCGGTGGTTCGCCGAGTACTTCGGATTCGCCGTCAACGTCGATCTGGGCTGGTATGCCAATACGACCTCGCCCGATCTCGCGGGGGTGAGCCTGGACTTCCTGGCGCGCGACAGCGAGTCCTGGCCCGAGGGGGTGCGGGGCCGGGGCGTGTCGGGGGCGATGGTGGCGTTCCTGGTCGCCGACGTCGACGCCGAGGACCGGCGGTTGCGTGCGGCGGGGGCGGAGTTCGCGCTGGATACGGTGACCGAGCCGTGGGGGCAGCGGCGTTTGCAGGTGCGCGGGCCCGAGGGGGTGGTCGTGGAGGTGCTGCAGGTGGTGGCGCCGGATCCGGAGTGGTCGGCTGCCAACGGCCTGTGAGTTCGGCAGTGCCCAGGGCCGGCCGAGGGCGGCCTCTCCGGTGCCCCGCCGGCCGGTGGCCCGCTACCGCGGCCGGTTCACGGGCCGGCGGCGGAGTGGGCGGTGGCTCAGCTCAGGCCGCCGTTGGAGGAGATGAGCTGGCCGTTGACCCATCCGCCCTGGGGCGAGCACAGGAACGCGATCAGTTCGGCGCAGTCCTGGGGGGTGCCCAGACGCCCCAGCGGGGTGGCCTCGCGCAGGCGCCGGGCCAGGTCGGGGCTCATCCATCCGGTGTCGACGGGTCCGGGGTTGAGAGCGTTGGCGCTGATGCCCCGTTCGCCCAGTTCGGCGGCCGCGGCCAGGGTGATGCGGTCCAGGGCGCCTTTGCTGGCGCCGTAGGGCAGGTTGTGGGCGGTGTGGTCGCTGGTGAGGGCGATGATGCGGCCGCTGCCGTGCGGTCCGGGGAAGCGCAGGGCGTATTCGCGCATCAGCAGCCAGGCCGCGCGGGTGTTGACGGCGAAGTGGCGGTCGAAGCTGTCGAGGGCGGTGTCCAGCAGGCCGGAGTCCACGGATTCGCAGTGGGCCAGGACCAGGGCGGTGACCGGGCCGAGCCGTTCGTGCACGGCGGCCAGCAGTCGGGCGGGGGCGTCGGGATCGGCCAGGTCGGATTCCACCCCGAGCGCGCGGGCGCCGTGGGAGGTGACGGCGGCGTGCAGGGCTCGGGCGGCGCCCTCTTCGGTGCCCCAGGGCATGCGGGCGTCGTAGGCGCGGTAGTAGGTGAAGGCGACGTCGAAGCCGCGGGCGGCCAGCGTGCGGGCGGTGGCCGCGGCGATGTTGGTCGTGCGCCCGGCGCCGGTGACCAGCGCGACCGGTCGGGCGGGTGAGTCGGCGTCCATAGCGCCCATCTTCGCCGGGGGCGCTGCGGGGCGCACCGGGTTTTCGGTTCGGGGCGTCCTCTCCCCCGCTGGCGGGGGCCCGGCGGGGTGGCCGCCGCGATGGCGGCGGCGCTGCACGGTGACCCCGAGCCGTTCTTGTGGAGCCGTCCCGGGGCCGCCGAACGCGACGCTTGCATCCTCGTCCACAACCGGATCCGCCGCGATGGCGCGGCTCTTTCCCGTGGTGCCCGACACCTGCGTGACGGTTCGGCCTCGGATCAGGGGCGGGTGCCGTGGTGGCCCTCAGAGGCGCCGGATCGTGAGGAGCACGGGCGTGCGGACGCCGTGCTGCGCGGCGGCTTCGGCCACGTAGGCCGCCACCCATCCCAGGGCCTCATAGGACCACTCCCCCAGGCGGCCGGTGATCGCGGCGTGGTGGCGGTCGGGACCGCCGCGGTCGACCGGCCGGTTCCGCAGCGATGACTCCGGCAGGACGCCGCAGTCTTCACACGAAAGCAGGTGCACGCGACCGCGATGCACCCCGCCCGGACCGCACCGTGGAGGAACCCATGACCGGAACCGCACTCCCGCCCGTCGTCGACGCCGACACCTGGCGGCGCGAACTCGACGCGCTGCGCGCACGGGAGAAGGCCGCCACCCGCGAACTCGACGCGGTCGCCGCCCAGCGTCGCCGCCTGCCGATGGTCGAGCTGCCCGCCTACACCCTGGAGGGTGAAAACGGTCCGCTCCGGCTGGCCGACGTCTTCGACGGAGCATCTCAGCTCATCGTCTACCACCACATGTGGTTTCCCGGGCAGCGGTGGCAATGCGGAGGCTGCACCTGGTTCACGTCGCAGTTCACCCGACTGGAGTTCCTGGCTGCCTACGACGCCCGGTTCGTCGTGGTCACCCAGGGGCCGATCGCCGAGGCTCTGGCCTACAAACACCGGGTCGGAAACGCGATGACCTGGTACTCCACGGCCGACAGCGACTTCGGGGCCGACGTCGGCGCCCCACCCGGCGGCGGGTTCGCCGTCAACGTGCTCCTGCGCGACGGCGACACCGTCTACCGCACCTGGCACACCGCCGGCCGCGGGACCGAGCAGCTCAGCCACACGTTCGCGCTGCTCGACCTGCTGCCGTACGGGCGCCGGGAACAGTGGCAGGACGCGCCCGAAGGCTGGCCGCAAGGCCCGGCCTACGGCGGTTGGCCCTCCGCTGAGGACGTCGCCGATCTCTACGGCGGGCGAACCTGAGTGCGGCCGGGACGATGCGCGCCCCGGTGGTGCGGGGACCGCAGCGGCCTGCCCCGTCGCCTCCCTGAAACCGCCGCGTTCCGGAGCGCAGGCGGGGAGCAGCTCGGCGCGCCGCTACGCCGAGTCGGTCCTCCCACGCGCGGCGGGTCTCCTCGGCGAGGTAGAGGACGGCGGTCGTGGGCGCCTCGCCCAGAGCGGTGGGCAACTCGACCGGCATGCCCCTGGAAAGTCCGACCAGGAGCGCAACGCTGAGAGCGGGGTTGCGTTCCGTTGTTCCTCAGCCCCGGATCAGCTCGTGCAGCCGACGGGCCGGCCGGTCCGGGGCCGCAACGACCGGGCGCCGGCGCGGAGCCCGGCGGTGCCGCTACCGGATGTAAAGCATCGGTTTCGATGCGCGCTCGTGCGGTGGCGGCCGCGCCGGGCGTGGGAAGTGACCTCCCGGAAGGCGGCGGCGACACCCCTGCCGCCGCGTTGTCGAACGCGAAGGACGGCGTGGTTATGGCCGACCGATCCCCGAAACCGTCGAGCCGATCGCTGTGGCGGCGCTATCTCGATTTCCCCCTGATCTACAAGCTGGCGATCGCGCTGGTGGCGGGCGCGGTCGTGGGCCTGGCCGTGGGCGAGCCCGCTACCGCGCTGCAGCCGTTGGGCGAGGTGTTCCTACGGCTGTTGCAGATGCTGGTCATGCCGCTGGTGGTGGTCACCCTCATCGCCGGTGTCTCCTCGATCGACCCGGTGCGGCTGGGCGGTATCGGGCTGAAGGTGCTGGTGTTCTACCTGGCTACCTCGGCGGTGGCGATCACCGTGGGGCTGCTGGCGGCGCTGGCGGTCGCGCCGGGCACCGGGCTGCAAGCGCCCGGCCGGACCGAGCAGTCGCCCGAGCAGGCGCCGCCGGTCGCCCAGACGCTGGTGGAGATCGTGCCGGAGAACCCCTTCGCCGCGTTGGCCGAGGGCAACGTGTTGGCGGTGATGTTCGCCGCGATCGCCGCGGGGATCGCGCTGGCGTTCATGCGGGCCAGTTCCGACGAGCGCATCGCCGGTTTGGGCGCGTTGCTGCGGCGCGGTGTGGACGCGGGCGTGGAGCTGGTGTTCGTGATCGTGCGCGGTGTGCTGCAGTACGCCCCGGTCGGGGTGTTCGCGCTGATCGCGGTGGTGCTGGCCGAGACGGGCGTGGATGCGCTGGTGCCGCTGGCCAAGCTCACCGGGGTCGTCTACGGCGGTGTGGCCGTGCAGATCGGCGTCTATGCCGCGGTGCTGGTGCTGTTCCGGGTCGGGGTGCGGCGGTTCTTCGCCGCAGCCCGCGAGCCGATGGTGACGGCGTTCGCGACGCGTTCCAGTAGCGGCACGCTGCCGGTGTCGACCCGGGCGGCGCGGCGCATGGGCGTGGACGAGGGCGTCTACGGGTTCACGCTGCCGCTGGGCGCGACCGTCAACATGGACGGGACGGCGATCTATGTGGGTGCGGCGACGGTGTTCGTCGCCAACGTCGCCGGTGTGGAGCTGACGGTGGGTCAGCTGCTGATGGTCGTGCTGGTGGGCGTGCTGGCCTCGATCGGTACCGCGGGGGTGCCGGGTGCGGGGTTGATCATGCTGTCGCTGGCGGTGACCCAGGCGGGGCTGCCGTTCGGGCCGGTGGCGCTGGTGGCCGGCATCGACGCGATCCTGGACATGGTGCGCACGATGTGCAACGTCACCGGGGATCTGACCGGTACGCGCGTCATCGCCCGCACCGAGCGCGGCATGGTGCACGAGAGCGGCGAGGACGGGACCGGGCCGGGGGCCGGTGCGGCGGCGGTGCCGGCCGGTGCGCAGCGGGCCGAGGGCGCTGAACCGCCCGGCGAGGACGCCGGGTCGGGCGGCTGACGGTCGCGGCGCGGGCCCGCCGGGATCCGGCGGGACGCCGGTGCGCCTGGGCGGGCCCGGCGGTCGGCGGCGCCTGGAACACAGCGCGCCGCCGACCGCGGGCGGTCGCCGTTCGGGACCGGGGGGAGCGGTCCCGAGGGCGACCTTGCGGAAGGTCCCGACGGCAGGAAGTTATCGGGGATCCGTGCGGGTGCGGGCCGGAATCCGGGAATCCGCCGGGGATTTCGCGGCAGGTTCGGTCACCGTGTGTGTCCGAATCATCGACGCAACGGGGGTGTGGCGCCGGCGCCGGCGTCGGCCTGTGCCCTGGTGGTATTTCGCTGACCTGGAACGGCGCCGGGTGATTCGGGTCGGCGGCGCCGCGGGGCCGGGGCGGGGGCCGCTTCCGGGGCGGGGCCGGTGTGGCCCCGGCCCCGCGGCATCGGTCCGACCGGAACCGGGCCGCCGCGCGGCGGCCCGGGGCGGGCGGTCAGTCCCGGTCGGCGGGGTAGGTCACGCCGATGCGCTCGCGCACCCCGTCGAGGGTGCGGGCGATGCGCAGGCTCTCCTGCCAGTCCATCAGGGGACTCTGGCGCTGGCCGGCGTGCAGTCGGCGGTGGACCTCTTCGACTTCGTACTCGAAGCCGTTGGCGCGGTGCGGGAAGTCCATGGGTTCGGGGTCGGCGCCGTCGCGGTGCAGTACCAGCCCGGTGGGGCAGAACCAGTCGGTCAGGGCGATGCTGCCGCGGGTGCCGACGATGTCGGCGCGGCGCGGGATGGGGGCCTCGATCGAGCAGCCCAGCAGCCCCAGGGTGTCGCCGGGGCCGGTCACCGTCATCGCGACCTGGGCGTCGACGCCGGTGGGGGCTTTGTGGGCCTGGGCGGTCAGGGAGGTGAATTCGCCCAGGACCATGGAGGCGAAGGCGACGGGGTAGACGCCCACGTCCAACAGTGCTCCCCCGGCCAGTTCGGGGGCGAACAGGCGGCCGTGGGGGTCGTATTCCATGCGGCCGCCGATGCTGGCCTGGACCATGCGGACGTCGCCGATGGCGCCGTCGGCGACCAGTCTGCGGGCGGCGTCGGTGGCGGGGGCGAATCGGGTCCACATCGCTTCCATGAGGAAGCGGTCGGTGCGGCGGGCGGCGTCGATCATCTCCTGGGCCTGGGCGGCGTTGACGGCCAGGGGTTTCTCGCACAGCACGTGGCGGCCGGCGTTCAGGCATTGCACGGCGGCTTCGTGGTGGACGCTGTGGGGGGTGGCGATGTAGACGACGTCGACCCCGGTGTCGGCGGCGAGGTCGGCGTAGGTGGCGTGGGCGCGGGGGATGTCCCAGGTGTCGGCGAAGCGTCGGGCGGTGTCGGCGCTGCGCGAGCCCACGGCCGCGACTTCGGCCCCGGGTACGGCGCGCAGGCCGGTCATGAAGCGGTGGGCGATGGCGCCGGTGCCGAGGATGCCCCACCGCACCGGTGGCTGAGGCGAGTTGTCGTTGGTCACCGCAGCAGCCTAGTGGGCGCTTTCGGTGCGGAGGGCCGGTGGGGGCGGGCGGGTGATAGGGCTGCAGGGTGGTAGCGAGTCGTCGAGTGGAGGGAGCCGGTGATGGCGGATTGGGACGAGGCGCTGGCGATCGGGCGCGCGCTGGCGGAGGTTGAGGAGTCGACCTCCTACAACACGCCGGCGCTGAAGGTGCGGGGGCGGTTGTTCGCGCGGCTGCGTACCGAGGCCGAGGGGGCGCTGATGGTGGTGTGCGAGCCGGACGAGAAGGAGGCGCTGCTGGCGTCGGGCGACCCCGCGTTTCTCACGACCGAGCACTACGACGGTTACGGCGCGGTGCTGGTGGATCTGGAGCGGGTGGACAGTGTCGAGCTGGCCGAGTTGCTGACGGAGGCGTGGCGGATCACGGCGCCGGCGCGGCTGCGCCGGGAGTTCGACGCGAGCTGAGGGCGCGGGCGCCGTTGAGGCGGACGCGTCGGCGGCGCCGGGGCGGGGGTGTCGGGTCGGTGGGGATGTGGCGCAGGCTGTAGGCGCACACGCTCGCCCACCCGGCGGCGGCCGCGCCGACGGTGAGCCGTTGGCGCCGGAGCGGCAGCCGGGTGCCGAACACGAGTGCGTCGCCGATGTCGCAGGCCACACGTGCGGCGACGGCGGCCCGCATCGCTGCGGGGCCGGGGGCGGTGAGCATGAGGGCGCCGGTGGCCATGTCGCGCACCCCGATGGCGTACATGAGCAGTCGGGTGTCGCGGGGGACGCTGCCGTCGGGGGCGGTGTGGCCGCTGGGGCCGGCCATCAGGTGCGGCCGGGCCATGATGGCGGCGCTGAAGGCGATGGTCACCGCTCCCAGCGTTCGGGGCACGAGCATGGGCGTCGTCTCCTGGTGGCAGGGCTGAGGGGTGCTCGGGGCGTCCCGGAATGCTCGTTCCCCGTCTGCGGCGCGCCCACACCGCAGGCGCCCGGGCTGGGGCCGGTGCCGGCCGCGATCAGTTCGCGGATGCACCCGGTCGGCGGCGACGACGCACACGACCGCCGCCCGGCGGGTGCCCCAGTGGGGCGGGGCGCCCGGGACCTGCGTGGCGGCGGGACGGAGCCGCCGTTCATCGCTGCTGGTGACGCTGAGCCTTGGCGCGGTTGCCGCAGGTCGTCATGGAGCACCAGCGCCGCCGGCGGGTGGGCGAGGGATCGAGGAAGAGCCACGAGCAGCGGCCGCAGACACGGAGGTGGGTGCGCCGGTCACTGGCCAGAAGCCCCGATGCGGCCAGTGCCAGCCGCCGCGACGGGAGTCGCGCTCCGGCGGCGGTGTCGACGACCCACGCCGGGTGGGTGAGGAAGTACGCGGACGGTTCGGCCTCACGGTAGGCCGTTGCGATGTCGGAGTGGACCCGCTGCCGGGCTCCGGCGTCGCACTCGGTTCCTTCCACACCGGCTAGGAGGAACGTGTGCAGGGCCTCCCGCTGCTCGCGCAGTTCGTTCAGCGCCTGCTCCGCCTCGACGGGGTTGCGGTCGGCTCGGGCCACCAGCCGGTCGCGCTCGACCCGGTCGAGTACCGCGGCCGCGTGCGCCCAGTCGAGAGCGTCCGTGAACCGGCTCAAACGCTCGGTGTCTCGGGCCTTCGTGCGACCGCCGGCGGTGTTGACGAAGTCGAGCGCGGGATCGCCGCCGACGAAGGACGCGTCGGGCCACGCCGTCATCGTCTCCTCCTCGACGCCGGCGGCCGGGTTGACAGTGCACGGCATGGCCCCAATCCTAAGAACTAACCGGACTTCGAAGCAAAGGGGTTAGTTAAAAGTGGGAACATCCGAAGCCGCCGACTGGGACCTGGCCGGAAGGTTCGACTTCCACGGCCAGGAGGTCCGCTACGGGGCAACGGGCGCAGGAAAGCCGCTGGTCCTGATGCACGGCACACCGTTTTCGTCGGTGGTGTGGCGGCGCATCGCGCCACACCTCGCGACGCACCGCCGGGTCTACTACTTCGACCTGCTCGGCTACGGCCGCTCCCACCAGCAGCACGGCCAGGACGTCTCCCTGGGTATCCAGAACCGGCTCTTCGCCGCCCTGCTCGACCACTGGGATATCGACCGCCCCGACGTCGTCGCCCACGACTTCGGCGGCACGACCGCTCTGCGCACACACCTGCTCGACCGCCGGGACTACCGCACCCTGACACTGATCGACCCTGTCGCGCTCAGCCCTCATGGTTCCGCGCTCGTGCAGACCGCCCGCCGCCACCCCGACGCATTCATCGAGTTGCCCGGCTACATCCACGAAGCGATCCTGCGCGCCTACATCGCCGGCGCCGCGCACCGCACGCTCTCCGAGCAGGAGATGAGTCGCTACCTGCAGCCGTGGCTCGGAGAGGTGGGCCAGCCCGCGTTCTACCGCCAGATCGCCCAGATGGACGACCGCTACACCGACGAGATCCAAGACCGCTACACCGAGATCCGCTGCCCCGTGACGATTCTCTGGGGCGAGCACGACGCCTGGGTCCCCGTCGAGAACGGGCGCCGCCTCGCCGACCGGATTCCCCATGCGACTTTCCAGACCGTCGCCGAGGCCGGTCATCTGCTCCCCGAAGACAGGCCCGAAACCGTCGTCGCCGCAGTCCGCGACGCCATCGACCGATCGGCCGCCGCCTCAGCGGCTACGGCGGATCGATAGCCCGACCGCCGGCGTGCGTCCGGCACTTCAGCGGCCGCACGTTCAGGCGCGCCGGTGATCGTGGCGGTCCGGCGTGATGCACCTCGAACAGCGGGATCCGATCGTCGACGACTCCGGCCAAGCGGCCGGGTTCTTCGTCCATGCGCGCGGATCCGAGCTCGCCGAAGACGTGCCCTCCACGACCGACGACGGCCGCGAGAAGGCGTTCCACTGAAACGCGGGAGCGGGCATCAGCAGGGGAACAGTTCGAAGGCCACGGCCGGGCGGTCGCCGAATCGGGGGGCGGCGCTGCCGGTCGCCCCGGCCATGAATTCGCGGACGTAGGTCTCGGGGTCGGCGTCGGTGAGAGCTTCGATGTAGGTGCGGTGCTCCAGCAGGGACCGCACCGCCCGTTCCATGCCGGGTTCGGCGTCCACGGCGTGGGTGGGGCGGGGCGAGGCGGCCACGGCGACCCAGCGGACGCCGTCCCAGGGGTGCAGGCCCTGCTCGTGCAGGTCGGTGAAGACCCACCGGTTGCCGGCGTCGGCGGCGGCGTCCAGCGCGGCCCGGCCCACGGCCTTGTGGTCGGGGGTGTTCCAGGCGTCGGCGCCGAAGGTGTCGCGGTGGTTGAGGGTGATGACCAGTTCGGGGCGATGGCGGCGGACGGCGGCGGCGATGCCGCGGCGCAGGGCCGGGCCGTATTCGATGACGCCGTCGGGGTGGTCGAGGAAGTCCACCGAGGACACGCCCACGGCCGCGGCGCTGGCACGCTGTTCGCGTTCGCGCACCGGGGCGGCGCGGGCGGGCTCCATGGTGGCGATGCCGGCTTCGCCGCGGGTGGCCAGCAGGTAGGCGACCTCGCGGCCGCCGTCGATCCAGGAAGCGATGGCCGCGGCCGCGCCGTACTCCAGGTCGTCGGGGTGGGCGACGACGGCGAGGGCGCGCTGCCAGTCGGCGGGCATGGGGTGGAGCTGGTCGGTCACGGCGGGTCCTTTCGCGATGGGGCGGGTCGGTCGGGTGTGCCGATGCGGCCGGCGGCGCGCAGATCGTCCCACAGCTGTCCCGGTGCGGGGGGCGGGGAAGGCGGCGGTGTCGGCGCGCACCTGTGCGACCGCCGCGGCCCGGGAGCTGAAGCAGGGCGGGGGTGTCGGCGTTTTCGCCGGTTGTCGCGGCGGTCGTCGTGCAGCGGCCTCGGGCGGGAGGAGCGGGCCGCAACGGCCTCGTCGCCGGGGCGGGGGCGGCTTACAATGGGCCCATGGCTGACCGCGACCCGCGCACGGAGCTGCGCCGGCGGCTGGAATCCGGCGACGTGTCGCCGGCCGAGGCCGATCGGGCACTGGCCGGGCTGGACCGGGAGGGCGACCGCGCCGCGCTGCAGGCGGCGGAACGTCCCGGGAACCTCTCGGCGGAGGAATCGGCACGTGTGGTCGACTCCTGGGGCATCGACGCGGCCATCGACGACATGATGCGGCGCCTGGGCCTGGAATCCGCACCGCGGTGATCGGCGGGCGTGTCCTGGACACCACGGCTCTGACCGACTACGCGACGTCGCGGATCTGTGCCCGCGCGCTCGTGGGCGCGGCCCTGCGCTCGGGTTCGCTGGTGCTGTCGGTGCCGTCGGCGGCGCTGCTGGCAGCGCGCGGGCAGCTGTCGGAACCCGCGCGCGCGTCGTTGACCGAGTTGGCCGCGCTGGCGCCCGTGGTGGTCGACGAGCTGACAGCGGAGACCGCCGGGCGGTGCGGCGACCTGCTCGCGCGGTCGCGCGCCAGGCCGCCGGGTGATGCCGTCGACGCCGCGCATGTGGCGTTCTCGGCCCGCACGCGCGGTTGGCCGGTCGTCACCTCCGACCCCGATCGGCTGTTGGCCCTGGACGCGGCCGTGAGCATCGAGCGCCTTCCGTGAGGTCTGCCCCTCTGCTGGGGAGCGCGAGCGTCCCCGCGGACACGGTCCCGCTCAGGGGCGAACCGGCTACGCCCGAATGGGGCGGTATCCGGTTCAGCGCCGCCGAGTTGTCCGGGGCGTGACGGTCTGCGTCGCTTCGGCTGCGAGCGGCCCGGCCGCGGCTCAAGGCCCCGGTTGCCGGTGATCGCCTGCCTGCGACCATGTGCGAACAGGACGTCGCGCCAGCAGGGAACGCTTGCGCAGCACCCGCAGTGCGGTGACTCCGGCGATCCCCAGCGCGGCGCCGTCGGCCAGATTCACGCCCTCGGGGACGGTGTCGAGCGAGACGGGGCTGACCGCCACCCGCTCCGCCTACGCGTGGCCCCGATCCGTCGGATGCGGCGCGCACCACGACGCCGGCGGCGTCGTGACCGTGCACGGCTCCGGCCGGCCACTGGTGCTCGCAATCGAGCTCTCCGAAGTTGAGACCGATGTGCCGCGTCTCGACCAACGCCTCGCCGGCGGACGGCACGGGCTCATCGACATCGGCGAACCGGATGGGTCCGGCCTCGCCGTGATCGACCACAAGGGCGGGCACGGTGTGTTCCGTTCTCTCGTGGATGCGCCTGAACACGCGGCGCGGCGGGCGAGCGCCAGGTCCAGGATCAGGCTGCGCTCGGTGTACTCTCCGGCGGCGATGCCGTCCAGGATCTTGACCGCCACCCCCCTGCTCGAACAGGTCGTTGAGCACGATCAGCCCCTCGAGGAGGTTGCGGCCCAGCCGGTCGGCCTCCTGGACGGTGAGCATGTCGCCGGGGCGCATGTAGTCCAGGGCTGCCCGCAGGGCGGGCCGGTCGGCGACCCTTGAGCTTGCCGCTGACCTTCTCTGCGAAGACCTTCACGCAGACCGGGGCCAGAGCCTCGTGCTGGCGGGCGGTCTCCTGCCTGCTCGTGCTCACCCGTACCAGTCCGACCAGCGCCATGGTGTCCCCCGTGTGTTCGGCAACGGAGTGCGAGCCTAAAGATAAACGAACGGGTTGATGAACACCCGGTGCAGGAAGAACGCCCCAGACCGCCAGGAGATCCGGGGCGTTCGGCAATCGGCCGTTATTCGAACAACTATGACGCGTAGGCGTTCAAGGGCTCCAGCTTCTCGGTTTCGCAGCACACGGGTCGGGCGCCGGCGGGCGCCGGCGAGTACACCAACACGTTCATCTATGCCCGGGAGGGCACTGCCATCAAAACCCGGAGCGATTCTCCGAAGGTCCCACGCTCCTTACCAACACCCTTAGCGGTGAGGCTCGTCGGCGAGCATCCGATGGCCCTGCTGCTCGAACGGGGCGTCGCCGACTTGATAGGCCCAGATCGCGGCGCCGATCGCCTCGCGGATCCGGTTGCGGTGCCACGCCGCCTGCTCCCGCGGATCTGCCCCGTAGCCTTCGAAGAAGGCTGCCTCGAGCGAGGCGTCAGAACGGAACTGCTGCGCGGACAGTCGAGCCAGATCAGTAAAGGCCGGACGCAGGTCGCAACGCCCGAAGTCGATCACGCTTACCGTTTCCTCATGTATGAGCCAGTTGCGGGGCTGCCAGTCACCATGGGTCGGCACCAGTCTGCTCGGCGGGGTCGGCCACGACTCCACCATGCAGCGCAGTCGCGTGACCACGTCGGGATCGATTCGGTGTGGTTTGTCCAGCCACCGCAGCGTCTTCTCCTGCTCCCGTGCCTCGAACTCGGTATCGCCGACGCTCGCTTGCTCGTGCAGGTCGGCAAGTAGTTCGCCGGCCTGCCGATAGGTGTGTGGCTCGTGCTCAGCATCGGTTCCCTCGACCAACCTGCCGGGCAGGTACCGGGTCACGACGATCTTTGCGTCATGATCAGCATTCACGAGCTCGGGTGCCCGACCGATCGAGGTCCAGGGCCGCAGCCACCTGTGGTGGGCCTGAATCTCCCGGGCAAGGTGGTGGTCGTTCTCATCACCGGCTTTGACGATGTAGAGCTCTGCTTCGTGCCGCAGCTCGAGCACCGTGGTACCGACGAGTCCCCAACTGTGGTCGACGACCACCTCGGCAGTGGGCAGCCATGCTCGGACGAGCTGCTGCTGGCGGTTGGAGAGCCCCTCGATCCAATCCTTCACGGATTCAGGTTAAGGCGCTACCGAACGTTCAACGGATCACTCGACGCCGCTCATCCGCCCCTTTTGGCCCCAGGGATCCACGCGAAACGTGCTGTCAGTCGCTCTGGTCGGGTTCGCGCAGGGGCCGCAGCCCTTCCGTCTCCGGACGCTGTCCGCCGTCGCGGGCGTGGATGGCGTCCAAGATGTAGAGCGAATCGCGCATCGTGCCGGGCACCACCAGACCGCCCAGGCCCATGACCTGGTCGTTGATCACGTTGAGCCAGGTGGCGCCGCGTTTGCGCAGCCCGAAGTACGTGGGGTTCGCCCGCGTGTGCAGGTTCTGCGAGGGCACCACGAAGCGCATGCCGTGGGCCGAGGCGATCAGACCGCCGCCCCAGGCGGCGGTGATGCCGATCTCGGGTTGGGTCTGCAGCAGGCGGGCGCGGGGGTCGCCCCACCGGTCGCCGCTACGGGCGAAGACGTCCCTCCGTTTGAGGGCCCGGTGCAGGTGCTCGATCACCCACATGAGGAAGGCGGCCTTGTCGATGCGGCCGGCCTCCAGGTCGGGGTTGGCGTAGATGGGGCGCTTCCAGGAGCCCGCCGGTCAGCTCGGCGTGAGCGGCGATGCCGGCCGCCTTGTAGTGCTTGCGGCTGCGGGCCATGGCCGCGGCAGTGGCCAGCGCTTCCAGCACGGGCCGTCCGGCTTCGACGGCGCCGAAGTCGATGACCTCCACCAGCAGTTCGATGAAGCCCTGCACGGTGCGGTAGCGCTTGACCAGGCGGGCCCGCCACGCGGCGGCCTCGTCGTCATCGTCGAGCACCTGGTCGGAGACGGTCTGGACCGCCTCCATGAGCTTCGCGCGCGGCACGACCTCTTCGATGGCGTTCCACACCTCCGCCAGCGAGACCACCCGGGAGGTGGTGGCCTGCGGCGTCTGGATGAGCACATCCACCGCGGCCGCCATCTTCTTCGCCGCGCTTTTGAAATCGGGCAGGGTGCGCAACTTGTCCTCGCGGTGGGCCCGGTTCAGCAGCTTGGAGACCATCAGCACCTCCAGCACGTCCAGGGCGTCATCAACCGAGGCCGTCTCCAGGTGGCGGACCGTGGCCAACAACGTGGCGCCCTGGCGCGGGGCGGCCAACTCGGCCAACGCGGGGGCCTTGGTGCGCATCGCGTAGCGGGCCAGACCCTGCAGCTTGGCCTGGGGCACATCGTGCGCCTCGACCTGTCCGGCGCCGATGCCGGCGATGCGGCTGGTGCGGTCCAGGGCCTGGACCATGCCGGGGCTAGAGATACGCCCGGGTTCGGTGCGCAACAGCTCCGGCTCGGAGATGCGCGCTCCGTCCGGCACCTGCAGCAGGTCAGTCAGCTCGGTGCGCACCGGGTGCGGGATGCGCTCGTGCAGCACCGGTGCAGGCGGACGTTCTCCTCATTGCGCACCTGGCGCACCAGCCGGGAGAGCGCCGTCGCCCGGGTCGCGGCTCTATCGCCAAATCCTGTAGTAATCCTCCTCGCCCCCGTCTCGCAGGGGCACCTTCGTGACCAGGAGCTAGCCCTTCGAGCGCGACCGGTCCGGATCGGCGGCCGCGGGGCGCCACATCGGTTGCAGCCGCGGCCCGTCGGGTAGCTCCACGGGTTCGCCGCAGTCGGCGAAGCCGAAGCTCTCGTACAGCCGCCGGTTTCGCGGCGAGCTGGCCTCCAGGAAGGCCGGCGCGTGTTCGGCCTCCAGCCGCCGCAGGTGTGTGCGCAGCATCGCGCCGCCGATTCCCTGCCCGCGCAGGCGGGGGGCGACCACGATGTTGAGCAGGTACCAGTACGCCGAGGCGTCCGGGCGCCGCCGCCCGGTGAGCTCCATCAGCTGTTTCATCCGGTCGGCGTACTCGCCGTAGGCGTGCTCGATGAAGCGGGCGCCCTCCGGATCCTGCAGCGGGGAGGTGCCGGTCGCTGGGGCGGGATCGGTCCACTCCCACAGCGCGACCCCGGCCACCCCCGCGGACTCGTCCTCGGCGATCACCAGCTCCCCGGAGTGCAGGACGCTGTCGAGGTAGGCGACCATCGTTTCCCGCCAGGGGCCCGCGGTGATCCGCCGCCGCGCGTCTTCGTCATCGATCACCCAGCTCAGTACGGGGTCGTGCAGGTTGGCGGCGGTGTAGGCCTCAGCCACTGCCGGCAGCTCGGCCCGCTCGGGTCGGCGGAGCGTGGTCCGGTCGTCGGCCATGGTTCTCCTTCGGTGCTGTCGGCACCCCGCGGGGGCGGGTCCGGTGTCGGGGTCCATGCGGTTGGTGTTCGCCGAGGTCGCGGCCGGGGCGGTGAGCACGGTGTAGGGACGGGTCGTTCGTGCGGGGCGGGTAGCAGGCCGGCCGCCATGGCTAGATCGTACGTACGTCAAAACCCTCGCACAATACGTACGTACGTAAAAATGCTAGGGTCGTCGGCGTGAGCCAACGCGAGGATCTACTGGCCGGAGCGCGCACATGCCTGGTCGAAAAGGGCTACCACCACACGACCGCACGCGACATCGCCGCGGCGTCGGAGTCGCACCTGGCCTCCATCGGCTATCACTTCGGCTCCAAAGACGCGTTGATGAACCGCGCCGCGCTCCAGGCGCAGAGCGAGTGGGGCGACGTGATCGTCGCGTCGGTGCGGGCCGCGGCCACGGCTGATCCGGCCCGGCGCCTGCAGATCGCTCTCGAGGAGCTCTTCGCCTCGCTGCCCCCGCAACGCGAGCTCATCCTGGCCAGCGTGCAGGCCTACGCCCAAGCCGAATTCGCGGGAGGGATCCGCGACGCCCTGCGCGACGCCACCCGCCTCGCTCGGGCCGAACTGGCCGCGCTGCTGCTCGGCCGAGACGCCGACGGCATCGACACGGCCACCGCCGACACGGTCGGAGCCGTCGTCCACGCGCTGGTGGTGGGGTTTGCGATGCAGTCCCTGGTCGCCCCCGATGCGCTGCCGAGCGGAGAGCGGGCGGCCGCGGCGCTGCGGGAACTCGCGATCGCACACACCGCGTAGGTGAGAAAGGCCGCGCCGGTATCGACCGGCCCGGCCCATGCCCGCAGGGCACGCGCGCACATCGACCCGCGGCACGGTGCGGCGGTACTACCGCCGCCCCACCGGCCGGATCGGCGCCCGAGGCCCGGGCGGCCCGGGCTCAGCGGCGGCGCAGCTCGACGACGCTGTCGGCGGTGTGGCCGCCGGGGCCGGCGTGGGCGCGTGTACGCTCCCGGCTGACCAGTACCTCCCATTCCTGCGCGGCCGGCTCCAGCGACTCCAGCACCTGGGCGGAGGTGGGAAGCTCCACGTAGGCGCCGATCTCCTCGACCCACATGGGCTCGCCCACGTGGCCCACGATCAGCAGTGTCCCGCCGGGGGCGACGCGGGAAGCGGCGGTGCGCAGGATCGCTTCGCGCGGCAGGTCGTTCCAGGAGTGCAGGAAGAACGCCGCGACCAGGTCGAAGCCGCCTTCGGGAAACGAGGTGGCCAGGTCGTGGCGCTGGAAGTCGATGCGGTCGCCCACCCCGGCCTCGGCCGCGTGGCGGCGGGCCCGTTCCAGAGCCACCGCGGAGATGTCGGCGGCGACCACGCGCCAGCCCTGACGGGCCAGCCACACGGCGTCGGCGCCCTCGCCGCAGCCCAGATCCAGCGCGGTGCCCGGTTCGAGCCCTGCGGTCTCGTCGACCAGGACGGCGTTGGGATCGCCGCTCCAGACGCGCTCGCTCTCGCTGTAGCGGGCGTCCCAGTACTCTCGGCCCGTGGTTTCGTCGGTACCCTCGCTCATCGGTCGCCTCCTGGCGGTGCGGCTGCCGCGCTTCGGCGGCAGCAATGTGTCTACCGGCAATCCTGACCGTGTACCCGCTGCAGGCCAAACGACGTTGCCGGTGCGGCAATACGGCGCGGTCGCTGCAACGGCACCGTGGCCAGGGCCACGACCGCCACCACGCGCCCGGCCAGCAGCGCGAACCGGTTGACGGGGGTGATCAGAATCCGCTCCAGCTCTCCCGAGCCGCGTTCCTCCTGGATTCCCGCACCGATGAACGCGCTGGTGGTGAAGACCATGAGCACGAGCATGCCGGGCACGAACCATTGCAGCCTGCAGCCCGCGGGAATGCCGGGAATCCCTCCCAGGGCCGCCACCAGCGGACCGGACAGGAGCAGCAGGCGGTCGGCTATGGACTCGACGCAGGGCCAGGGTGTGCGCAGCGTGGATCGGGTGTCGCGGACGAAGACCGCGCCGGTGCCGGTGAGCAGACTCATCTGCGGGACCCTTCGACGGCGGGGACGGCGTTTCAGTCGCGGTCTTCGCGCAGGCTGCGCCCGGTCAGGGAGAGGAAGATGTCGTCCAGCGTGGGGCGCGGCACCCGGGTGCCGCGCAAGCGGATGCCGGCCGCGCGGCACCGGCGCACCGGATGAGCGGCCCATCGCCGAGGGGCCTGCGCGGGTGTTCGGGCAGGCACGGCCGGTACTCCGAGCGGGGCTTTCGGTCCCGTCCCGACCGTGCCGCTGCTGCGGCAGAGCCGCGGCTCTGCCGCAGCAGCGGCACGGGGCCGCCGTTCAGTCGATCACGGCGGTGGCCTCGACCTCGACCATGTAGTCGTGTGCGGCCAGAGCCGCCACGCCCAGCAGGGTGGCCGGCGGGACCGGCGCGGTCCCCGATTTCGCGGCCGCCCGCGCGACGCCGTCGAGGAACGGGGCCATCATGTCCAGTCGACGACGTAGACGGTCAGCTTGGCGACGTCCTCGAAGGACGCGCCGGCTGCAGCCAGGGCGGTGCCGACGTTGAGATAGCACTGCTCGACCTGGCCGGCGAAGTCGCCCGGCGCGACCGTGGCGCCGTCGGCGTCGAAGGCGACCTGCCCGGCGACGGAGACCAGAGTCGAACCGGAGGCCACCGACACCTGCCGGTAGGCCTGGGGTGCGGGCAGCCCGCCGGGGTTGAGCAGAGTGACGGCCATGGTGAGCGCCTTCTTTCCGTACGAGCGCGTTCCGCTCTCTTGTGGTTACTCGAGAACCGTAGGAGAGTGGTCGCTGACATGGAAGGACGCACTTTTTCGTGACGGGGGAACCCGATGGTGACCGAGCAGTTCAGCGGCCCGCCCGAGGAAGCGGACCTGACGCGGGCCGATTCCCTGGCGCGCGAGATCTTCTCCGACGTCGCCAACAAGTGGGCGCTGCTGATCATCGAGCTCCTCGGTGACCGCACCCTGCGCTTCAGCGAGGTGCGCAACGAGGTCGAGGGCATCAGCCACAAGATGCTCACCCAGAACCTGCGCATGCTGGAGCGCAACGGCCTGGTCGAGCGCACCGTGCATCCGACCGTGCCGCCGCGGGTCGAATACACCCTCACCGAGCCGGGCCAGGCCCTTCGCGCGACGATCGACGGGCTGTGCCGCTGGACCCGCCACCATCTGGGCCACATCGAGGCCTCCCGCCGCCGCTTCGACGCCTGAGCACCGGTGCTTGCGCGCGAAGGGCTTCTCGCAGCTCGTGCCGGTCCTTCCCGACGCGCCGGGCGCGTTCGGCCGCTACGTCCAGGCGGCGGGGTCGCCGCCCCATCGGGTCGGGGGTGCGGCCCAGTTTCGGGGCGCCCCCTCGTAGTGGACCGGCGGGAGCGCATGGCGCAGCAGGCCGTAGGACGACGGCGTCTCCCGCAGCCAGTCGGCGGCGTCGTAGGTGCCTTCCGCGGCAGGGGCGGGGGCGATTCCGCGCAACAGCCAGTCTGCGGTGCCCGCCAACGAGAACCGCAGAATGCGGCCCCGGCTGTCGGCCTGTCGTCGGACCAGGGCCCGCAGCACTCCCCCGGCCGTCAGGTAGCCGGTGCCGTGGTCCAGGGCCTGGGCGGGCAGGGCGCCCGGGCGCCCTGCAGGGGCCGCCTCGATCGCCGCGATACCGCTGGCCGCCTGTACCAGGCTGTCGAACCCCCGGCGCCCGGCCCAGCGGCCGGGCGACCAGCCCCAGGCGCACAGCTGGGCGACGACCAGGCCGGGGCGGCGGGCGATCATCGCCCGGGCCGCCGCCCCGTGCCCGTCGAGGGAACCGGGCCGGTAGCTCGTCACCACCACGTCGGCCGTGTCGAGCAGCTCTTCGAAGGCGGCCGCTCCCCCGGCGGATCCCAGGTCCAGCAGGGTCGAGCGCTTGCCCCACCCGGTGTCGATGTGGGTGTCGGGATCCTCGGGCAGGCCCGGGGGGTCCACGCGCAGCACGTCGGCGCCCAGCAGGGCGAGGGTCCGGGTGGCGACCGGACCGGCGATGACCCGGGTGAGGTCCAGCACCCGCAGGCCCGCGGCGGGAAGCGGCGCCTGCGGCAGCCGGCGGCTCCCGGGGGCACCGGACTCCTCGACCTCGGCCACCGGCACGCCGCGGGTGAGGGACCCCCCGCTGGGCGCCGTCGCGGGTGCCACGGCCACGGCCAGGCCGCCGGCCGCATAGACCGCCTCCTGGATCTCATGCGCGCGACGCCCGGCCAGTACGTCGGCGACCCGCTCGACCAGCCCGGTCGCCTCGGGCGGATCGTCGCCGTCCGCGCCGCTGCCGGTGTCGATGCCCAGGGCGGCCAGCAGACGCGCGCGGTGGTGCGGGTAGTTCGCGTGGGTGCGAACCCACCCGTCGGCGGCTTGCCAGAAACCCGACAGGGGCGCGAAGGCGGTCGGGCTGCGGCCCTGCACCAGCAGGTGGCGTTCGCTGCGGAACGCCGTCGCCACGGCGCCCTCGTCCACCCGCACCTCGGGAACCGGTCCACCGTTGCGCACGGCGAGCAATTCGGCCGCGGCCAGCGAACACACTCCGACCGTCGCGCGGGCGAGTTCACGCACCGGCAGCACGGCCGCAAGCACCGGGCCCGCGCCGCTGTAGGAGACCCTCGCAGGCAGGTCCGCGGCGCCGCCGAGCGCGTGCCACGCACGGGCCGTGGCCGTATCCGCTCTGCTTTCCATGGCCCCATGCTCCCTGCCGGCGGCGCCGGTGGACAGCCCCTGTGATAAAGGACATGCGGTCGTGGACGTGCCCGGTCAGGTCGACGTCCGGCCGTCGATCGCCTCGCGCAGGATGTCGGCGTGCCCGGCGTTCTGGGTGGTCTCGGCGATGATGTGGATCAGGACCCGCCGCACGCTGTGCGCCGCTCCCGGCTCGTTCCAGGGCGCCTTCGGAAGCGGGTGTGTCGCCGACAGGTCCTCGACGGAGGCGACGACCTCCTCGGTACGGGCGGCGACGCGCTCCTAGCGTTCCAGGATTCCCGCCAGCGTCTCTCCGGGCTGCACCGAGAAGTCGGTTTGGCGGTCGATCGCCCACTGCGGCATTTCCCGCGCAGTACCGGACATGAGGTCGTCCCAGGTGACGCCGTCGGGAAGGGCGAAGCTCATCGCCGCGGGCCCTTCGAGGCGAAGCGCACCCAGGTTACCGTGCGCCGCGACGTCGACCGCCTGCGCGAGCTGGGCTATCCCATCGCCGCCGACAAGGGCCCCGACGGCGGATACCGTCTCGACTCCGGCGCGCAGCTGCCTCCGCTGCTGTTCGACGACGAACAGGCCGTCGCGCTCGTCGTCGCGCTGCGCATCGCCGCCACCACCGGTGCCGGCATCGAGGACGGGGCCGAACGCGCGCTGAACACCCTGCGCCAGGTCATGCCCGCACGGCTGCGCCGCCGCATCGACACCTTCCAGGCCACCGCCGTCGAGCGGGTCCGCGGCAGCGCCGCAGCCGCGCACGTGCGACCGCCGCCAGGGCAACGGCTTCGACATGCGGGCGCTCATGCATCGCGGCGGGCCGCTGAGCGGCAAGCACTTCCTGTTCCAGGGCTGAAGCCCGACCGGTACACCTCATGCGAACGACAAGACAAGGACAAGGACGATGGCAACAGACACGCAGACCTCGCGGACCGTGGCCGGGGAGTTCCTGGAGCGCCTCGGCAGGCAGGACCCCGGCGGCATCCAGGAACCGTTCGCCGAGGAGATCGACTGGCACGTCCCCGGAAGTGACGCGCTGGCCTGGACCGGGCGCCGCACCCGCCGGGAGGAGGTCGCTCCGTACTTCACCACGATGTGGCCGCACTTCGCGCACGGCAGGAGCGAGGTCGTGCTGGAGCGCGTCATCGTCGACGGCGGTGACGTGATGCTGCTGGCGGTCTTCACGCACACCGTCGTGGCCACGGGGAAGGAGTTCACCACACCGGCGGCCATGCATCTGGTGGTCGAGGACGGCCGGATCGCCTGTACGAGGACACGCTGACCGTCGAGAAGGCGTTCAGCGCCGACTGAGCGGAGCGTCCGCAGAGCCCGTTGCCAGAGCGGAAGCCCGAGGCCCGTGATCACGATCAGTCATGCCATGGCCGCAATCGGACACGAACTGTTGCGGAGAGTGGGCGGTCGCCTACGCTTTAGAGCATCATCACCCCCGGATGAACGGATCCTTCCGTGCGACTGTTCAGGAAGAGCCTCGTCACCGCCACCGCGACCCTGGCAGTCCTGGCCGGCGGCGCGATCACCGCGTCCCCCGCTTCCGCCGCCGCCTACAACGGCGCATGCGGCTCGGGCTACGGCGTCGTCAACTCCGCACACGTGCCCAACAACAAGGGCACGGTCTTCCTCACCTACAACTACTCCAACGACTACAACTGCGCGGTCACCGTACGAAACGACCCGGGCACCGCACTTCCCATGAACGTCGCGTTGCGCAGGGCCGGAGACGAGAGTTCGGCCAAGTACGACCCGGGCTCCTACACCACCTACTCCGGTCCGGTGTATGTGTACGGGAACGACACCTGCATGGACTGGGGCGGTGTCATCGACGGCGATCAGGCCGTCAGGTACGCCACCAACTGCAGTTGAGGCGCGCGGCCGCCTCGGCCGGACACGATGACGCCCCGTTCCCCGCGGCGACCGCCGCGGGGAACGGGGCGGACGCGGTTCTCCCGACGCTCCGGCGAGGGGCCAAGCAACCGGCGAGCAGCTTCCGAGGACGCGCCCCTGGAGAGCTCGCCGACGCTTGGACATGGGCAGAGTGCGCGGGCGAACTGATCGGCGACCAGGCCGGCGCGCCGGCTCGGATTCGCGCTGCTGCTGACGTTCTTCCAGGCCGAGGGCCGCATCCCCACCTACGCCGCAGACGTCCCCGCTCCGGCGGTGGACTGCGCCGCTTCCCGAGTCGGGGTGGATGCCGCGCCGCTCGCCCGGTACCCCACGAGCATGCTGACGGGGGACGGCGACCGCTGACCCGCCCAGCGGTGAGCCGGTTGCCCACCGGTCGTTCATCGGCCGGCGCGACTTGGCAGCAGGGACGCTGGGACGAGGGCGACGAGGGACAGGGCGAGAGTGCACCCGAAAGCGAACCCGTACGCCTGAAGGGACGAGTCGCCGGTGGCCAGTTGGCGGCCCACCACGGCGAGGAGGAAGGCCGTGCCGAAAGAGCCGCCGACACGCTGGATGACGCTCAGCAGCGTGGTCGCCGCGGGGATGTCTTCTGCGGCCAGTCGGCCGTAGGCGGCGGCGGTGATCGGGACGGTGGCGAAGGCGAGGCCCGCGCCGCGCACGAACAGGGCCGCGCCCAACGCGAGGTCATCCGCCTCCGGGGCGATGACATAGGGCAGGGTGGCGAGCGCGGCGACGGCTGTGCCGGTGAGAAGCACCGGGCGCGGTCCGATCCGGTCCGTGAGCCGGCCGGCCAGCGGCAATGCGGCCATGGTGGCAAGAGCCAAAGGCGCCAGCAACAGGCCGGTCTCCACGCCGGTGGCCCCGCGTACCTGCTGGTAGAACAGCGGCAGCAGCACCATCGGCCCGAAGATCGAGGCGCCGGCTACCGCCATCAGCCCTGCGGCCAGGGCGAACGAGGAGTTGGCGAACAGTCGGAGCTCCACCGGGGCACGGCTGCTCCTGCGCGTGTACATGACATAGGACCCGAGTAGCGCAGCGCCGACGGCAATCGGAACCCATGCTGACGGCGTCCCGGCCGACACGGTGATCCGGGTGCAGCCATACAGCAGCATCGCCAGTCCCGGGCAGAGGAGGAGAAGTCCGCGCACGTCGAGCGGACGCCGTTCGGCGGACACTCGTTCCGGGATTCCCCGCCCGGACAGGGCGAGGGCGGCGACGCTGAACGGGATGCTGATCCAGAACACCCATCGCCATCCGGGGCCGTCCACGAGGAGCCCGCCCAGCAGCGGACCGGCCAGCGGTGCGAGCTGGCCCGGAACGGCTACCAGCGCCATCACCCGGCCCAGGCGGCGGGGCCCCGCGGCTGTCGCGAGGATCGTCTGCAGTAAGGGCAGGATCAGACCGCCGCCCACTCCTTGGAGGACACGAACTGTTGACGAGGCTCGTGGCCGACCACGCTGCGCCGCACAGCAATGAGGCGAGCGTGAACACCAGCAGGCTGAGTCTCCACAGCGGACCGGCGCCGAGGCGGCCGAGCGCCCACGGCATGGTCGGGACGACGACGGCCAGGGTGAGGAGGTAGGCGGTTGCCACCCACTGGATCTGTGCGGTGTCGGCCCCCAGTGCGGCTCGGGCGTCGTCCAGGGGCGACTCCCACGATGGTGGTGTTGAGCAGGGACGCCAGGCCGCCGACCATGAGGATCGCGGCCAGGCGGAGCAGGCTCGGGTCCAGTCGGTCGGAGTTTTTCGTTGGCATGCCATCAGTATGCGCGCTACTCTGTTGGTATGCCAACAAACAAGAGTGCAGGGCGACATCAGGAGCCGCACCCGGGAATCGAGGTTGACGAGGCCCCCCTGGGTTCCCTGCTGCTCCAAGCGGTGCGGGCCCACGCCGCGCTGGCCACCTCCCTCCTGGCCGAGCTCGGGCTGGCCGCGCCGCAGGAGGTGGTCCTGCTCTATCTCCAGGACCACGGCGGCGTCCCGCAGTCCGAACTCGTCCGATTCCTGGGGCGGGACCGCTCCACCGTGACCGCCACCCTGCAGACCCTGGAGCGCGCCGCTCTGGTCGAGCGGACACCGTCGCAGACCGACCGGCGTGCCATGGACGTCGACCTCACCGAGGCGGGGCGCGCGCTGTGCCCCCGAATCCGCGCCGCATGGGCCGAACTGGAAAGGCTCGCCTTCGAGTACGTGGCCCCGCGGCAACGCGCCGAGCTCACCTCGGCTCTCGGGGCCGTCCGCGACGCCGCACGAACCCACGCCGCAGAGAAAGGGGCCCCCTCGTGACTACCCGCCCGCTCCGCCTGGCGCTCATCGTCGCCAGCACGCGCCAAGGCCGCTTCGGCGAGGCCGTCGGCCGGTGGGCCGCCTGCCTCGCGCGCGACCGGCCCGAGTACGCGATCGACGTCATCGACCTGGCCGACCTCGCCCTGCCCGCCGATCTCAGCGGCTCGGCCGACGTCCGGGACTTCGCCGAACGCATCGGCGCCGCCGACGCCTTCCTCATCGTCACCTGCGAGTACAACCACGGCTATCCGGCATCCCTGAAACTCGCCGTCGACAGCGTCCGCGAGGAGTGGGCGGCCAAGCCCGTGGGCTTCGTCTGCTACGGCGGAGTCGCCGGCGGTCTGCGCGCAGTCGAGCAGCTGCGCCAGATATTCGCCGAGCTGCACGCCGTCACCATGCGCGACACCGTCAGCTTCCACTTTCCCCACACGCGCATCGCACCCGATGGACGCGTCGACGACCCGGCCATCGCCGAGAGCGCCGAAACCGCCGCACGAACCCTGTTCGACCGACTGGCCTGGTGGGGGACAGCGCTCCGCGACGCCCGCAGCGCCCTCCCCTACGCCCCAGTCACGTAATCGCCGATGACCACGAGACCTCATCAGGAGCGACGTCCCATGCCGACCGCCATCGGGTTCTCCCGCTTCGGAGCCCCGGAAGTCCTCCACCCCGTCCGGATCGAGACACCGCGCCCCGGTCCCGGCCAGGCGCTTGTGCGCGTCCGTGCCGCCGGAGTGAACCCGGTCGACTGCAAGATCCGACGCGGCGACTTCGCCGACACCGGACCCCGGCACTTCCCGCACCGCCTCGGAAACGAGTTCGCCGGGACCGTAGTCGCACTGGGCCCCGACAATCCCGCCGAGAGCACCGTCGCCGTCGGTACCGACGTGCTGGGTTCGGCCTCAGCGCAGGCCTACACCGAAAGCCTCGCCGTCGACATCGCCGGACTGGCCGTCAAACCGCCATCGCTGCCCTGGGAGATGGCTGCCGGACTGCCGGCCGCCGGACAGACCGCCCGCACCGCCCTGTCCCGACTGAACGTGGGCGCCGGCGACGTCGTCCTCGTGCACGCCGCCGCGGGCGGCGTCGGCACCATGGCCGTGCAACTCGCGGGCGAACTGGGGGCACGGGTGATCGGGACCGCCGGCGAAGCCAACCACGCCTATCTGCGCGGTCTCGGAGCGACTCCGGTCAGCTACGGGCCAGGACTGACCGAACGCGTGCGCACCGTGGCACCGGGAGGCGTCGACGCGGCCCTGGACCTGGTCGGCGGCGAAGCCGTCACCACCAGCCTCGCCCTCGTCGGGGAACGGCGCCGCATCGGTACCACCGTCGACCAGCACGCGGTCGAGGAGTACGGCGTGCAGCGGATGGGCGGCCGATCCTACGCTGCCCTGCACGAGGTCGCCGATCTGGCCGCCGCCGATCGCCTGACCTTGCCCGTACGCACGTTCCCACTGGGTGAGGCTGCTTCCGCGCACCGCGCCGTTGAGACCGGGCACGTTCGGGGCAAGGTCGTCCTTTCGGTCTAGGCTCTGTCTAAGAAGGTGTCGTCGCGAGGCCGCGCAGCCAGATGTCGATCACCGCGACCTGGACCGTGGCCGCTTTCGCGGTGGGTGTCGCACAGGCGTTCCAAGTCAACGGGCCACTGGTGGTCCCAGGCGCCGAAGTGCGGGCCCATGGAGGCGTGCACCCCCGGATACCGGGGTCGGCGAGTGCGCGGATCGCCGCGTCGGAGTGGGCGGACGTGCGCGAGTTGTGCGAGAAGTCCGGCATCGTGGTGATCCCGGCGTCCAGCGCGGCGAGCGCCGCGAGCCGGGTGCCCGCGTACATGTCGTGGGGCGTGTATCGGGGGGGGCGACGCGCCCGGACGTGTCGACCGCCTCCGCCCGGCCGCGCGTCGACGTTCGCCTGCGCATGCTGCTCGACTCTTGGCCGGACACCCCGGCGATGATCATCGACCGGCGCCTGGACCTCCTGGCCACCGACGCCCTGGCGGACGCGCTGTACGCCGACTTCGCCGAGGCCGACAACCTGGTGCGGATGATCTTTCTGGACCCGTCGGGAGAGGTCTTCTTCGTCGACTGGCAGCGCACCGCGCGGGCGTGCGTGGCCAACCTGCGTCTGGCGCTCGGGCACGATCCGCACGACCGCAGGGTGCACGAACTCGTGGAAGGGGCGGACCGGGGCAGTCCCCGGTTCCGCGCCCTGATGTGGTTCCCAGGAGGCTGAAAACGGCCGATGGGTGTCGTTATCACCGGTCTCGTCGTCGGGGAGAGCCGGGCATCGGAGCGCTATGGCGTCTGTTCCACGTCCGGCCGCCAACGAATCTGGGGATCTCGATGCTGTCGTGCAACTCCTGGTGGTCGGCAGGCGTGTTGGTCGGGTCAGCGGCTGGAACGCGCGGCGGTCGTCCACATGCCGCCGGGCTGCTGGGCGTGGTGGGTGACCGAGAAGCCGGCTGACTCAAGCCGTTTGACGAGATCGTCGGGCGCGATCCGCAGCTTGGGGTAGCTGCTCTTGTGGAGTTGCCACCCTGTGGGGGTTCGGGTGTAGACGAGGTCGTTGACGGTCACCCTGTCTGGACTGTCGTAGTCCAACGCGCACAGCATGATCCGATCGGAGTCGCTGCGAACTGGCAGGAACCGATCGACTCCCTCCAGGGGCTGGGTCAAGTCGCGATAGGTCAGCACGAGCGTGCCTTCCGCAGCCAGAGACGCCGCAGCGCGGGCGAGCAGGACGTCCACCGCGTTGTGGTCGGGCAGATGAAGGAGGGTGTCCCGCATGCACACGATGGCGTCGATCGACCGCTGCCCAGCTACCTCGGGAAGGGCGTCGACGAGGTCCGCCTGCAGCGTCTGCACGGCGGGGCGTGAGGATGCGTGTTGGGCGAGCTCGGCGAGAAGCTCTTGGCTCGTGTCGACTCCTACGACGGTCGCGAAGCCCATGTCCGCCAAGGCCAGCGTCTGAGGCCCGGGCCCGCATCCCAGGTCCACGGCGACCGAGTTTCGTGAGGATCCGGGCGCAGCGATGCTCAGTCCTTCCAGAGCCAAGCGGTCCTGGGTCGCGACCTGCTCGACGTCGCCACCGAGCATCCAGCTGTAGTGGTGAGCCAGGAGGTCGCGGTAGTGCGCGGATTGATCTGTCATCCCGCCAACGTATCGAGTGGTATCAGCACTCTCGCAGTCCAGGTCAGCATGTCCACAGGGCCCCCATTGAGACACCCGCCGGCTGGCTATCGCTAACGCGCACCACATCCGTGAGCAGCCGCACCGGTGACCAGGACCGTCTCAGATACCCAGTACGGTGAAAATCGCACTGAGGGGTGGCCGAACGTTGCACTGCCCATCATGTTCGCCACCCTGATCGGCTACGCCCGCTGCTCCACGGGGTGCTGGTAAGGAGCGTGTCACCAGGTGCCGACTAACCCGCGAGTAGCCCTGACGACAGGGAGCCCCCATCGCTATGAGCCCTGCAGAGTCAGGGGTCTGTAGTGTGTCTCAACGGAGCGCGACTCCTCCGCGGTGCGGCCTGGACAGCCAGGACCCGCGAGGCGTTGCGCTTCGGCATGGGACGGATTTCGCAGTAGAAGGAGGAATCTACGTGGACGTGGAGCCGTTCGTGCGCCGCATCACTGACGGGTCATGGAGCGTCTGGGACGACGAGCGGAACGGCCGGGTGTCGTTCACCTCGGCGGTCGGCGACAGTACGCCCTCGGATTCCCTGACCGCGGGGTTTGCGCGCATGCCGCCCGGAGGATGGCTCGGTCGGCACAGCCACGCAGCGACCGAGATGTATCACGTCCTCGCCGGGCAGGGCGTGGTGCACGTGGACGGCCGCGAAGAACCCGTCGCCTCGGGCAGCGTCGTCTTCATCCCCTCGCATTGCGTGCACGGCCTCCACAACACCGGAGAAGGCGACCTCGAGTTCGTCTACGTCTACGCTGCCGACTCGGTCGCCGACGAGCGCCTCCGGTACACCTATCCAGATGACACCGACGCCGCCCCCTGATCTGAACCGCCGTCGGGTCTGGCGGGGCCGGCCTACACAGCGCGGCGCCTCCAGCCGCCCCGACCTCAAGGCCTGCCTGGCCTGCCTGCGTCCCGACGACACCCGTAGTCCCCGCCCTGGACCGGCTGGCCCGCTCGCCGCAGGACCTGATCAGCCTGGTCGGCGACCTGCGCCGCGAGGACATCGGGTTCCGCTCCCTGCACGAGGCCCTGGACACCACCACCCCCGGCGGCCGCCTGGTCGTCCACGTCTTCGCCGCCCTGGCCGAGTTCATCCGCGAGCTGATCGTGGAGGGCATCCACGAGGGCTTGGAGGCCGCCCGCGCCGCCGGAAAGCGCCTCGGACGGCCTCCCGCGATGAATGAGGAGCAGGTGCGCCACGTCCGCGACCTGCTCTCCCGCCCCGAGAACAGCCTCGCCGCGATCGCCCGCCTGCTCGGGGTGGTCCCGCTCGACCCTGTACAAGCACGTGCCCGAGCTCTCCGGCAGCCGGGCCCCGCCGCCATCGAGGAGGCCCGGTGAGGCGCCTTGGGTCCTCACTCCACTTCCCTGTCCGGGGCCTGCTCCTGCTCGCCGCTCCGGCGTAGCAGGACGGCTATGGCCCTCTCGCGGCGGGCCGGATCGCGCGACCACACGGCCGGAACGGCCACCAGCAGGACCATCAGCAGCATCGGCAGCGCCCCCAGCGCGGCTGCGGCCAGTTCGACGGCGGTGCCCATCGCCTTGCACCACCCCCTCGGTGGCGGCCGGAACGCGCTGATGGCCGCAACCGCAGGCGGATAGGCCCTGACAGCCCGCGTCGACCTCCTGCGGATGCGCACCTGCGAGGGCATGGCCGTGGCCAAGACGAACGGCGAGCTCTCACAAAAACAGCAGGCCGAGCTCCGGGGGCTGCACACCAGCGGGGACGACACGATCGCCGACCTCACCGAACTGTTCTCCGTGTCCCGGCCCACCGTGTACCGCACACTCCAGCGCAACAGCGGCGTATGACACGTTCCGGCACCCCGCACGTCCAGGGCCAAGCGCGAACGAGGGACCTATGAGCAGCACGTACTACTTGCCACGGCCCCTTTCCGGCGTATCCGCGGTCCCCACCCCTTCAACGCCTGCGGTCGCGAGACACGCACGTTCTCTCCCAGCACACCAGCGAGCGGCTGTCCACCCGGCTCGTCCGCCACGACCGGCTGCGGAAAATCGTGAACCGGCCGCTCATCCGGCACAGCGGTTTGTGTGAGATGACCGCTGATCATCGCACGGACGGATCTGAGACGACGGCGACGACCACGTGGATCGCGTGAGACCCAGCATGCCCGGGTGCACGAGTCGAGTGGGAAAGTCAGCGGCTACGCACGCTCGGGCTGGGACGCGCACGGGCTGAGCGTGCGTACCGCGCCGGCATTCACGGCGCTGACCCGGGCCCGATCGGTCGACAGCTACGGGCGCCCGGCCCCGTAGTTCCGTTTGCGGCCCAGGGGAACCCGGTCGACACGCCCCACACCCCTGGCTTCCGATAAGGCCCGCTTATCGGAAGCCAGGATTTGAGGGTGTTTTCGTTTTCTGTATCGTATTAACGTCGCAAACCAACGAAACAAAACAAGCAAACGAAATGTGCGCCGCGCACCTCCGATCGCCCCTCCACGACCCGGGGCCGGACGGGCACCCTCGACGCGACCGCAGGACCTCCCCGGCGTCGGTCACGGTGACCACGGCGACGTGGTCGGCGCGGGTGGCCCCGGTCCGGGGCGGTCTGGTCGGGCCGGTGGCCGGCGCCCTGGACCATGACGATGCGGGAAAGCCGCAGGGGCGGAAAGGAACAGTGCTGCAAACCCGCCTCATGGCCGACCGGCGAGTCGGGGCGGATCCCGTCGGAACGGGACGATCATCCGGTGAGGTCCAGAACGAATCGGTGGCGTACGTCGTTGCGAGCGAGGCGGTCCAAAGCCTCGTCGAGACGGTCGGGTGTGACCCTCTCGACGTCGGCGGTGATGCCGTGCTCGGCGCACAGGTCGAGCATCTCCTGGGTTTCCGGGACTCCACCGCTGCCGGATCCGGCGAGGCTCTTGGCCCCGGGGATCAGGCTCATCGGGTCGACACGCAGCGCCTCGGGCGTAATCCCGACCAGGCAGAGAGTGCCGTCGATGCCGAGCGTGTCGAAGTAGGGGCCGAGTTCGTGCGGCGCGCCGACGGTGTCGAGGATGAAGTCGAACCGGCCGGTCTGGGCCGCCATCTGGGAAGCGTCGGTGGACACGACGGCATCCTCGGCGCCGAGGGCCAGCGCGGTCTCGGCCTTGCCGGGCGAGGTGGTGAAAACGCTGACTTCGGCACCCAGCGCCCGGGCCAGTTTCACCCCGACGTGCCCCAGACCGCCGAGACCGACCACCCCCACGGCCGTCCCCTGCCCGACGCCCCGGCGCCGCAGCGGCGAGTAGGTGGTCACGCCCGCACACATCAGTGGCGCCACCTCGGCCGGGTCGAGCCCCTCGGGCAGTCGGTAGACGAAGTGCTCGTCGAGCACATACTCCGACGAATAGCCGCCCTGCGTGGTGTTGCCGGACCCGTCCGATCCGCCGTAGGTCAACGTCACCTGGGCGCACCAGTTCTCCCGTCCCGCCCGGCAGGCCGCGCATCGCCCGCACGAGCCGACGATGTTGCCGACCGCCACCTGGTCACCGATCGAGAATCGCGAGACCCCCGACCCGACCTCAGTGATCTCGCCGACGATTTCATGCCCGGGCACCAGCGGGAACGCCGTCGGACCACCACCACGGACCGCGTCCAGATCACTGCCGCAGATTCCGCAGTGGTGGATCCGTACGGCCACATCGCGGTCACCGACATCGCGTCGGGCGAAGTCCCAAGGCCGGAGCGCTGCCCCCGGCTCGCCGGCGGCCCATCCACGCGTCATGCGCATCGCGTTCCTCCACAACCATGCCGGTCGTCAACTCGACGACCAAAAACAAACTAGTTAGTTACTACCGCGGCCGAGAGTAGTCGACACATGCGGGGAAAACAAACTAACCAGTCTGTATCCTTGCGGGCATGGGTGATGGACAGGCAACACGACGCAGGCTGTTCGACGCGGCGACCGCCGAATTCACGCGGCACGGGATCGCCGGCGCGCGGGTCGACCGCATCGCCGAGGCGGCACAGGCCAACAAGGCCCAGCTGTATGCCTATTACGGCAGCAAGGATCAGCTGTTCGACACGGTGTTCCACGAGCACCTCCGACTGATCGTGGACGTGGTCCCGATCGACGCGACCGACCTCGCCGACTACGCGGTACGCCTCTACGACGCCTACCTCCGACACCCCGAAATCGTGCTGCTGGCCACCTGGGCCCGGTTGGAACGGGCCCCGACCGGGGATCTGCTGGCGGCCGCCTCCGAGGACGTAGCCCGCAAGCTGGCCGCGATCGCCGACGCTCAGCGCGACGGCCTAATCACCACCGAGCTCGAGCCGTCCGAGGTCTACTCGATGGTCATCGCGATATCGATGACCTGGTCACCGGCCAGCACGACCTATACCGCATCCGCCGACGAGGCCCCCGCCGTGCACGAACGGCGCCGCCACGCCCTCGCTGCGACCGTGCGCCGGGCCTTCACTCCGTAAACACCCAGTGGCGACGGGATCGGCAGCCTGCGCGCCAGGCGCTTGGGGCCGGCGCGGATGCCCGGCGCCGACCGCGGCCGGGCGCGGCGGTGGCGCCCCTGGCGGTTTCCCGGAAACCCCGGGGACGCGAACAGGAGCGGTGCGCACGTCGCCCCGGCAGCACCGTTCGCCGGGGTGAACGCGGTGGTCGCAGCGCCCGGACGGCACGGTCGGGACTCATGGCGTGTCGGGCCGGTATCCGGAACGTGGGAGGGTGAAGTGCCCGACAGCCTTCCGGTTCCAGCGGGTCTGTTGCGGTCTGGAACCCTTCCCCTGGGAGCGGCCATGTCCCCTGACCTCGCTTACGGCGCTTCCCGCAATGCTCGATTCGTGCTCATCGCCGTGGTGGGCGTAGGGGTGGGAAGCCAGATACTCCAACAGGTCGATCCGACGTTCTTCCTCCTCTACTTCACTGTGCAGTCCGCGCTGCTGTGCGGGCTCAGCCAGGGAGCGCTGCTTCTGCACGCACGATCGGCCGTGTGGGAGCGAGCACGTGACGCTTCCTGCGCGGCGCTGCTGCTGTCCACCGTCGTGCACCTGACGGTCATTCTTCCGCAGCGGCCTCTGGCCTTCGCCGACGGCGCAGCGGTCTGGATCGCGACGGTATGCCTGCACGGTGTCCTTCCCGCCCTCGCCGTGGCGGACTTCCTGCGGTCGGCCAGGCGCCGCCCACCGCGCTCCGCGGATGTGTTCCGGGTCTGGCTTCCGCTTCCCGTGGGGTACCTGGTGCTCATCGTCGTGCTGGCGAGCGCAAGTGTCGCCGCTCCCCCGTACGACTTCCTACGACCGGGGATCGTCGGTTGGCCCGTTGCCGTCGCCGCCTGCGTGGCGGCCGCTGCTCTCTTCGTCATCCTCGGACTGGTCCTGGTCGCCGCCCACCGGCGTCTCGCTCGCGCCTCCGGGTGAGGAATCCTGCCGGCGTCGGCTCTTGCGGATCTCCCAGACGTCGGCGAACGCGGGGTCGCGGAACACCTCCATCCGATCCGTGACGAAGGTGAACAGCGCCGTGCCGTCGGTGGGGGCCGTGCGGCGGCTGAAGTTCTCGATCACGTCGATTCGGCGGCGCAGCTCTTTCTCCTCCAGCGCCAACAGGTCGGTGAAGCTGCATCCGGTGTACTGGGCGAGGGCCCGCATGTTCCCCCTCGACCGTTCGACGGCGTGCAGCCAGCTCCGGAACTCTTCCGTCCGGGGCACCGCCTCTTGAGGCTTCGCGGCCGGACGCCAGGGAAGCAGGGGGGACGCGCGCCGCGCCTTCGCGGGCTTGGCGAACAATCCTTCCAGGCTGTCGAGGAGATGTTCCAGATGGAACGGAACCTCCTCCAGGGACTCGGCGAACCGGCCGGTGCGAGACGGAGCCGAGTCCGGTGTGTCCCGTGTTCCCGAAACCAGCTCGTGCAGTTCCCTGCCCTGCCTCTTCGGGTGCACGATCCGATCCGCCCCCAGAACCCACGCACAGGCCGCCGCGTACAGTTGCTCCCCGGACGAGAAGCGGTCGGTGCCGAAGAAAGCCACCGTGCGTTCGGCGGCGTTGTGCTCGTGCAGCCCGACCAGGGCACCCAGGCCGGTCAGCGGTTCTTCTCCCGGAAGCGCCCCCGCCGTCGGGTTCTGCGGGATTCCGATGCGGGCGAGCCAGTGGGGGACCCGGTCCACGTGCTCCTGACCGGACAGCGGATCCAGCAGCACCGTGCTGGAGGTGTCCATTCTCAGGGCCGCTTCCAATCCCGATCGGGTCGCATCCACGCGCGTGACCGCCGCTGTCGTGTCCAGTTGCCGCTCGACCCGGCTGGCCAGCGTCTCGTTCTCGGTGAACAGCAGGACCGGTGGGCGGGCGTCTCGACGTTTCACAGCCAGACCTTCCTCATCACCCAACTGACTTTGACGGCCAGTTTCCGGATCGTCTCGTCCTCGTCGACCGACACCTCCACCTTGTGGGCATACGCGTTTCGGTCGCCGTGCACGTCTTTCAGGGAAACGAGTTCGTTCTTGTTCACGTGCTCGACGATCTGTTCGTGCCTGCGGGAGTCCGGGGTCGTGAGGTTGGCGTTGGCGACGGTCAGGTAGAGCCGCACGTACTCGTCCACCTCGTTGTTCATCTGGTCGCCGAGCACGACGGTGAAATTGCCGAGTCTGCTCTTCAGGTGCCGGCACAGGCATTCCAGGATGGTCTCGGCGATCCTGTGGTCCTCCGCATGGATCGCCTGGACCAGTACGGTGCGGCTCACGCCCCCGATCTCGGGGTTTCTTCTCCGCAGCTCGTCGGCGGCGGATCGCAGAATCTCCTGCGCGGGAACGACCGCCGGTGCGCTGCCGGCGGTAACGTCACCGATGAGGCGCTTTTCGGTCGCGCGCAGACTGCGGACCGCTTCACTGATGTCGTCCAGGCTCGCCCCCGCCTCGATCTTCTCCTCGACGCCGTCGATCCGCTCGTTCAGCTTGCGCAGCACCCAGCGGCTGGTTTCCCGCAGTTCGTGTACGGTTTCGCCGACCATCATGTCGTGGGCCGCTGAGAGCACCCGCTCGTTCTCCAGGACCCGCAGGCTCAGAGCGATCGGCAGGAGACTGACCAGGGCGACGAGTACCAGGCTTTCCGTCTCCGCGGGCCAGGGGGGAGACAGCGGAGACCAGGGCCCCGCCGCGGCCTGGCCGGAGGGGGCGGGACCGGGGAGCAGCTGGAAGAGCACGACTTGGGCCACCGCCACCACCAGACCCAGGCCGATACCGATGAAGGGGCGCGCCCGGCACAGAAGCCGCCAGCCGAGCGTTCCCCCCTCCCGGTTGTAGAAGGGTGCGTCGATGAGCACGGCGCCGAGCCCGGAGTTGATGTAGAGCATCGCCAGCAGCAGCGCCACGACCTTCACGAGCCCCGACTCGGCCGGCAGGAGGAAGGTGACCGCGAGGATGTTGAGCACGCATGCGACGAATCCCAGCAATCCGGTGATGTTGATCAGGTAGCTCCGGCGCCACCGGGCGTCTCCGAATACGCGGTGTCCCCAGCTTCGGGAGAGGGTGTGGCGCCTGGTGTGCCGCTCGCCGGCGATCTCCAAGACCCCCTGCAGGAGGCTCGCGGCCACGGCGATGCCGGCCAGGAAGGCCCACGGATTGGCCTCGGGGCTGCTCAGGTACCAGCCGAAGACGGCGGCGATGCCGATGGCCAGCGCTGTCCGGGTGAGGAAGGCGCGGTAACCGTCGTAGCGGTTGATCCGGGTGGCGACGACGTTGAGGACCCAGTCCTTGGCGTGCGGGGGGACATACAGCGTCTCGCGCCACGTCCTCTGGCTCTGTGCGGTGGTCACCACGCCCCTCCTTCTCCGCTGCGCGGCTCCTCGGGCGCGGTGCCGGCCAGCAGCGCGGTCATCCTCTCGACGTGCGTGAGGGAGTGCCACAGTGCGTGATGGGCCCCGGTCAGGCGATGCAGGCGCGGCCGTCCCCCGGCGCGGTCCGCGACGCCGGCGAGACGCGTAAGGGCGTCGGCGGGCGTGAACCGGCTGGCGTCTCCGTAAACCACGTCGACCGGCAGTCCGGGGCAGAGCCGCAGGATCCCGGCCACATCGCGGGGGAGCTCGCCGCAGGACAGTCCCAGGATCATGGCGCGCATGTCGCTACCGCTGGGCCGGGGAAGCACGCCCGGGGCGGTGCGGTCGGTGGGCGGTACCGCCCAGTCGATCCTGCGGTTGAGGCCGAGGTAGTCGTCCACTTTGGCGGCCTCTGCGCTGTTCGCCAGTCCGAGGCGGGCCAGGGACCACCGCCGGGCCGCGACGGGTTCGACCAGTACGAGACGTTCCAGGGAGCCGACGAGTCCCTGTTCCAGTACCAGGCGTCCTATGGCCGCGGCGCTCGATGCGCCCAGGGAGTAGCCCATGACCGATACCCGGTGGTCGCCCAGCTCGGAGACGGTGCCCAGCGCGGCTTCCACCATGTCCGCGGCCAGGGGGCGGAAGTCGCCTCTCTGGAGGGACCTGCGTTGTAGCGCGTTCAACCGGGCCTGGGAGTACCCGTATCCGGGGGTGTCGACGACCAGGATCCGCCATCGCAGCGCCGCGGCGATCAGCCGGAAGCGCTGGATCTCGAAGTCGTCCACACAGCCCCGGTAGCCGAGGGCGGCCAGCACCAGCGGGGCCTCTTCGCCGGGGTCGGGGGGTTCGATCACGCACGTCCGCAGCGTGTCCGGGCCGCCGCGTATCATGCGCCACTGGACGCGGGCGGAAACCCGTGGTTCCGGGATCACGTCGCTACCTCTCATTCGTCCGGTCGTTCGCCGGGCCGTGGGGGATCCACGTCCCGTCCGGGTTCTGGGCTACGGCTTTTTTGAGCCATACCGGCGCTTCAGGGGAGAGCACGACGGTGGCGGAGTCTCCCCCGATCAGGATCCCCTTGCTCCGCAGGGCACCGCCGTCTTTCACCGTCAGCTCCCCTTCGTTGACCCGTTTGTCCGTGGGGTCGGTGTCCTTTCCGGTGAGGAAGAACTCGCCGCCGGTGATCTCCATACCGTCCAGCCAGAGATCCACCTCCCGCCCCGCGGGGAGTTCGAAATCCACGGAACCGCCCTCGATTTTCACCCCGTTCAGGTAGGACATGTTCCTTCCGGTCGATTCGGCGGCGATTCTGTCCAGGCTGTGCCTGCCGGAGACGAAACGAGCTCCGCTGAAGTCGATCCCGCCGGCCGTCACCATGCTCTGGAAGATGGATTCCGTGCAGCTGAAGACCGCGTGTGAGAAATCGGCACTCAGGCCCTCTTCCGTTTCGTGTTCGAATCGGACTCTATCGAACGAGGTGCGACCGCTGGCGAAGTGCGCCTCGCGAAACACGACGCGGCCGCGGAACACGGAATCCGAGAAATCGGCCTGGTGGAACACCGCCCCGGTCATGTCGAAGTCCAGATTGCTCCATGAGTCCGTCTCGGAGGCTTTGGGCCGGCAGTGGTTGCGGATGAGGCGGATGATGGTGAGGTTCACCTCGTGCGCCGCCCGGATCTGGATCCGGTCCGAACCGTCCTGCGCTCTGCCCGTCCGCGGAGGAGAGGAGTCTCCGTCCCATTCGGCGAGGTCCCTGTGCGGCGTGCGGAGGTAGGAGCACAACTGGTCGACGCAGTTCTGCTTGTACTTCTCCGACGGCGCGCTGTCGGCCAGGAGGGCGAGGTGCTGGGCTCCGGCGAGGCGGACGGTGGGGTGCTCGGCGCTGAGCTGGCCCACCGCCGTGGAGAAGAGGTCGGCGAAGTGCTTCACCTGTTCCCGGCCCTCCGCCTCCGTCCCGAGTTGTTTTCGGTAGGTGGTGACCAGGATGACGACGGCGCTGAGGACGGCGGACAGGGAGAATATCCGGACCAGCAGTTTTTCCGCCTGCCCTGCCCCCAGGGTCTCGGGGATGTCCACGGCCGGGCCGTCCAGGACGATCCAGGCGGCGAGGACACCGATACCCGAGGTGTAGAAGAAAAGAAACAGAATGAGGACTACGGATACCCACAACGGGATGGCCGCGTCTTTTCCCTCCCGGGTTGTGGCATAGATCCTGGCGTAGGCCCATACGGCTACGCTGGCGATACCGCAGGCGAAGAGAGCGACGGCCACGGACGCGGTCGCCGGGTTGAGCGCTTCGTTGTCTTCGATCTGCTGCCACAGTTCCGGCCCTCGAATGAAAAGAGCGAGGCACGAAAGCGCGGCCACAGCGAGGACCAGAAGGTGCGGAATCTGATAGGGAGCGAATCGCCCCCATGCGCTGGCCGCCCTACTGGATATACGCATCCGAAGCGACACAGGCCTCTCGTAGCGGTCGCCCATGGCAAGGAACGCTACAGGCGGGGCAAAGTTTTGTGAAGCGCCTATTGCACGATTTGTTGGCCCGTGTTCCCCGGGTCCGCTTCATGTAAGAAACTTTCCGCGGGCGGAGATCCTTCGTGGATCTCCGCCCGCGGGGATCGGCCGGTGCGCCGGACGCGGGAAGGAAGGGACCGGTTCGGTCGGGACGCTACCCCCACGCGTACGCGACGGTTGCCCGTACCCGGGCCCGCCGCCCGCGGCGGGCCGGGGTACGTCGACGCGAAAACCGATTGCCGCGAGCGCGGGGCCGCTTCTAGAGTCCTGCAAATGGATACGCGTGCCGATTCCGACGCCCACGTCGAGGACAACCGCCGCTACTGGGACGAACGGGTGCCGATCCACGTCGCGAGTCCCTTCTACGACCTACCCGGGTTCCGCGCCGGCGACGAGGACTTCGACCCGTTCCAACTCGAGGAGATCGGCGACGTCGACGGGCTGGAACTGGCGCACCTGCAATGCCACATCGGGTTGGACACACTGGCCTGGGCGCGCCGCGGCGCCCGTGTGACCGGTCTGGACTTCTCCGCACGGGCGATCGAGGCGGCGACCGGGCTCGCCGAAGAGATCGGGCTCGCCGACCGCGCCCGGTTCGTCGCCGCCGACGCCCTCGACGCTGCACAGGCGCTGGGCCGGCACCGGTTCGACCTCGTCTACACCGGCGCAGGCGCCCTCATGTGGCTGCCCGACATCAACCTCTGGGCCGCGGCGGTGGCGGCGCTGCTGCGCCCCGGCGGGCGGCTGTACCTCGCCGAGTTCCACCCGCTGACCGGCGTCCTCGACGACGACCACGGCGCGACGGCGGTCGCGGACTACTTCGCCCGCACGGCCCGCACCTACCGATCCCCCGGCTCCTACGCCGACTGGAACGCCGAAACGGTCCACGACACCGCCACCGAGTGGCACCACACCCTCGGCGACGTCATCAGCGCCCTCGCCGGCGCCGGGCTGCGCATCGAGTTCGTCCACGAGCACGACACCATCCCGTTCCAGCGCTACGGCGCCCTCGTCACCGACGGCGGCCGCTTCCGCTACCCCGACGGCGCCGCCGGCCTCCCCCTGATGTACTCGCTGTCGGCCACCGCCCCGCACTGACGCCGCCCTTCCCCCGTGACGGCAGCGGCGGGTCGCGGTGCGGCGGCTGCGCACAGGAGAGCGGCGACGGTTCGGGCGTCGTGATACGGGATGCGTGTGCACACGGCACAGCACAGCAGCTGTGCCGGAATCACGAGACGGATCGTTCAGGGCCGGTGTCCGCGGAAGGTGCGGCGCAGATCGCTCACCCAGGCCTCGGGGTTCTCCCAGGGGATGAAGTGGCCGCCGCGGTCGTGGGCGTTGACGTTGACATGGTTGAACCAATCGGCCTGCGGGCCGGCCTTGAACGCCCGGACGCGCTCGGCGGCGGTGTGGATGCCGGGCGGGTTCTCGTAGGTGACGAAGGTGAGGCCGACCGGGGCCTGAACGACCGGGGTGCGGTCGTGGGCCGGGGTCCAGGGATAGCGGTTGGCGTTGTCGTAGTAGCGCATCGATGTGGCGATGGAGTTGTTCACCCAGTAGATCGTGGCGTGGGTGAGCAGGTCGTCCTTGGTGAAGACCGACTCGACGTCGCCGCCGTTGTCGCTCCAGGCGTTCCAGCGCTCCAGCAGCCAGGCGAGCAGTCCGGCGGGTGAGTCGCTCAGCCCGTGGGCCAGGGTGGCGCCGTCGAGCATGTGCACGGCGAGGTGGGACGCCGAGCGGTTGTCGAGCTCGATGATGCGGGCGCGGACGTCGGCGGGCTGGTCGTCGGTGAGGGACCGGTTCCGAGCGAAGTCCCAGGCGCGGGGACCGGTGAAGAAGTCGAGCGGCAACCCGGAACCGATGTGGATGCCGTACAGTTCGTCGGCGTACTTGTGGCCGAGTTGGCTGGAGACGATCCCGCCGATGTCGCATCCCCCGGCGGCGTACTTCCCGTATCCCAGGGTCTCGGTCATCAGGGTGTGCCAGACGTCGGAGACTTTCCAGAAGTTGACGTCCGAAAAGCCGGTGAGCGGTCCGGGGAAACCGAAACCGGGAAGGGACGGCACGATGACGTCGAACGCGTCGGCGGGGTCGCCGCCGAACGCGGCCGGATCGGCGAGCGGGTCGATCACCTTCGACCAGTGCCAGAACGTCCACGGCCAGCCGTGGGTGAGGATCAGCGGGATCGGGCGAGGGCCGCGGCCGGGCTTGCGCATGAAGTGCACCGGGACACCGGCCACGTCCACCTGGTAGTGCTCGTAGGCGTTGATGGCGGATTCGGCAGTGCGCCAGTCGTATCTGTCCCGCCAGTAAGCGACCAGCTCACGGAGATAGCTGTCCGGAACGCCGTAGGACCAGTCCTCATTGCCCTCGTCCAGCGGCGGACGGGTCGATGCGAGACGGACGCGCAGGTCATCGAGGACCTCGTCGGACACATGGATCGGGGCGGGCTCGGGGGACACGGTGCGCGGGGCGGTCATGGCGCGGTCCTCACCGGGTGGGGGAAACGGCGACCTCGGTCTCCCGGGCGGCGATCCGGGACGTTCGAGGAGTGCGGGCAGCGACGCGGCGCGTGTCCGCCGACGGTGCGGGGCGATCCGGCCGACCAGTGCGCCAGGCCAGCGATGCGCTCCTTTCGCCGCGATCCGACCACTGGCGCGGACACGCAGCGGCTCTGCCGACGTGACGTTGTCCATCACCGTGCCCGGCACGGTTTCCGAGGGTATCGATCCTGTCGGCCCTGGGGGAGAACCAGGATCTGACCGGACCCGGCCGGGTGTCGGCTCGCGGGGCCGCACCGTCGGCGTCGTCGGGATCGCCCGGGGCGTCGCAGCCCACCGGGCATCTCCGGCAGGAGGCAGGAGCAGCGGTCGAACACGCTGATGTGGCGGCCGATGAACGGCGACCGCCCGGTTCGGTTCCGCCGTGCGCAGGGGGACGCGGGTTGACACGATGACCCCCATGACCGACCGCCGTACCTTCGCATTCGATCCGTCCGGCTACTCCGGGAGCGGATCCCCGCCGTCCGGAACCGGCTGGACCACCACGCCCGTCACCGCCGACCTGCTGCGCGGCGCCGCCGACGTCGAGCCCACCGAGCACGGGGTGCTGCCGCACCGGCTGCCCGCCCGAGCCCGCGCCCAGATCAGCGACGCGCCCTTGACCACGGCCGAAGCCCAACCCTCCGGGGTCCGGTTGGCGCTGCGCACCCGTGCCTCGACCGTCGAACTGGATGTTCTGCGCACCACCCTGGCCTACCACGGCGGCCCGCCCCGCCCCGACGGCGTCTACGACCTGCTCGTCGACGGGCGCTTGGCCGGGCGCGCCAGTGCGACCGGCGGGACCGTGCAGACCGTGGACATGGCCACCGGCTCCACCTGGACCCGCCCCGGCCCGGTCGGCACCGTCGGATTCACCGGCCTGGGCGCACAGGTCAAAGACATCGAAATCTGGTTGCCCTACAACGAGGCCACCGAACTCTGCGCGCTGCGCACCGACGCCTCTGTCGAAGCGGCGCCGCGTCGGGGCGGGCGGGTGTGGCTGCACCACGGAAGCTCGATCAGCCAGGGCTCCGACGCCGCGAGCCCCACCACGACCTGGCCGGCGCTGGCCGCCGCCCTCGGCGGCGCCGAGCTGATCAACCTCGGCCTGGGCGGCAGCGCCCTGCTCGACCCGTTCACCGCCCGCGCGATGCGCGACACCCCGGCCGACCTGATCAGCGTCAAGGTCGGAATCAACCTGGTCAACGCCGACGCGATGCGCATGCGCGCCTTCAGCCCCGCCGTGCACGGGTTCCTCGACACGATCCGCGAGGGCCACCCCGACACCGCACTGCTGGTCGTCTCCCCCATCCTGTGCCCCATCCACGAGCACACCCCCGGCCCCACCGCCCCCGACTTCGCCGGCCCGGGCGACGGCCGGATGCGGTTCGCGGCCACGGGCGACCCGGCCGAGAGCGCCGCAGGGAAACTGACGCTGACCACCGTCCGCGCCGAGCTCGCCCGCATCGTCGCGGAGCGGGCCGCCGACGACCCCCGCTTGCACCACCTCGACGGCCGCGAGCTTTACGGTGAAGCCGACGCCGCCGAGTTGCCGCTGCCCGACCTGCTCCACCCGGATCCGGCCGCCCACCGCCGTATCGGCGCGCGTTTCGCCGACGCGGCTTTCGGCGCCGGCGGTCCGTTCGCCGCTCCCGGCCCCCGCCGAGCGTGACCGCGCGGGAACGACGCGGCGGGGGCCGGAAACGGCGTCAGCCCTGTCCGGCCTCGATGGCTTCGATGATGCGCGGGCGCAGATCCGCGGCCTCGACGACCGCGTCGACCGATCCCATCTCGACGGCGCGGTGGACGTCGTGCACACCGTCGAACTCCGCGGCCACCTCGCCGAGCTTCTCCGCGCGCACCGACGAGCGCAGCTCGTCCAGCTCGGCGGTCAGCGCAGCGCGGTCGGCGCCGGAAGCCGCTTCGGCGCGGGCTTCCAGTTCGCGCATGCGATCGTCGGCGGCGGTGCGGGAGTCGACCTCACCGGAGAACACCACCGCGGCCGCCGGCGCCCCGCCCAGCACCGAAGCGTAGGAGCCCTCCACCGCCAGCACCGTCATATCCGGGTTCAGCGCCTTGGAGAACACCACGAACGCGCCGCCGTGATAGCGCGAGATCACGCAGAACACGATGGGACCGTCGAAGTTCACGATCGCGCGGCCGATCTCGGCGCCGTACTCCAGCTGGAGTTTGCGCATCGACTCCGGCGAACCGTCGAAGCCCGACAGGTTGGCCAGTACCACCAGCGGCCGGTTGCCGCTGGCGGCGTTGATGGCGCGGGCGGCCTTCTTGGACGAGCGCGGGAACAGGGTTCCGGCGGTGTAGGCGTCGGGGCCGTCGGTGGGCGGGAAACCGCCGCGGGGCACCGACCGCGACTCGATGCCCAGCAGGCACACCGGCATGCCGCCCATGTGGGCGTCCTGCACGGCGGCGGTCTCGGCGTCGGCCATGTTGGCCCAGCGCTCCAGCACCGGGTGGTCCTGGTCGGAGACCGCCCGCATCACGGTGCGGATGTCGAAGGGCTTCTTGCGTTCGGGGTTGGCGTCGGCGGAGAAGATCTCGCCGACGGTGGTGAAGTCGCTGCCTTCCACCGCGTGGGGGAAGGCGCACACGTCGCGGTCGGCGGGATCGGAGGTGGCGGACCGGCGCGGCGCGCTCTCGCCGGGGGCGACGTAGGTGTGGTCGTAGTGGTGCATCAGTACGTCGCGCGCCCCGGCCAGGTCGGGCGCCCAGTACTGCGCCTGCCCGTTGGGGCCCATCACCCGGTCGTAGCCGCCGATGCCGAAGTTGTCCTCGGCCGAGACGCCGCCGGAGAAGTCCAGCGACTGCTTTCCGGTGAGCACCATCGCCGAGTCCGGAGTCATCACCAGCACGCCCTTGGTGTGCATGAGCATGGTGGCTTCGGCGTTCCAATACGGCTGGGCGCCGACGTTGATCCCGGCGACCACGACGTTGATCTCGCCGCCGTCCTGGGTGAATTCGACGATGCGCTTGAGGGCGGCGGCCACCCAGTCCATGTTCTCGGTGCCCGATTCCATCGAGATGCGGGCGCCGGCCGACAGCGCGTACCACTCCAGCGGCACGCCCATGCGCTCGGCCAGGTCCAGGGCGGCGATAACGCGGCGGCATTCGGGTTCCGACAGTGCCCCCAGCGACTTGGTGGGGTCGCCCAGCAGCACCACCCGGGTGACGCCCTGGCGGTGGCGGCGGGTGGGGGTGGTGACCACGCCGGCGACGATCGCGGCGCTGTTGCGGCCCTTGGGGCGGTCGACCGGCGCCAGCGCGTTGTCGTCGTCGAGGTCGTGCTCGGTGAAGTCGCCGAGCAGGCCGGTGAGTTCGTAGGGGTAGACGGTGTTGCGGCGGGCGGCGCGCAGCACTTTCTGCCGGTAGTCGTCCAGCGGCTGGACGGGGTCGGTCGGGGGCGGGCCGACGGTCAGTTCGGTGTGGCCGGTGGCGTCGAAAGTGACGCGCACGCTGGTCTTGGTGAGTTCGCCGGTGGCGGGGTCGCGCCAGCGGGCGATCACCAGGATCTCCTCCAGGCCGGCGCCGGCCGTGGTGGGCAGCACGCGGTCGGCGATGGTCTGCAGCTCGGTGCGGGTGATCTCGGCCGGCGGCCAGACGTAGACCACGATCCGGTTGGTGTCGAAGCGCTTCTTGGCGGGACGGCGCGACCGGGCGCGGCGGATGGCGTCCAGGCAGGCGGCGACGGCGTTCTCGGCGGTGGGCAGGGCGACCAGCCGGCCGTCGTTCTCGCGCAGCTCGGTCAGGTCGCGCACCTGGGTGAACGCGACGAGGCGTTCGTCGGAGGGGGTTTCGCGGGCCGCGGCCTGGAACAGGTAGACCTCTTCGTCGGCCGAGGGCAGCCGGGTGAGGTCGAAGTGGCGCAGCCGCTCCATCTGCATGCGCTGGGCGATGTAGGGGTGCAGGCCGCGGATGAGCCGGTCCTCGGCCATGCCGGTGCCGGAAGGGCGGAAGGTGAAGTGGTGGTGCATCACCGCGCCGCTGCGGCCGGCGACGGTGGCGGTGAGCCGGCGCACCCCCGCCGGCAGCGGGTGCCGGGCCAGCGCGTCGGCCAGGGCCTGGGCCATGTCCTCGGAGTCGTCGGGCTGGTGCTCCCAGGCGAGGTAGATGTCGGCGTCGACCGCGGATTCGTCGCCGGCGAGCTCGGCCAGTCCGCGCAGGGCCTGGCTCAGGTCCGTGAAGCTCACCGCGGCCGAGGCGACGCTGGAGTCGGCGCGCCGGGCGACGGTGAAGGTGCAGTCGGCGGCGGTGCGGGTGCGGACGTCGGCCAGGCCCTTGTTGCCGTAGTAGCGCCGCGTCAGCACCTCCAGCATGACGGTGTTGTCCCGGTTGTCGCGGGCCAGGCGCCGGCCCAGCAGCCGCACGAGGGGCTCGGTGCTGGCCACCATCTCGGCGATGCGCTCGTCGCGGTCGGGGGCGTCGGGGTGGGCGTCCAGGTGGCGCAGGTGCTTGCGGACGCCGGCGTAGACGCGGGCGCGGTTGCGGCGCAGCAGCGGCTGGCCGAACCAGGCGAACACGACGCCGCGTGCCAGGTCGGCGACGGCGGGGAAGCGCACCTGGGTGGCCGAGATCAGGTGTTCCAGCACGCGCCCGGCGGGTTCGCGCAGGTGTTGGTCGGGCGGCGGTTCGGTCAGCCAGGCGCGCAGCAGCGCGGTCACGGCTCCGGCGTCGGAGGAGGCGCGCTGCTGGGCGAGGAAGATCCGAAAGACCGCGGCTTCCAGTTCCGGGGTGCGTTCCACGTCGGTGACGCCGTAGTGGCCCAGGGCCGTGGCGAGCTTGGTCACAAACGCCTGCGGAAGCCCGGCCCGGTCGACGTCGAGGCTCTGCAGGTAGGTGTGGAAGTGCTCGCGGGGGCTGTGCACCCGGGTGTCGGCGCCGCCGTCCTCGCCGGCGGGGCGGTTGCGGCTCAGTTCGGCGAGGTCGGCGAAGACCTCGACCAGACCCAGCTCCTCTTCCAGCGCGCGGTGGCCGTCGGCGGTTCCCTCCGGGCGGGCGGCCAGGTAGTCCTCCAGCACTCTGCGCTGGTCGTGGGGGTCCAGGTCGTATCCCAGCAGCAGGCTGCGCAGTTCCTCCCGGCCGCGGGCCAGGCGCTCGTGCAGCGGCACGTCCGCCGACGCGGCGGGCAGGTCCAGATCCACCGGGGCTTCGGGGGCGTCGCCAGCGGTGTCGGCGTCGCCCAGCGGCTCCAGCCGCAGCAGCGGCGCGCCGGCGGCGACCTGGCTGCCGATGGACACGACGCTTTCCTTCAGCCGGGCTGTGAACGGCGCACGCAGCACCGTCTCCATCTTCATGCTCTCCAGCACCAGCACGGGTGCGCCCGCTTCGACCTCGGCGCCGGGCTGCAGCGGTGTGGCCACAACGAGGGCGGGTGCGGGCGAGCGGATCACGCCGCCTTCGTCGCGGCTGACGCGGTGGGTGACGCCGTCGACCTCGACCAGGTGGGTGGGGCCGTGGGTGCCGATGAGCAGGCGGTAGCGGGCGCCGTTGACGCTGATGTGGCCGGTGTGGCGGTCGAAGCGGTCGATGACGACGTCGGCGGTGCGCACGTCGGGTCCGGTTTCGACGCCGACGCGGAACCGGTGGGCGCCTACGCGCGCCACGCGCACCCGGTAGCCCACGCCGCGCAGTTTGAGATCCAGCGGGCGGCCGCTTTCGTGGCGCACCTGCGGGCGGCCGCCGAAGGCGGTCGACAGCAGCCGCTGGCGCTCGACGCGCTCCTCTTCTTCGTAGGACTCCACGGCGGCGGCCGCCAGGGCCACGCCGGAGTGGCGGTCGGAGACCAGGCCGCCTTCGGCGCGCACGCGGTCGATCCAGCCGGTGTCGGCGGTGGCGCCGACGACCTCGGGGCGGCCGAGCAGGTCCAGAACGAAGCTCTTGTTGGTGGCGCCGCCCTCGATGACGACGGTGGTGTGGGCCATGGCCCGGCGCAGCCGGCCCAGAGCCTCGTCGCGGTCGCGGCCGTAGGCGATGACCTTGGCGATCATCGAGTCGAAGTCGGTGGGGATGGTGTCGCCTTCGCCGACACCGGTGTCCACGCGGATGCCGGGGCCGGCGGGCAGGTCCAGGTGGGCGATGCGGCCGGGGCAGGGCGCGAAGTCGCGGTCGGGGTCCTCGGCGTTGAGGCGGGCTTCGACGGCGTGGCCGCGCTCGGCCGGGGGATCGCCCTCCAGGGTGCCGCCCGAGGCCACGTGCAGTTGCGCCTTGACCAGGTCGAATCCGGTGGTGGACTCGGTGATGGGGTGCTCGACCTGAAGGCGGGTGTTGACCTCCAGGAACGCGAACAGCTGCTCGCCGGGGTGGTAGAGGAACTCTACGGTGGCGGCGCCGCGGTAGTCCACGGCCACGGCCAGGCGTTCGGCGGAGGTTTTGAGCTCGGCGGTCTGGTCGGGGGTCAGCACCGGGGAGGCCGACTCCTCGATGATCTTCTGGTTGCGGCGCTGCACCGAGCAGTCGCGTACGCCCAGCGCCCAGGCGGTGCCCTGGCCGTCGGCGATGACCTGGACTTCGACGTGGCGGGCGCCGGTGACCAGGCGCTCCAGGAACACCACGCCGCTGCCGAAGGCGCGCTCGGCCTCCTGGCGGGTGCGTTCGTAGGCGTCGTCGAGCTCGTCCGGTCCGGTGATCACGCGGATGCCGCGGCCGCCGCCGCCCGCGGCGGCTTTGAGCATCAGGGGGTAGCCGATGCGCTGCGCCGCTTCGCGGGCGCCGTCGAGGGTTTCGACGGGGCCGCGGCTCCAGGGCGCCACCGGAACGCCCACCTCTTCGGCAAGGAGTTTGGCGCCGATCTTGTCGCCGAGTTTGCGCATGGCCTCGGCACTGGGGCCGATGAAGGTGACGCCGACCTTGTCGCACAGTTCCGCGAACGCGGGGTCCTCGGCGACGAAGCCCCAGCCCACCCATGCGGCGTCGGCGCCGGTGTCCACGAGTGCGCGCTCCAGTACCGCCGTGTCCAGGTAGGGGCGGTCGGCGGCGGCGCCGAGCTCGTAGGTGCGGTCGGCTTCGCGGACGAAGGCGGCGGCGCGGTCGACGTCGGTGTGCAGGGCCACCGTCTCGATCGGCGTCCCGGTTTCGGCGGCCAGGTCGCGGACGGCGTGGACGAGCCGCATGGCGGCTTCACCGCGGTTGACGATGGCGATACGGCTGAACACCCGAGAGAGCCCTTCTCGCTGGAGCGGATGATGACGATGCGCGGGGGGAGGTGCGGCACGGGTGCCGCGTTGTCCAACTCTGCCGTGCTACCGGCCGGTAGTGCCATGTCGTACCCAACGGAGCCGACCGGGGCCGCGTTGTGGGAATCGTCCAAAAGCCTCGGGTGGCCGACCGGCCCGAGGTGTGCGGGTTCACAGCTGCCGGGGCCGGTCCGTGCCGCTGTTCGCCGCCTCCGGCGGTCACCGCGGCCAGCATAGCCCGGCGCTTTCAGTGCGGGTACGGCGTGTGCCTTCCCGGCGGTGGGCCGGCCGGCGCCTAGCTCGACCGGTTATGGGTGCTGGGCTTCATCGAGCGCGCGGATTTTTCTGTCGTAAGGCCCTTTCGATGGTGATTTCCGCGCGGTCGATGAAGCGCCGGGCCGGTGGGCCGCGCAGCGAACACCGAGCTTGTCATGGTGCGCGGCCGCGGGTCGATCGCTGCTGTGAACCGGTGGCCCGGATCTATGTGCACGAAGGGCGGAACGTACTCCGATACGCGCTGGGCGACATACCCAGTTGCGCCTGTAGATGCTGGCGCAGAGAGGCTGTGGTTCCGAATCCGGATTCTTCGGCCACCCGATCGACGGGAAGGTCTGTTTCCTCCAGCAGCCTCCGGGCTCGTTCGACGCGCTGCTGGGTCAGCCATTGCAGCGGTGACACTCCCACCTCGTCCCGAAAGCGGCGGGTGAAGGTGCGGACGCTCATCGACTCCTGGGCTGCAAGGTCGCACAGGGTCAGCGTTTGGTCGAGATAGGACAGCGCCCAGGCGCGCGCACGGCCGGTGGCCGAGCGTTGCGGTTCGGGAGGGGCGGACCTGATGAACTGTGCCTGGCCGCCATCGCGGTGGGCAGGCACAACAGCGCTGCGAGCCACGTCGTTAGCCACAGTGATCCCGTGATCCTTGCGGATCATATACAAGCACAGATCGATCCCGGACGCCTCCCCGGCAGCGGTCAACACAGCACCTTCGTCGACGTAGAGCACATTGGGATCGAGCTCGATCGTCGGATACAGGCGCCGGAACCGCGCAGCCGAGTTCCAATGCGTGGTTGCCCTTCGGCGGTCGAGCAGCCCCGCCCCCGCAAGAACGAACGCGCCTGTACAGATCGAAGCGATGCGGGCGTGGGCGGGTATGTGCGCCAGTGCCGCAAGCAGTGGCTCGGACAGTCGTCCGTCGGCGCGGGGCTCGTAGTCCTCGTCGGACGCCGGCACGACCACGGTGTCGGCCTCGGCGAGAGCCTCCGGCCCATGGGAGACGGACACGGCGAAATCGGCGGTCGTACGCACATCGCCGGCAGCGACTGCGCACGTCACCACCTCATACAACCGCTCTTCGTCGGCGGTCCTCGCTTGCGCGAAGAGTTGGTGGACGATGCTCAGCTCCATCGGCAGCAGGCCCTGGCGGACCAGGACGGCGATCCGGTGCCGACCGGGGTACAGGAAAGCGCTCATGGCTTGATTCTTGCACATGTTGACTGACAGGCCACTCGTGTCCGGCCACGGTACGTCGCCACGATGGTCGGTATGACCCAGACACGGCAGCCGCACGCAACTGAGAACCGTGGCGTCCCCAAGGTGCACCGCGCCTGGTGGGTCGCGCTCGTCACCGGACTTGTCATCCTTGTGAGCGGGTGGTCCACAGGCATGCCGGACGTGCTGACGAATCCGCTCCGTGACGAGTTCGGCTGGTCGCGCGGCACGATCGGCTTCGCGTTCGCGGTGAACATCATGCTGTACGGACTGACCGCCCCGTTCGCCGCCGCGCTGATGGACCGCTTCGGCATCCCGCGGGTCGTCGCCGGTGCATTGATGATCATGGCGGCGGGAGCGGCGCTGACCGCGCTGATGACGGCCTCCTGGCAGCTGGTCCTCGGCTGGGGACTCCTCGTGGGGATGGGAACCGGATCCCTGGCGCTGACCTTCGCGGCTACCGTCACCAACCGTTGGTTCATTGCTCGGCGCGGCATAGTAAGCGGCGTCCTCACCTCGGCCAGCATGTTCGGCGGCATGGCGCTGCTGCCGCCTCTGGCGTGGTTGGTCACGAGCTTCGGCTGGCGTGTCGCGGTGGCGGCCGTAGGGCTGTCGGCCCTGGCCCTGGTGCCGCTCGTGTGCCTGATTCTGCGCGATCACCCCGGCAACCTGGGCATGAAGGCATACGGCGCCGCCGCGTTCACGCCGGCGCCTCCGCGCGTATCGGGTGCCGGGCGCCACGCTCTTCTGCTGTTGGGCGAAGCAGTCAAAACCCGACCGTTCCTGTTGCTGATAGCAACTTTCGGGGTCTGCGGCGCATCGACCAACGGGATCATGATGACCCATTTCCTCCCGGCCGCACACGACCACGGGATGCCTATAACGGTCGCTGCGACGCTGCTTGCGGGAATGGGAGTGTTCAACGTCATCGGCGCGGCCGGGTCCGGCTGGCTCACGGACCGCATGAGCGCACCTCGGCTGCTAGCGGCCTACTACTTCTTGCGAGGAGTGTCTCTGCTACTGCTCCCGCTGTTCATGGCGTCGACCGTGCAGGCCCCGATGATCGTGTTCGTCATCGTTTACGGATTGCTCGACCTCGCAACCGTGCCACCGACGATCGCCCTGTGCCGCGAGTTCTACGGGAACGCGAACGGTTCGGTCATCTTCGGTTGGGTCAGCGCGGCCCATGCCCTCGGCGCGGCGGCTGCGGCGTTCCTCGGGGGCGTGGCCAGAGAGCTGCTCGGCGCCTACACCGTGGTCTGGTTCGGCGCGGGAATGCTCTGCGTGGTCGGTGCACTCGTGGCGCTGGCGATCAGGCGGACACAGTCGACTTCGGCTACCGCCGTACCGGAAGCCGAGTGACATGGGATCCGGCGATGCATCGTCGGACAGCCCCGGGGCACGCCAGGTCCCCTGGTAAAGCGGGAACCCCTCGCCCAGGCCGATTCCCTTGCTCCGGTTCGCGCCTTCAGCAGAGCCGCACCGGCCTCAGGCGGCCGGTCAGGAACCGTGTCGGCGCTGTGGTTCCGGCGCCGGCGCCGGCGCCGGCCCGCTCAGCTGCGGCGGTGCACGCTGACGGCGTAGCCGCCGCCGGTGTAGGCGTCGCCGTCCCAGGTGGCGTGGCGGCTGACGGGCGCGAGCCCGGCCCGGTCGCACCAGGTGTCGTAGTCGGCCAGCGATACGGGTGCCTGCTCCAGCGGCAGGTGGTCGGCGTCCAGGCCGAACCCGGCCACCAGCAGCCCGCCGGGCCGCAGCAGCGACGCCAGCGCGGCCACGACCCCGGGCTCGGTGCCGGGCGCCAGCAGCGGGACGACGTTTCCCGCCGCCACCGCCATGTCGAAGTCCGGCTCCAGCCCCAGGTCGGCGACCTCCGCCAGGTCGGCTTCCAGCCATGTCATCTGCGGCGCATGGCGGCGCGCCTCGACCAGCATGGAGGGGTCGGCGTCCACGCCGACGCACGTGTGCCCCGACTCGGCCAGCCGGACGGCGACGCGGCCGGTACCGCATCCGGCGTCCAGCACCCGCGCGGCCGGATCCAGCAGGCTGGCGCAGAACCGCGCCTCGCCGTGCACGTCGGCTCCGGAATCGGCCAACGCGGCGAACCGGGCGGCATAGCGCGCGCCGCCCTGGCCTCCGGTGAGCTCGGCCCACCGGTTCCCGTGATCCTGCACTGTCCCGCCGCCCTCCTCCTCGAACGCTTCACCCCGACGCTACCGCCGGCGACGCGCTGCGCGCGGCGCGGGTGTCGAACGCACCCGCCGGATTCGGGGCGGGTGCCCCCAGCGTGCCGCGCGGTGTGCGGGGAAGGCTGGTCGGCGCCGCACTACGCGGCACCACCGCCAGGCCGCCGACGACGACGGGAGCCCGCATGGCCGCCGAACCCCCGAACGCCTTCGCGCGCATCCGCCGCACCGTCTTCGCCCGCCACAGCAACCCCTGGAGCGCATGGACCCGGTGGGCCACCACACCCCTGGTCCTGGTCCCGGTGTGGACCCGCGACTGGCGGCACGCGGCCGCCGTCGCCGCCTGGATGGCGGCCAATACCGTCCTCTTCCCCGCGCCCGCCGATGACAGCGCCTGGTCCACGCGCGCGATGCTCGGCGAGGAGCAGTGGATCACCGACACTCCCCACGACGCGGCGCTGGCCGTGCAGACCGCGGGATCGGCGGCGACGGTCGCCGCACTCGTGGCGGCCTACCGCCGCCGCCCGGCCCCCGCGGCCGCGGCCGCGGCCGCCGCGATGGGCCTGACGATGCTCTACTGGCAGCAGATGACCCGCTACTACGACCCCGGCCGCGCCGAGGAGACCGCCGCGGACTGAGCCGGGCCCCGCGCCGCTTCCCCGCAGCGGGGCCGGGCCTCTCCGATACGGTTCCTCGAGGCGGTCCCGGCGCGCTCAATCGCCCGAGCACCGGCGGTCGGTGACCGGTGCCGCCGGGTGGTCGGAGGCGGGGGGCTCACTCATCTCTCGAGTCCCGATGACGCCGAGCAGCCGGAGTTTGTCGGCGCCCTCGGTGCCGGGATCGGCGGTGTAGAGGACGACGTGGTGGCCGCCGCCGGGGGCCTGGAGCACGTCGCAGTCGAGGTCGATCGGGCCGACGTCGGGATGATGCACGGTCTTGGCGTCGGTGGTGTGCACACCGATCGCGTGGGAATCCCACAGTTCGGCGAAGCGCGGGCTCGCACCGTGCAAGTCGGCGGTCAGCGAGCGCAGGCGCGCGTCGCGCGGGTAGCGGGCGCAGGCGGCCCGCAGGTCGCCCACCACGGCCCGCTCGAAGCGCTCCCGCTGTCGGGCGGTGTGGCTGACACGGGCGGGAAGACCCGTGAAGTGGCGCCAGGCCACGTTGTGGTCCCGCTCGGCCGGTCCGGACAGGACACCGCCCATCAGCGCGGCGAACAACCGGTTGGAGGCGACCAGGGTCCAGGCGGCGTCGTAGACGCTGACCGGCGAGTCGTCCATCCGCTCCAACAGGCGCAGCACACTCGGTGCCGGGTGCGCGGGCGCCTCGCCGGCGTCCGGCTCACGCCGGCCCGCAAGGGCGAACAGGTGGCGGCGCTCCTGGGACCCCAGCCGCAACGCGCGCGCCAGCGCGGCCAGGACCTGTGATGAGGGCGAGGTCGCGCGGCCCTGCTCCAGCCGCACGATGTAGTCGGGTGAGACCCCCGCGTGTCGGGCGAGCTCCTCGCGCCGCAGTCCCACGGCCCGGCGGCGGCGCCCCGCGACCAGACCGACGGTCTCGGGGGCGATCCGCTCCCGCCAGCCGCGCAGCGCGGCCCCCAGCTGTCCGGGGCGGCCGCCGCCGCTCGCGGCGCCGTGCTGAGTCATGACTCCACTCTAGGCTCGGCCGGGCGCCGGGCGGCCGCGGCGTCCTGGTACCGCCTTTCCCAGGAAAAGGCGTGTCCTGTCTGGGCGGATGCGCTGCGGCGATGCTGGCGTGTATGACGACAACGACGACACTGATCACCGGCGCCACCCGGGGAATCGGTCTGGAGGCGGCCCGCCGCCTGTCCGAGGCCGGGCACCGCGTGCTGTTGGGCGCCCGCGACCTCTCCCGGGGCCGGGAGGCGGCCCATCGGGTGGGCGCCCACCCCTTGATGCTCGACGTCACCGACGACGCCTCGGTGGAGGCGGCCGCCCAGCGGGTGGCCGACGAGGTCGGACGGCTCGATGTGCTGGTCAACAACGCGGGCATCACCGGGGCGCTGCACACCTGCGCCGACGAGATCACCGCTGCGGACCTGCTCGCCTGCTACGACACCAACGTCTTCGGCGCCGTCCGCATGATGCACGCCTTCACACCGCTGCTGCGCAAGAGCGCGCGGCCCGTCGTGGTCAACGTCAGCAGCGGTCTGGGGTCGCTGGCCGCGGCCACCGATCCCGGCGCCCGCGCCGAGTTCACGCCGACGTGGATCCCGGTTCCCGTCTACGCCTCGTCCAAGGCGGCGCTGAACATGGTCACCGTGCAGTACGCCCACGCCCACCCCGAGATGCGTATCAACGCCGTCGACCCCGGACACACGGCCACCGACTTCAACGGCCACGCGGGCCCGCAGACCGTCGAGGAGGGCGCGGAGATCGTCGTGCGCATGGCCGACGCCGGCAGCGACGCCCCGACCGCCGGCTACTTCGCGGCCGCGGGACCGGTTCCGTGGTGAGCGGCGGCGCTGCGGCCGCGGGGGCGCCGCGGCGGGCGGAGATGGTCATGGACGTCGCCTGCGTGCTGTCCTACCTGGTCTTCACCCGGTTCCGGCGCGCGGCCCAGCGCCTGCGCGCCGACGGCACCGAGGTGGAGCTCGTGTTCCTGCCCTACCGGTTCCGGCCCGACGCCGATCCGCGGGGGGAGCCGCTGGTGGAAACGCACCGGCGCGACCGCGGCGAGGCCGCCGTGCGCGAGATCCAGGCCACGACCGGTTTCGGCGCCGCCGACGGGCTACACGTGGACTTCACACGGGTGGTTTCGACCGACACCTTCCACGCTCACCGGCTCATCGCCCAGGCCGCGGCGCAGGGGCGGGGCGAGGCGATGGCGGAGCGGCTGTTTCGCGCCTACTTCAGCGACGGCGTCAACGTCGCCGAGCACCCGACCCTGCGGCGGCTGGCGGAGGAGGCGGGCGTCGGGATGCACGCGGGCGGCGCGGTCGGTTTGCGGGCCGAGCTGGAACGGGTCCGCGCTGCGGCTGTCGCCGGGGGCGCGGTGCCGGCCTTCCGTTTCGCCGACGGGCGGGTTCTGGCAGGGGAACAGCCGCAGGAGGCGTTCGCGGCCGCGTTGGCGCAGTAGCGGCCCCGTCGCCGCCGGGGCCGGGCGGGCGGCTGCTCGCAGTTCCCGCCCGCCCGACCCGGAGCCGAGCGGACGGAAGCTGCCGACAGTGGCGGGATGCACCCCTGCCGAGAATCGAGCGCGCGGAAATCACCGCTGTGGCACCGAAATCCGGTGAAATCCGCGCACTCGATGCGCTCCGAACGCCCTCCGCCCACTCCCCCACCCTGTTACCCCGCCCTGCCCGTCCACAGCTGCGGAATCCGCGTGGCCGCGGCCGCTACCGCGCGGTCATGCTCGGGTCTATGGAGGCGATCCGGGCGGCGAACAGGGCCGCGGCAGCCCAGTACGGGGTACTCAGCAAGGCGCAGGCCCGCGGGTGCGGGATGGCCGAGGCGGACCTGCGGCGGCAGCTGAGCCGGCGCGCGTGGGTGCGCATCCACCAGGGGGTGTTCCGTGTGCGGGAGCTGCAGGACCGCACCGAGCGGGGGCGGCTGCTGTCGGCGGTGATGGCCGCACGGCTGGCGCTGGGGCCGGCGACGTTCGCCTGTGCCGAGACGGCCGCGCGGCTGTGGGGCATGCAGGGGTTGCCGCTGTGGGACGGGACGGTGCACATGGCCGTCCCGGCGCAGAGCACCCCGCACCGGATTCCCGGGGTGCGGCTGCACGCCTGGGCCACGGCGCCGGAGGAGATCGTCTCCCGCGGCGGGATGCGGGCGAGCGGCCCCGGGCGCACTCTGCGCGACGTGCTGCTGCGCCTGGACCGCTACACGCCGGTGTGCCTGCTCGACTCCGCGCTCAACCAGGGGCTCGTGCGGACCGGGGACCTGCCGGAGCTCGCCGCCGCCAACCGGGGCCGCAGGGGATGCCGGCGCTCGCGGCCGTGGTGGGATCTGGCCGACGGCCGCGCGCAGAGCCCGCTGGAGCCCCGTATCCGCCTGGTGTGCACCGACGGCGGTGTGGCACCCGACGGCCTGCAGCACCGGTTCTACGACGACCGGGGCCGCCTCATCGCCGTGGGCGACCTGTGGTGGTCCGACCGCCGCCTGCTGGTGGAAGCCGACGGCCGCGCACCCCACGAGCTCCCCGAGCCGCTGCTGCGCGACCGCCGCCGCCAGAACGCCCTCGAACTCGCCCACCCCGACGTCCGCATCCTCCGCTTCACCTGGGCCGACCTCCGCAACCCCCGCGCCATCGCCGACACGGTCCGCGCCGTCCCCCTCCGCTGACACAGTCGCGCACCATCGACCGCGCGGAAATCACCGCTGTGGTGGCGGAATCCGGTGACAACCCCGCGCTGGACGCCGTCCGAGCCGGAGGGGCCCGCCCCGCGCCGCTACAGGACCGGCGCGGGGCGGGGCCCGCAGACTCACCGCAGCGCGGTGAGCATCTCCTGGGCCAGCGGCTCCGAGGAGGCCGGGTTCTGGCCGGTGTAGAGACTGCCGTCGACCACCACGTTGGGCGCCCAGGGCTCCCCTTCGGCGAAGTCCACGCCCATCGCCTCCAGACGGTCCTGCAGCAGCCACGGCGCCTTGTCGGCCAGGCCCGCCTGACGCTCCTCGGCGTTGGTGAATCCGGTCATCCGGTAGCCGGAGAACGGCGACTCGCCGCCCGACCGGGCGGTGGGCAGCAGCGCCGCGGGCCCGTGGCAGACCACACCCAGCGGCGTGCGCGCCTCCAGCGCCGACACCAGCAGCCGGGCGGAGTCCTCGTCGGCCGACAGGTCCTCCATGGGGCCGTGCCCGCCGGGGTAGAACACCGCGTCGAAGTCGCCGGCGTCGACCTCCTCCAAGGGCAGCGGTTCGCGCAGTACGGTCATCTCCTCAAGGGTGCGGCGCACCGCCGCGGCGCCCTCCTCGCCGCCGTTGGCCCCGGGCGCCAGACTGGCCTCGTCGGCCATCGGCGCCGCGCCGCCCGGAGTGGCCACCACGACCTCGTGGCCGGCCCCGGTGAAGACCCGGTAGGGCGCGGCGGCCTCCTCGGCCCAGAAACCGGTGGGGTGCTTGGTGCCGTCGGACAGCGTCCAGTGGTCGGCTCCGGTCATGACGAACAGGATGCGTGCCATTGTTCTCCCCTGGTGAGTGCGCGCCGGACCCGCGGACCCGGCGGCGGAACGGTGTGCCGGCGGCCCCGCCCCGCACGGGCCGGGCCGTCTGCCGCTGCCGACGCTAAGCCGCCCGCGTGCGCCGGTCCAACAACGACCCGCGGGCGTGCGGCGTGAGTCCGCACTCACCCGTCGTCGGGCGCCTCGCCGGCGGCCGTGGGGCGGGCGCGCAGGTGGGCGCGCTCACCTTGGCGCCCGAAGAGGCTGAGGACCTCCACCGGCGCGGCCGAGGCCGCGCCGAACCAGTGCGGCAGCCGGGTGTCGAACTCGGCGGCCTCGCCCGGCTCCATCACCAGGTCGTGCTCGCCCAGCACGACCCGCAGCCGCCCGTTGAGCACGTACATCCACTCATACCCCTCGTGGGTCTGGGGGTCGGGTGTGCGGGGGTGTTCGCTGCCCGGCAGGATCAGCTTGTAGGCCTGGATGCCGCCGGCGCGGCGGGTCAGCGGCAGCATCGTCATGCCGTGGCGGGTGACGGGGCGCATGTGGATGCGCGGGTCGCCGGTGGGCGGGGCGTCGACCAGCTCGTCGAGGGTGACGCCGTGCGCCTTGGCCAGCGGCAGCAGCAGTTCGAGGGTGGGCCGCCGCGCCCCCGACTCCAGCCGCGACAGGGTGCTCACCGAGATGCCGGTGGCCGCCGACAACTCCGCCAGCGTGGTTTCGCGCCGGCGGCGCAGCGCGCGCAGGCGGGGGCCGACCGCCTCCAGCGTCTGATCGAAATCCTCGCTCATACCTCCCATTTTGCCACACCGGCAAGGATGTTTGCCGACAATCGGGGCAGGGGCGCATGCTCGCGGCAGGAGGTGATCGAACGTGAGCGATCAGCTGAAGGACACCTACGACGCGGTGATCGTCGGCGGCGGCGCCGCCGGGCTCAACGGGGCGCTGATGCTGGCGCGATCGCGCCGCTCGGTCGCCGTGATCGACGCCGGCGCGCCGCGCAACGCCCCGGCCGCGGCCGTGCACGGACTGCTGGCCCGCGACGGCACGGCACCGGGCGAACTGCTGGAGCGCGGCCGCGCCGAAGTGCGCGGCTACGGCGGCTACGTGGCGGCGGGCGAGGTCATCTGCGCCTGGCGCGACGGCGACGCCTTCGCGGTCGGCCTGGCCGACGGCCGCGCGGTCCGGGCGCGGCGAATCCTGGTGGCCGCCGGCCTGGTCGACGAACTGCCCGACATCCCGGGACTGGCCCGGCGGTGGGGCCGCGACGTCGTGCACTGCCCCTACTGCCACGGCTGGGAGGTGCGCGACGCCGCCATCGGCGTCGTGGCCACCGGCCCCATGGCCGTGCACCAGGCCCTCATGTTCCGCCAACTCAGCGCCGACGTCGTGCTGCTGAGCCACGACCAGCCCGCACCTGCGGGCGAGCGGGCCGAGCAGCTCGCGGCCCGCGGCATCCGGGTCGTGGACGGCGCGGTGGCCGCCATCGAGGTCGCCGAGGACCGCATCGCCGGGCTGCGGATGTCCGACGGCAGACTCGTGGCCCGCGACGTGGTGGCGGTCGCGACGCGCATGCGGGCCCGCGCCGGCTTCCTGGCCGGACTCGGGCTGCACCCCGCCGCCCACCCCTCGGGCATGGGCGAGCACATCCCCGCCGAGCCCGACGGCCGCACCGCAGTCGACGGCGTGTGGGCGGCGGGCAACACCACCGACCTGGCCGCCCAGGTCGGCGCCGCCGCAGCCGCCGGAGCGGCGGCAGGAGCCGGCATCAACGCCGACCTGATCACCGAGGACACGCGCCGGGCCGTGGAGGCCTATCGCGACCCGTTCCCGGCCGGGACCGAGGCGCACCTGTGCGAGCAGGCCGCGGGCGCGGCCCGCCACGGGCTGGAGGACGCGACCCGCCCCGACGGGCCGGGGATCGCCGCCGGCACCGAGCACGCCTGACCGCCATGGACCGCGAAGGAGGACACGTGTCGGCAGATTCCGAGCAGCCCGCCGCTTTCGATCACGCCTACTGGGAGGGGCACTACCGCGAGACCGGAGACGGGCCCGACGCCTCCGCCGGCGCGAACCCGCACCTGGTGGCCCGGGCCGGCGGACTCGCGCCCGGCCGGGCGCTGGATGCGGGGTGCGGCCGGGGGCGAGGAGGCCCTGTGGCTGGCCGAACGCGGCTGGAGCGTCCAGGCCGTGGACATCGCCGCCGCGCCGCTGGCCGCGGCCCGCGAGCGCGCCGCTGCGCTGGGCGCCGACGTCGCCGACCGCATCACGTGGCGCCAGGCCGACCTGAGCGCCCACCCGCCGGCCGCCGAGGCCTTCGACCTGGTCTGCAGCCACTACGTGCACACCGCCCACGGCCCGGCGGCGCTGCTGGAGGCCCTCGCCTCGGCGGTGGCGCCCGGCGGAACGCTGCTGGTGGCGGCCCACCACCCCGACGACGCCCACCACGCCGACACCCCCGGGGCCCACGTCAGCCCGCAGCAGGCCGCCGCGGTGCTGGATCCCGGGCGATGGGAGGTCCTGGCCGCCGAGACCGCCACCCGCACGGTCGACGCGGGCGGCCACGGGCAGGGGCACGGCCATGGCCACAGTCATCCGATGGTCGGGGGTTCCCCCGTGAGTGTGGACACCCGGTAATCAGGCAGCCAGGTGCAGCTTAGCGGTTCGGTGCTCGTAGACGGCGGGGGCGAGGTAGCCGATCGCCGAGTGCCTGCGGCGGGTGTTGTAGCGGTTGATCCAGGAGAACACCGCCATGCGCGCCGTGTGCGGGCTGGGCCACCGCTTCAAGCCGGGCCCCTGGAGGGTTTCGCGTTTGAGAGTGGCGTGGAAGGCCTCGGCCGCGGCGTTGTCGGCCGAGGAGCCCACCGCGCCCATCGAGCGCACCACCCCCAGCTCCGCACACTGTGTCTGGAACCGCCGGGAGGTGTATTGGGCGCCGTGGTCGGTGTGGAAGACCGCGCCGTCCAGGCAGCCGCCCCGCGCGCGCCGGGCCCCCTCCAACGCATCGCAGACGAGTTCGGCGCGCATATGGTCGGCGATGGACCAGCCCACCACCCGCCGCGAGTACAGGTCGATCACCGTGGCCAGGTACAGGAACCGGTCGCCGTCCACGGGCAGGTAGGTGATGTCGCCGACATAGCGGGTGTTGGGCGCCTGGGCGGTGAAGTCGCGGCCCAGCAGGTCGCCCGCCGGGGCCGTGGCGGGCTCGGGCACCGTGGTGCGCACTTTCCTGCGCAGGTGCAGGCCTTCGATGCCGGCGGTGCGCATCAGGCGCTCCACCCGCTTGTGGTTGATTACGTGGCCCTGCTCGCGCAGCTCGGCGGTGATCCTCGGCGCCCCGCAGGCGCGGTCGGCCGCGTGGATCGCCGCGATCCGGGTGGTCAGTTCGGCGTCGGCGGCCGCCCGCTGTTCACGCGCGCCTGCGCGGGCCCGCCAGGCGTAGTAGCCCGAGCGCGACAGCTGAAGCACCGCGCACAGCCGCTTGGCGCCGTAGGCGCCCTGGTGGTCCTGGACGAAGCAGAAGCGGCTCACTGCTTCATCTCTCCCGCGAAATAGGCGGCCGCCTTGCGCAGGATCTCGCGTTCCTTCTCCAGTTCGGCGATCTGGGCGCGCAGCCGTTTGTTCTCCTGCTGCAGCGGCTCGCCCGCGGGCGCGGCCTCTGCCGGGCGGGGGTGGGCCGGCGCGGCCGTCGCCGAGCGCTGCCTGTCGTCGATGCGGATCCAGTTGCGCAGCGTCTCGCGGTTGACGCCGAGCTCGTCGGCGATCTCGGCGATGGTGGCGCCGGGCCGGGACCGGTACAGCGCGACCGCGTCGGCTTTGAACTCGGCCGGATAGTGCTTCATGGCCATGGTGGTGGACTCCTCCTTGGTTTCCATTGTCGGAGATGTCCACTACTCAGGGGGAGGCTCCGGTCCTCACCGACACGCTCCTGTGCGCACGCCGCCGGCGGTAGGGGAGCCGGCGCCGCCCGGCGCGGCCGCGCCGGGCGGCGCCCCGCAGGACGGACTCCGACCGGGACGAGAGCTTCGGGCCGAGCACCCACGCCGCGGCCGGTCGGACCGCGGTCACGCAGAACGAGCGGCGGGACCGAAGCGGCTCCGGTAGGCAGCCGGGCTCAGGCCGGTGCGGCGACGCATCCGGGTGCGCAGATTGGCGGCGGTTCCCAGACCACTGGCGCGTGCCACCGCCTCCATCCGGACTTCGCCGCGTTCGATCAGTCGGCAGGCCGTATCCACCCGCTCCGCTGTGAGCCAGGCCAGCGGGGTGGTCCCGAGTTCGGCGCGGAAGCGGCGATGCAGGGTCGCCTGACTCACGGCCGCCCGTGTCGCCAGGTCGGCCACACTGAGCGGTTCGTGCAGGTGCTACCGCGCCCACGGCGACAGCACCCGAGGCCACGGCCTGGAATGACACCGAGTGAGCCGGCCGCAGCGGATCGCGGACGCCGACCGCAGCGCGTATCCGTCACTCGGGGCGGAACCGCCCCCGCCCTCCCCCGTCAGGGCAGGGGGCGGCCGGTCGCGGAGCGGCGCAGCAGCCCGACCGGCGACCACCGGCCGTCGTAGGGGGTGTACGCGCGCACCAGCAGCGAGCAGGGCCGCAACAGCACCAGTCCGATGAGCAGGCACACCGCCGCGCCCCCGGCCGCGCGGCGCCGGCCGTGCAGCCGGTAGGTGCGCGGCCAGGCCCGCAGGTAGGCATACAGCTCGCTCACCGAGGCGCCGATACGCCGCGCGGATACCGGCACCCGCAACCCGTCGACGTAGCGCACCCGCATGCCCAGCCGGCTCAGGTGCACCGCCAGGTCCAGGTCCTCCCAGATGCCCGGGGCGGTGCAGGTGTGGGCGCGCACCCGGTGCCAGCACTGCCGGCTCAGCGCCATATTGGAGCCCCACAGCATGGCGTGGCCCGACAGCAGCCGGTTGAGGCGGTGGCAGAAGAACCGGTGGGCGGCAAGCCCCATGCGGCGCAGCGGGACGTCGTAGAACCAGGACGGGCCCGTGACGGCGTCGGGAGCGAGCCCCGTGGCGGGGTCGGCGGCGAAGGAGGCGGCCACCCCGGCGACCCACTCCGGCCCCACCACGGTGTCGGCGTCGATACGCCCCAGCACCTCGCCGCAGGCCTCGTCGAATCCGCGGTTGCGGGCGTGCACCGCGCCTTGGCGGGCCTCGCGCACCACCCGCACCCCGTGCTCGGCGAAGGCGGCGGCGACCTCGGCGGTGCGGTCGGCGGAGTTGTTGTCGACGACGATGATCTCTGCGGCGGGCGTCCGCTGGCGCGCGAGCGCCTCCAGGCAGCGGCCGAGCACCGCCTCCTCGTCATAGGCAGGGACGATTACCGAGACCTTCACGAAAGCCGCCTTGTCGTCGTCGGGGAGGGGGCGCGGTAGGCCCCGGCGGTGAACCGGCGCGGACGCCTTACGCCGGTGTATCGCTCCAGCGCCAACCGGCGGTGGCGTGCGGGTGAAATCCCTGTCGGCACCGGGTGTGCTCACGCTGCGCAGCAAGCATGACACACACCGCAGCGCAAGCAGTCCGCCGCGGGCTGCGGCCTCCGCCCGCGAAAACCGGTACGCCTCGCGGCGGAACGCCTCTAGGATCCGGTGCATGCGCGACCTCGCCCTGCTTCCCAAGGCCCACCTGCACGTCCATCTGGAGAGCACGATCCGCCCCGCGACGCTGCGCGAGATCGCCGCGGCCAACGGGGGCGCGGCGCCGGAGGCGGCGCCCGAGCGCTTCGCGGGCTTTCGCGCCTTCGCCGACCGGGGCGCCCGCGTACGCGACTGCCTGCGCCGCCCCGAAGACTTCGCCCGCATCGCCCGCGAGTTCGTCGCCGACGAAGCGGCGCAGGGCACCCGCTACGCCGAAGCCACCTTCAGCGCCGCCGCCCACGGTGAGCGGCTGGGCGCGCCGCGGATGCCGCTGGAGGCGGTACTGGCCGGTCTGGCCCAGGGCCGCTCGGCCCACGGGCTGCACACCCGGCTGATCCTGGACCACTCGCGGCGGCGATCGGTGGAGCGGGCCCGGCGCACCCTCGACCTCGCCCTGCAGCACCCCGAGCAGGTGGCCGCGGTGGGCATGGCCGGTGAGGAGAGCTATCCCCTGGCGCCCTTCGCCGGCGTGCTGGCCGAGGCCGCCGATGCCGGAGTGCGCATCGTCCACCACGCCGGGGAGGCCGGCGGCGCCGCATCGGTGTCCGAAGCGCTGGACATGGGCGCCGAACGGATCGGCCACGGCATCGGCGTGCTCGGCGACGCCGCGGTCGCCGAGCGGGTGCGCGAGCGCGGGATCGCGCTGGAGGTGTGCTGTTCCTCCAACGTGGCTCTGGGGTTCGCCCCGTCGGTGCGGGCCCACCCGCTGCCGCGGCTGCTCGACGCCGGTCTGGCGCTGACGCTGAACACCGACGTGCCCGACGTGGCACGCACCACGCTGACCGAAGAGTACGCGCGGGTGCGCGCAGCGTCGGGCTGCAGCGACACGGAGATGGCCGCGTTCGCGCGCACCGCCGCGGCCGCCTCGTTCGCCCCGGCCGAGCTCAAGCGCAGCATCGAGGCCGGCATCGACGCGTGGCTGGCCGCACCGGCCGCCTAGCCCGCGGCCGCCGCTGCGCCGCCGGGGCTCACGGGCTCCAGACCATGGTGCGCTGGTGCAGGCGCCGGCCGTCGTGGCGCAGCCCGGGCACCAGCGGGGCGGGGGAGACCGCATCCGGCCGCCGCCCCCGCCCCGGGGCCCGTCTCCGAACGGGACCGGTTCACCCGCGCGGCGCCGGTGGGATCGGGTGATTGGCGCGGATGCGGTCTTCGGGGTCGTAAGCGGCCTTGGCCTCCCGCAGCCGCCGGTAATCCGCCGCAGCGAAGCAGGCGGAGACGTCCGCCGCCGACGCCGGCCCGAACATGAAGTTCAACGAGCGCCCCATCGCCTGTGCGGTCAAGGGCTCCAGCACCCGCCGGTGCAGGTCGCCGGCCCCGCCGTCCCCGCCGCCCTCGGAATCGACCGGCGACAGCACACTGGCGAGATAGGCGGCGCCCCGGTGGCCCACCGCCCCGGCCCCCTCGGGCACCCGCGCCAGGGCCCCGCCGAGGTGGCGCAGCCCCGCCACGCACATCACCGGCGCCCCCGGCCCCGCCCGGGCCACCAGCTCCTCGATCGCCCCTTCCTCCAGCGAGTCCAGCAGCAGGTTCTGCGACCGGTAGCCCTGCGGGGTGTCGGGCTCGTCGAATACCGCCCCCGACTCGCTGTAGTCCATCTCGCGCAGCGTGGACTGCGCTGGAGTCCCCGTCAGCGCCTCTAGCTTCCGCACCAGCCGGCGCCCCTGCTCGGCCGGTCCCGCATGGCAGATCTGCACCTGGGCGATGTGGCGGCCGCGCAGCCGGGCCGGCACCCCCGCGACATCGGGCATGACCAGCAGCGTCACCGCCGAGGTCGTCTCCTCGGGCACGCTGTGCGTCCACCGCGCCCAGGCCGCCACCGCATCAGGGCACTCGGCGAGGTCGAAGTACAGCCCGCAGCCGAAGACCCGGCGCAGCGGCACCAGCCCGAACTCCAGCGCCGTGACCACCCCGAAACTCCCCCCGCCGCCGCGCAGCGCCCAGAACAACTCGGGTTCGCTGCCCGGCTCGGCCACACGCAGCCGCCCGTCAGCGGTCACCACCTCCGCGCGCCGCACCCGGTCGACGGCGAACCCGCAGCGCCGGGCGAGCAGTCCCACACCGCCGCCCAGGGTGTAGGAGACCGCACCGACGCCGGGCATGCTTCCCGACAGCGGAGCCAGCCCGTGCAGGGCGGCCGCCGCCACCACTTGGCCCAAGTCGCGCCGGCCTCTGCACGGGCGGTGGCCGCATCCGCGTCGACGTCGACCCGGTCCATGCCCGCGGTGGAGACCAGCACCCCGCCCTGCAGCACCCCGCCCTGCAGCGCCGCCGCCCGGCCGTGCCCGGTGGCCTGCACGGCCACCGGCGCATCGGCCACCGCCGCCCGCACGGCCGCCTGCACGTCGGCGGCTCCGGAAGCCTCCACCACCGCCGAAGGCCGGTGGGGCGCCAGCAGCTGATAACCGGTGCGGGCCCGGTCGTATCCACCGCCCCCGGGCCGATGCACCGGCCCCGTCGTGTTCCGGGCCAGCCGTTGCAGCCCCGCGTCCCCGATGCTGTGCGTCGTATCCGTCATGGCGCCCACGTTCACACCCCTTGCGGCCACACCACGTCCTCAAGGCCTGCGATCGTGCAACGCATGGAGCCCACCTCGACGCGCCGGGACATGCCCGCCCGGCTGCTGCGCCTGCTGTCGCTGCTGCAGACCCGCCGCCAGTGGCCCGGAGCCGAACTGGCGCAGCGGCTGGGCACCAGCCGCCGCACGCTGCGCCGCGACGTCCAGCGACTGCGGGAACTGGACTACGCCGTGGACGCCACCACCGGAACCGACGGCGGCTACCGGCTCGCCCGGGGCGGTCGCGCCGTGCCCCCGCTCCTGCTGGACGACGAGGAGACCGTGGCCGCGGCCATCGCTCTGGCCACCGCCGCCGGCAGCACCCCGGGCATCGCCGAGGGCGCCACCCGCGCCCTGGTCAAACTGCAGGCGCTGCTGCCCGCCCGCCTGCGCCCGCAGCTGGACGCTCTGGGACGCGCCGCAGCCGCCCTGCCCCACCGCGGCGCGGTGCCCGTCGACCCCGCCCGCCTGGCGCTGCTGGCCGGCTGCCGCCGCGACACCGAGGTACTCGCCTTCGACTACCGCGACCGCCGCGGCTGTTCCCGGCGGCGCCGCGTGGAGCCCTACCACCTGGTCACCGCCCAGGGGCGCTGGTACCTCATCGCCTACGACCCCGACCGCGCCGACTGGCGCATCTTCCGCGCCGACCGCATCGCCGATGCGCTGCCCACCCGGCGGGGCTTCACCCCGCGCCCGCTGCCCGCCGAGAACCCCGCCGATCTCCTGGCCCGCTCACTGGCCGAGGCCGACTACCCCCACACCGCCCACCTGCACGTCGACCTGCCCGCCGACCAGGTGCGCTCCCGCCTGTTCCACCCCGTCCCCGGAACCGTCACCCCCGACGGCGAGCACCGGTGCCGGGCGCGCCTGACCGCCCTGGGGCGGCGCCTGGCACGGTGAGCGCCCGGCACCCGCCGCCGCTGCGCGCAGGGGACGGCACCACCGGCCGGGCCGGGCCGGTACGGTACCGGCGGGCCACCGCACCGCCGACCGGCGGTGATCCGCCCCACCCGCGCTTGACCGCGAGCGCGGTTCAGGTTCCACAGTGGCGGTGTCGACGCATCCCCACACCACGACCAGGAGGCTTGCCATGGCTCAGGCAGTGCGCTACTCCCGCTACGGCGGACCCGACGTGCTCACGCTGGAGAAGGAGGACGCCCCCGAACCCGGCCCCGGGCAGGTGCGGGTGGCGGTGCGCGCCGTCGGCGTCAACCCCGTCGACTGGAAGATCCGCAGCGGCGCGTTCTCCGCCGACGCCTCGGTTCCCCCGCAGCACCCACAGGGCACCGGCCTGGACCTGGCCGGCACCGTCGAGGCGACCGGACCCGGCGCGACCGGCTGGAACACCGGCCAGGCCGTCTTCGGCAAGGCCCGCGGCGGAGCCGCCGCCACCCGCGCCCTGTCGCCCGCCGAGGAGCTGGTCGCCAAACCCGACTGGCTCTCCTACGAACTCGCCGCCGCACTGCCGATCCCGGCCGAAACCGCCTACCGCACCCTGGGCCTGCTCGGTGTGGACTCCGGCGCCGGCAAAACCGTGCTCATCCACGCCGTGGCCGGCGGCGTCGGTCTGGTCGCCGCCCAACTGGCGCGGATTCGGGGCGCCCGCGTCATCGGCACCGCCAGCACCCGCCACCACGACTTCCTGCGCGAGGCGGGCGTGGAGCCCGTCACCTACGGCCCCGGGCTGCAGGACCGTCTGCGCGAGGCCGCCCCCACGGGCGTCGACGCGGTCCTGGACGCCTCCGGCCGCGGCGTACTGGCGGTCTCGGTCGAACTGGCCGGATCGCCCGAACGGGTGGTCACCATCGCCGACCCCGACGCCGCCGAGCACGGCGTGCCCTTCTCCGGCGGCGGCGACGGCGCCCCGCTGGAGGAGGTCTTCGCCGAGATCCTGCCGCTGATCGAGCAGGGCCGGCTGCACCTGCCCATCGAGCGCACCTTCCCGCTGGAGCAGACCGCCCAGGCCCACCGCCTCAGCGAACAGGGCCACCTGCGCGGCAAGATCGTGCTCAGCCTGGCCGAGGACCACTAGCGACAGGACCGCGCCCCAGCACCGGTCCGGCGCAGACCCCCGGCTCCAGCCGCGGGCAGGACGTCACCCTGTCGCATTACCCGGCGCATCAGGTGCACCGCGGCGAGAAGCTCGCCGCGGTGCGTTGTCGTGGGCATCGCCCAGCAGGGCGACGACGGCGGGTGCTGTACGGTCGCCCGGGTTGACCACGGCGATCCAGCCCAGTGCTGCATAGACCGGGTGCGGGAGGATCACGTCAGCTTCGCTGAAGTCGTGTGCGGCGGTGTCGCCGAAGTCCTCGCCTGTGAGTTCGGTGAGCTTGGCTTTGCCGACGTGGATGTTGACCCGCCAGCGGCCTGCCGGGTCGAGGCCGCACAGCGTGTCGTCGGGATAATCCTTGGTCACGATCGTGGCGTAGGGCTGGACTCGATCCGGGACCTGTCCGTGGGGGGCGAAGTAGAAGAAGTGGTCGCCCCATGCGATCTCGGGGAACCCGCTTCCTTCTGCGGGAGCGAGTTCCACGACGCCGTCGAAGGCACGGATCGTCTGGAGAAGCTGTTCCATACGCATGCTTGAATCCATGCGTGAAGTATGAAGTTGAAGTGCCTATGGAGGGTTGGACCGTGGCCTCCACCGACACGTCGCCGCAGACGCGGCTCACAACCGCCGCGGTCGCGGCGGCGTCGGGCTACTCCGCCCAGCAGATCCGCGACCTCGAAGCGCTGGGCGTCATCGCGCCGGCACCCCGAGCGGCCAACGGCTACCGCCGGTTCTCCCACGGGCATCTGCGCGACCTGCGCGCCTACCGCGACCTCGCCGCCGCGATCGGACCGGTCCGGGCGCGGCGCGCGCTGCGCGAGATCCGCACGCTCCCGCGTGATCAGGCGGCCGCCCTGCTCGGTTCCTTCCACGTCGCCCTCGCCCGGGAGCGCGACGACGCCCTGGCCGCACACCGAGCGCTCCAGGCGATCCGCGCCGAGGCATCGGCCGAGACGGCACCGGCCACCGGCGACGCGATGACGATCACCGAGCTCGCCGGCGCCCTCGGCGTCCCCGCCTCGACGCTCCGGTTCTGGGAGAAGTCCGGGCTCGTCGTCCCGGAACGCGTCACGACGCGGGCGGGCGCCGCGCGGCGCTACCCCCTCCCGGCGATCCGGGAGGCCCGCATCACCGCCGCGCTCAGAGCGGCCGGCTACCGCATCCCCGACATCCGGCACACGATGACCGGCATCCGCCGGCTTCACGACGTCGCCGACCCGCTCGCAGCACTGGAATCCCGCGTCGATGCCATCGCCCGGCGGACACTCGCCCTCCTGCGCGCCGGAACCGACATCACCGACATCATCGCGCCGGCCTGACCGGGCGAGCCGGGCGGCGGCCACCGCCGCGGGTCGCCGCACCGGGGGCCGGACCCACCGCCGCTACGCCTCCGGGAGCGGTGCGCCAGGGCCGTTGAGGGCGGTGAGCAGGTGGCGGCCCATGCTCGGGCCGCCGGTGTGGCCGGCGTCCTCGACCACCTGCAACTGCGAATCGGGCCAGGCGCGGTGCAGCAGCCAGGCGGTCTCCAGCGGCGAGCTCAGATCCAGGCGCCCGTGGATCAGCGTGCCGGGGATGCCCGCCAACCGGTGGGCCCCGTCCAACAAGGCGCCCTCCTCCAGCCAGGCGGCGTTGGCGAAGCAGCGGGTGCAGATACGCACCAGCGCCAGCCGGTCGCGTTCGGGCCGGCCGGTGTAGGCGGTGGGGTCGCCGGAGGTCTCATGACCGATCACGGCGTCCTCCCACCGCGTCCACGCCCGGGCGGCCGCCGCGCGCACGGCCGCCTCGGGGTGCTCCATGCGGGCGGCGCAGGCGGCCACCACGTCGGTGTCGGCGGCGGCTTCGGGCACGTGGTCGCGGAAGCGCTGCCACTGCCCGGGCAGAAACCGGCCCACACCGCGAAACAGCCAGTCGATCTCGCGGCGGCGCGTGGTGGTGACCCCGCACAGCACCAGGCGCGCGACCCGCTGCGGATGCCGCTGGGCGTAGGCCAGCGCCAGGGTGGCGCCCCAGGAGGCGCCATAGACCAGCCACCGGTCGATGCCCAGGTGCGCGCGCAGCCGTTCGATGTCGGCGAGGAGGCCGTGGGTGGTGTTGGCGGAGAGGTCGGTTGCGGCGTCGGCGGCGTGGGGGCGGCTGCGCCCGCAGTTGCGCTGGTCCAGCAGGACGACGCGGTAGCGGCCGGGGTCGAACAGCCGGCGCTGGCCGGGTGTGCACCCGGACCCGGGCCCGCCGTGCAGGACCGGCGCGGGCTCGCCGTTCGGGTCGCCGCCGGCGACCCCGAGCATGCCGCGAGCATGGGGGCCGACGGGGGGATACACCCCGCCAGGCCGGCCGCCCCCGGCCGCCGGCGCCACGGCGCGCTGCCCCGCCGCGGCGCCGGCCGGCGAACTCAGGCCTCCTTGGGCATCACGATCCACAGCGCGATGTAGATGACGAACTGCGGCCCCGGCAGCACACACGAGACCACGAACAGCAGGCGCACGATGAACGGCGACAGGCCGAAGCGGCGCGCCAGACCGCTGCACACCCCGGCGATGAGGCTGTCGTGGCGAGTGCGCACCAGACCGTTGGAAGCCATACCTGCACTGCTCCTTCCCCGAAAGATTCGGTCCCGCACCGGATCCCCCCGGCCGGACCTCCCGCATCCGCCGCTAACCCCGATCGCCGGCCCCCAACCGTCCCCGGCCCGGCCGCCTGCCGCGACCCGCGGGCTCGACTCCGCAGCGTGTTTGCCCGGGCGACGTGCGGTCAGCGGAGGACCGCACCGTCAGAACCCGGGCGCCCCGCAGCCGCGCCCGGGCCCACGCGAGGCGACCACAGCAGCGAAGGGGCACCGCCATGTCCGAGTTCTCCCGCGGTCAGGAGCCGGCCGGAGACGAGAAGGACCGCCGGCTCGATCAGGTCCGCGACGATTCCGACCGGGCGCTGACCACCAACACCGGGGTCCGCGTCGACGACACCGACAACTCCCTCAGCGCCGGAGAGCGCGGCCCCACGCTGATGGAGGACTTCCACTTCCGCGAGAAGGTCACCCACTTCGACCACGAACGCATCCCCGAACGGGTCGTGCACGCCCGCGGCGCCGGCGCCTACGGCTACTTCCAGGTCTACGAGTCGCTGGCGCACTACACCCGCGCCGACTTTCTGACCGACCCCCAGCTGCGCACCCCGGTGTTCGTGCGCTTCTCCACCGTGGCCGGATCCCGCGGATCCTCCGACACCGTGCGCGACGTGCGCGGATTCGCCACCAAGTTCTACACCCGCGAAGGCAACTACGACCTGGTCGGCAACAACATGCCGGTGTTCTTCATCCAGGACGGCATCAAATTCCCCGACTTCGTCCACGCCGTCAAACCCGAACCCCACAACGAGATCCCGCAGGCCCAGTCGGCCCACGACACCCTGTGGGACTTCGTGGGGCTGCAGCCCGAGACGCTGCACATGATGATGTGGCTGATGAGCGACCGCGCCGTCCCGCGCAGCTACCGCATGATGCAGGGCTTCGGCGTGCACACCTTCCGCCTGGTCGACGAGCGCGGCGACGGCACGTTCGTCAAATTCCACTGGACGCCGCTGCTGGGCACCCATTCCCTGGTCTGGGACGAGACCCAGAAAATCGGCGGCAAAGACCCCGACTTCAATCGGCGCGACCTGTGGGAGGCCATCGAGCAGGGCCAGTACCCCGAGTACGAGCTGGGTGTGCAGCTGATTCCCGAATCGCGGGAGTTCGACTTCGACGTCGATCTACTCGATCCGACCAAGCTCATCCCCGAGGAGGACGTCCCGGTCACCCCGGTGGGCAAGATGGTGCTCGACCGCAACCCGGACAACTTCTTCGCCGAAACCGAGCAGATCGCCTTCCACACCGCCAACGTCGTCCCCGGAATCGACTTCACCAACGACCCGCTGCTGCAGGCCCGCAACTTCTCCTACCTCGACACCCAGCTGATCCGGCTGGGCGGGCCCAACTTCCAGCAACTGCCCGTCAACCGGCCCGTGGCCGAGGTCAGCAACAACCAGCGCGACGGATTCAACCAGCACACCCTCCACCGGGGGCGCACCAGCTACTTCCCCAACTCGCTGGGCAGCGGCTGCCCCTACCTGGGCGAGGCGCCCTACAGCCACTACCAGGAACGGGTCGACGGCGCCACGATCCGCAAGCGCAGCGAGAGCTTCGCCGACCACTACAGCCAGGCGACCCTGTTCCTCAACAGCCTCTCCGGCTGGGAGCGCGCGCACCTGACCTCGGCCTTCCAGTTCGAGCTGGGCAAGTGCGCGACCATGGCGGTGCGCGAGCGCGTCGTGGAGCACCTCGACGCCGTCGACCACACCCTGGCCCGCGCCGTCGCCCAGGGGATCGGCGTCGCACCGCCCGCCACCGAACAGGCGCCCAACCACGGCCGCTCCTCGCCCGCGCTCAGCCAGGCCAACTCGCGCACCGACACCGTCTACTCGCGCCGCATCGCGGTACTGGCCGACGAGGGCGTCGACGCCGCCGCGGTGACCGGCTTCCGCGAGGCCATGGCCGCCCAGGGCGCAGCGGTGGAGGTGCTGGCTCCCGACGAGGGCCGGCTCGGCGCCGCCGACGGCCAGAGCCTGGTCGTGGACCGGGCCCTGCACACCATGTCCTCGGTGCTCTACGACGCGGTCGTCGTGGCCGGGGGCGCCTCCTCGGCCGCGTCACTGGCCCGCAACGGATTGGCGCTCAACTACGTCGCCGAGGCCTTCAAACACGCCAAGCCGGTGGCGGCCCTGCACGAGGGGGTGGGCGTGCTGGAGGCGGCGCCGCTTCCGCCGCTGCGCCTGGCCGGCGACGGCGAAACCGGGGTCTCCGACCAGGGTGTGCTCACCCATCGCGGCAGCGACCCGGGCGGTTTCCACACCGCCTTCACGCGGGTGCTCGCCGGCCACCGGGTCTGGGACCGCGACACCGCCCGCGTACCGGCCTGAGACCCCACCCACCGCGTCCGCGGCCGGACCCCACCGTGGGGTCCGGCCGCGGACGCGCGCACAGGCCCCGCCGCCGGATCAGGCGTCGCCGGGGCCGAAGCGCTCGGCCATGGCCTGGGGATCCAAGGCCGCCTCGTTGAGCTCGTTGAGGCTGTACCAGGTGCCGAAGGGGTCGCGAAAGACCGCCTCGACCCCGTAGGCGACGTCGCGCGGCTCCTGGAGGAACTCCACTCCGCGCGCGGCGTAGGCGGCGTGGGTGGCGCGGCAGTCGTCGGTGTGCCACGCCCCACCGCTGAGCGCCCCCCGCGCCACCAGTGCGCGGAGGGTGGCGGCGGTGTCGGCGTCGTGCATCGGCGGCCCGGGCACCTGCAGGCTCAGCTGGAAGCCGGGATCGGCCGGCGGCCCCACCGTCAGCCACCGCATCCCGTCGTCCATCGCCAGGTCGAAGCGCTCCTCGAACCCGAGCTTGCCGAGGAAGAACCTCTTGGCCTCGTCGTAGTCGAGCACGAACACGCCCGCCACACCCAGCCTGGTGATCATCGCCGGCTCCTTTCCCCGTATCGCCGGCCGCTTTTCCGGCATCGGCGCTCGGGGGCGAACCTAGCGCCGACACCGGCCCGGGCCGGTGCGGGCGCGCCGCCGGGGCCCTACCGCGCCTCCTCGGGTCCGGGACCGGCGGGTCGGGCGAGTTCGCACCACACGGCGTGGCCGCGCGGGTCGGGCGGGGCGGTGGCGCCGCACTCGCCGCCGCACAGCGCCGCCACGAACCCCAGGCCGCGGCCGTTCTCGGCGGCGCCGTCGCCCAGCAGCGACCCGTCGATGCGCGGCAGGGTGGGCCGTCCCGGGCGCGGTCCCAGGTCGGCGACCTCCAGGCGCACCCGGCGGCGGTCCTGCCACAGACGGGCGGTGAAGGTGCCGCCGGGCAGGCCCGAACCGGAGTGGCGCACCGCGTTGGTGGCGAGTTCGCTGGCACACACCAGCAGGTCCTCGACCAGGTCGGGCGGGTGCGCGAACGGGCCGCGGCGCAGGCACCGGGCGGCCCAGTCGCGCAGCGCCCCCACGCTGGCGGGCTGGCCGGCGAAGGACAGCCGGTGGTCGGGCTCGCCGGGCCCGGCGAGCGTGTCGCCGCCCGCCGGCGCCGCAGGCGCCGAATGCTCGGTTTCCGCCGTCATGTGGTGCACCACGGTGTCTTGCTCCCCCTGATATCCGCCGCGCGGCAGCGCTCTGCGGCGCACCGGTACGCGGCTTCTCCCCCCGTTCGCGACCCCGGCGCGCGGGCCGTTTCCCCCTCGGCCCGCGCCGGGCATGGGCCTCGGGCGCCCTCCCCGCGGCGCCGGCCGCACGGCACGAGCCGATGCGACCGCCACCGCCGGCGCCCGTCGAGAGGCCGCTCCAGGCCGCTACCGCATACCCTGCGGCGGTAAACAATGTACAACTCGGCCCCGGGCCCGCGGGGCGTTATGCCAAAACGCGCACCCGTGGCCGCACACGCCGCCCCGCGCCGGCTGCGGGCCGCAGCCGGCGCCGCCTTTGCTAACCTCAAGCTGCGTTGATGTCTCAGGGCGGGGAGGGCACTCGATGACCGGCCAGCCGTCGTGGAAGGCCAAGGAACTCACCGTGGGCCAGCTGTCCCAGCGCAGCGGCGTGGCGGTCTCGGCCCTGCACTTCTACGAGCGCAAAGGCCTGATCTCCAGCCGCCGCACCGCCGGCAACCAGCGTCGCTACCGCCGCGACACGCTGCGCCGGGTGTCGTTCATCCGGCTCGCCCAGCGCGTGGGCATCCCGCTGGCCGACATCGGCGAAGCCCTGGAGTGCCTGCCCCGGGCGCGCACCCCCACCCGCGAGGACTGGGCACGGCTGTCGCAAGCCTGGCGCGACCGGCTGCAGGAGCGCATCGACCAGCTGGAGCGCCTGCGCGACGACCTGACCGACTGCATCGGCTGCGGGTGCCTGTCGCTGGAGCGCTGCACCCTGTCCAACCCCCACGACCGCCTCGCCGACCAGGGCCCGGGACCGCGCCGGCTGATGACCCCCGCCGCCCGCGCCGACGACGGCGAGGCCCCCGGCGGCGGGCCCGACTGCTGCTGAGACCGCGCCTCAGCCGCGCCCGCGCAACGGTTCCAGCCGCTCGGGCGCGCGGATGCGCACCAGCTCCGCCGGCCCCGGTCCCGGCGGCGGAGTGAACACCCGCACCAGCACCCCGCCCGGGGCGAGCGCGGCCCCCACCCAGGCGTGGTCTGCGGTCACAACGGTCATCGCCAGCGCCCGCCCCTCCACCGCCACGGCCCCCTCCGACCACTCCGCGTCGGCGCCCAGCGAGAACGCCTCGGCGCCGGCCGGGTCGCGGGAACGACGCTCCATCAGGGCGCGTTCGGCGCAGAAGGCGCGCAGCTCCCGCCCGGCGTCGGCGGCGCCCGAATACCGGCGGCTGGCGATCTCCAGGTCGGGTCCGGTATCGGGACCCTCGGGGGTGGACCCGAAATCCACCACGGCTTTGAGCAGCCCGTCGCCGCCGGGGTCGAGCGTGGCGGAGCTGATGCGGCCGCGCCGCGGCTCCGCGGCCGGCGCGTACAGCGCCAGCCCCTCCAGGATCGTCTCGAGCGTGAGGTCGCGGTCCACGTGGCGGCCTTCCCGATTCGATGCGCCGGTCGGGCCCCGAGTGTAGCGCCGGTCCGCACCCGCCGCCGCACCCGCGCGGTCGGCACCGCGCCGATGTGACACAACTCTTCCAATGACCATTGTCATGGTCTAGGCTCGGTTTCCACCCCGACGCCCGACGGCCCCCAGGAGCGACCGACCATGACCACCTCCGCCGCCCCCACCCCCCGGCAGAGCCTCACGGTGCACTCCGCCGACGGAACCCGCCTGCACGCCGAGATCCACGGCCCCCCGCAGGCCCCACCGGTCGTCCTCGCCCACGGCTGGACCTGCTCCACCCGCCTGTGGCACCCCCTCATCGACCGAATCGGCGACCGCCTGCGCCTGATCTGCTACGACCAGCGCGGCCACGGAAAAAGCCAAACCCCCCGCGGCGGCCCCGCCTACACCACCACCGCCCTCGCCGACGACCTCATCGCCGTCCTCGACACCGCCCTGGCCCCCGACGAACGCGCCGTCGTCGCCGGCCACAGCATGGGCGCCATGACCCTCATGGCCGCAGCCGACCGACCCCGCTTCACCACCCGCACCGCCGCCGCCCTCCTCGCCAGCACCGGACCCAGCGACCTGCCCCGCACCTCACGCGTGATCCCCCTCGCCCACCGCACCCCCCGCCTCGCCGCCCTGGCCCACCGCGCCCTGCTCACCGCACCCCTGCCCCTGGGCCCCCGCAACCGCCTCACCCGCGCCGCCCTGCACTACGCCACCATGGCCGACGGCGCCGACCCCGCCACCGTCGAGATGTGCACCCGGATGGTCCACGCCGTCGCCCCCGCCCCCCGCGCCCGCTGGGGCCGCGTCCTCGCCGGCCTCGACCTCGACCGCGGCCTGACCGCCCTCACCGCGCCCGCCGTCCTCCTCGCCGGCACCGACGACCGCCTCACCCCCCGCGCCCACGCCCACCGCATGGCCGGCCTCCTTCCCGACTGCCGCGACGTCGTCGAAATCCCCCACGCCGGCCACATGACCCCCCTGGAAACCCCCCAGGCCCTCGCCCGGGCCCTGACCGACCTCGCCGACACCCACCTCGCCCCCCGCACCCACCACGAGGAGCCCGCATGAGCACGCGCCGCCACCCCGCCCTGGACGGAAAGACCGCCGTGGTCACCGGAGCCGCCCGCGGAATCGGCCGCCTGCTGGCCCTGCGCCTGGCCGCGGAGGGCGCCCACCCCGTCCTGGTCGGACTCGAAGGCGACGAACTCGCCGCCACCGCCCGCGACTGCGCCACCCACGCCGACGTCTACGAAGCCGACGTCACCGACGCCCCCGCCCTCGCCGACATCGCCGCACGCATCGAGCGCCACCGCGGCCGCATCGACATCGTCGTGGCCAACGCCGGCATCGCCACCGGCGGACCCTTCGACCACACCCCCGCCCACGCCTTCGACCGCGTCATCGAAGTCAACCTGCTCGGCAGCATCGCCACCGCCCGCGCATTCCTGCCCGCCCTGCAGCGCACCGGCGGCTACCTGCTACAGGTCGCCTCCCTCGCCGCCCTGACACCCGCCCCCCTCATGGGCGCCTACTGCGCCTCCAAATCCGGAGTCGAGGCCTTCGCCCACTGCCTGGCCCCCGAACAGGCCCCCCACGGCGTCGGCGTCGGCGTGGCCTACCTCAGCTGGACCGACACCGACATGGTCCGCGGCGCCGACAGCGACACCGCCCTGGCCACCCTGCGCCGCCGCCTGCCCTGGCCGATGAACCGCACCTACGCGCCCGAACCGGCCGTCGAACGCCTCCTGGCCGGCATCACCCGGCGCCGCCGCCACATCTACGGCCAACCCTGGCTGCGCACCGTGCAGAGCCTGCGCGGCGCCCTGCCCGCCCTCATCGGCACCTTCGGCCCCCGCGAAATCACGCGGCTGCGCGACCAGCTGGAAGCCACCCGCCACCAGCGCGCCACCGCGGTGGGCGCCGGCGGCGCCGCCGACGCCCGCGCCCGGTCCGACCGCGGCGGCGCCGACTGAGCACCGCACCGGGCCACCGCCCGGAGCGGCCGCGCCCACCGCGGGCGCGGCGCCCGTCAGTCGCGGCGGCGGATGGGATGGTCCTCGGGAACCTCGACCACACACACGGCCAGACCGTCGGGATCCGCCAACCACATCTCCACCAGCCCCCAGGGCTCGCGCACCGGCTCGCGCGCGATCACCGCGCCGCGCCCCGCCAGCTCCCGCCGGGCCCGCTCGACGTCGGGAACCTGCAGCCACAGCTGCACCGGCCCGGGCGCCGGCGGCGTGTCGCTGCGCCCCGACAGCTCCAGGAACCCCCCGCCCAGGAAGAACACGGTCCCGTAGGTGCCGCCGCCGGTGGCGAACTCGCGACAGACCGCCAGCCCCAGCACGTCGCGGTAGAACGCGCGGCTGCGCTCGGGGTCGCTGGGGTGGAGCAGGACGCGGCTGCTGAGGACGTTGACCATGGCCGCCCCCTACCCCCACCGCCGCCGCTCACTCGACGACGATGTCGGCGCGCACCGTCCGCCCCGCCACCGCCTCCACACCCTCCACGCGGCCCTCGGCGGCCCCGCAGCGCGCCCAGAGCGTGTAGGTGGCCGCCGGCAGCGACCAGGCGTAGCGCCCCCGGGCGTCGGTGACCGCCGCGGTCTCGGGATCGGGCACCGGCCGCGACGGCGCCCGGGCCCGCAGCAGGCAGTGGGCCCCCGGCGCGCCCTGCACCCGCATCACCCGCCCGCGCACCGCGGCGTCGCCGCCGCCCGCCGCCCCCGCGGCCGACGCCTCCGGCTGCGGCGGCTGCCGCTCACGGCCGCCCCCGGCCGGGGCGACCGGACCGCAGCCCGCCAGCACCGCGACCAGCGCCGCCGCACACCCCAGCCCGCCTGCACGCATCCCCACCCCCTCGGCGCTCCGGCATCGCCACACACCAACGCGAAACCAGCACAACCGGCACCGAACCACCGATTGCGTACTCTCCGCCGCGACTGCCCCGAACCACCGCCCCCAACCGGGGCAGACACGATCAGCCGGAAACGGGCGGCGCACCGGCACGCAGCCCACGGACGACACCGATCCGGCACCCGGCCCCGCCCCCGCCACGACCCGTCGGATTCACCCGGGGTGCGGGCGGGGCCCGTGTGCGCCCCCGCCTGCGGCCGACACCCCTCCGCTACGCGGCCCCGGCACGCCCACCGGCCCTCCACCCCCCGGACTCCGCAGACCCCGCCCCGCCCGCACCCCGACCACGAAAAGGGCCAACCCCATCGGATTGGCCCCCGAACACGCCCCGCCGCCGCACCACCCGCCCCCAACCGGCCCCCCACCGCCCCGCACCGGCCCCACTCGCTACAGTGAACGCCGTGAGACAGGTCGACAGCACCACCCACACCCACGCCCAAACCCTGTGGGACTTCCACACCCGCCCGGCCGCCCACCCCGCCCCCGGAAACGACCTCGTCCTCGTCCTCGGCAGCCACGACCTGCGCGTCGCCGCCCACGCCGCCCACCTATGGCACCGCGGCACCGCCCCCCTCGTATGCTTCAGCGGCGACCGCGGCCGCCGCACCGCCGGCGACACCCGAACACCCCGCTGGCCCGCCGGCGAAGCCGCCACCTTCGCCCGCGCCGCCCGAGAAACCGCGCCCCTGCCCGACGACGCCGTCCTCCTGGAAACCCGCGCCACCAACACCGGCGAGAACCTGCGCCACTCCCGCGCACTCCTGGCCGCCACCGGGCGCACCGTCCACCGCGCCGTGCTCACCGCCAAGCCCTACATGGCCCAACGCGCCCTCGCCACCGCAGCCCGCCACTGGCCCGGCGTCGAATGGACCTTCAGCCGCTTCCCCGGCGGCTACCGCGACTACCCCACCCCCGACCACACCGCCGCCGAACTCATCGACTTCCTCGTCGGCGACCTGCAGCGCCTGGCCGTCTACGCCCGCCGGCGCTGGAGCGCCCCCGTCGACATCCCCGAACCCGTCTGGAACGCCGCCCACCGCCTGAGCGAACGCGGCTTCACCCGCCACCTGCTCACCGACGAGCCCCTGCGCCCGACCTGACCGGCCCCTCAGCCGTCCTCTGCGACCAGCCACCGGGCGTTGTCGCGGCGGCGCTGCACCACCTCACCCCGCATACGCTCCATGCGCCGCACCACCTTGCGCCGCCTACGCCTGGCCAACCGGTCGATATAGACCCGCCCCAGCGTGTGATCGGTCTCGTGCTGCAGACACCGCGCGAAATAGCCGCTGCCGGCGACCTCCACCCCGTAGCCGTCCCGATCGCACCCACGCACCGACGCATACTCCGACCGCGCCAGCTCCGCATGCGGACCCGGCACCGACAGGCACCCCTCGTCCTCCACCACCGACGACCCGCCGCACCCCTCCAACACCGGGTTGCACACATGCCCCACATGCCGCACCCCGTCATCGTCGAAGCAGTCGTAGACGAACACCGCCGCATCCACCCCGACCTGGTTGGCCGCCAACCCCACACCCTCGGCCGCATACATCGTCACGAACATGTCATCGATCAACGACGCCAACCACGCCCCGCCCCACCGGCTCTCCCCCACCCGCCGGCACGGCCGGTGCAGCACCTCGGCACCCACCTCCACGATGTCGCGCACCCGGCCCCGCCGCGCCTCCGGCGCCAAACGGGGAAACCCCTCCACCGCCACACCCTGCAGGTACACCCGCACCTCGGCACCGTCGAACTGCGTAGCCGATGACTCAGACATCGCTGGACTCGCTCATTCCTCAGCAGGGGCGGACACACCCCGCACACCCGGGGCAACGCCACGCAAAATAGCACAAACCCCCAGGTCAGGCCGACCTCACCGGCACACCGCCCCGACAGTCCAGCTCAGCGCCACCACCCCCCGCCCCCACCCAGGCACCGCACCAGATAATCCCGCAGCGACACCGCCACCAACCGACGCCGATCCGTCTCGTGATCCCACACCACGATCCCCGGACCGTAATCGGTATGCACCCAAGCGAACTGCGGCCCCATGTCGCTGTCGCCGAAAAAGATCAACTCCTCGAACGGCGCATACAGCTCCACATAATCCGGCTCGGCCCGCATCGCCAGGTTGTCCTCCACCACCCGCCGCGCCGGCCACACCACCGCATCGCCGTACTCGTTGCACACCCCGTCGCAGGCACCGAAGAACGACGCCAACTCGAACGGCACCGGCAACCCCAACTCCTTCTCGATCAGGGCCACGGCCGACTCCTCCGCCGGCTCGGCCAACGCCGCCCGCGGGTACAGCTCCACGATCAGTTCACGCCACACACACAGAATCATCACAGGTTGCGGCATTACACGGGAAACCGGAGCCCGCGCGCCCCCCGAATCCACCTCCACATCCGCCCACCGGGAATACCGCCCCCACCCCACCCGTTGCACCCACTGCGGACCGGTGCGGTAGCAAGTGTCCCCCGGGCTCCACTCAACGCCTTCGCGGAATACCGCGCCCACCCGGCGCTCCGGCACCGGAGGCGGCCACGGAACCGCGTTGCGCCACGCGCCGAGAGGCGACCGCCGCACCGGCCCGCACCACACCCCACCCCAGCGCCCCGGGCACCGCCCACGGGCGCCGCAGTCATGCCCCGCCCCCACCACCCGCGCACAGACACGCCCGCCACGGTGCGTGCCCCACACCCCACAGCACGGCTCAATGGGTCCCACAACCACCGACCCGCCAGGAGACCCCGTGCCCGCACCCGCCACCCGCCTCATCTGCACCCTCACCGCCACCGCCACCGCCCTGGCCCTGACCCCGCCACCGGCCGCCGCCGCACCCGCCTACCCCGGCCACACCACCAGCCGCTACATCACCGCCGACGGCACCCCCGCCGACACCCTCCGCGCCCACGACGCCGGATGCGCCGACGCCACCGCCGGCCACCACGGCCTGCGCATCCTCTTCCTCGGCACCCAAGAACACCCCGACCGGCTCCGCCACCCCGGCACCACCGCCGACACCACCACCCCCCGCATCCCCACCACCGCCGCCGCCGACATCGCCGCCGCCTACACCACCGGCTTCGCCACCTGCAACACCACCGGCGCCACCGCCCACCTCGCCCTCGGCGTCAACAACAAAAACGACGGCGGCACCGACCCCGCCACCGCCGGCGCCGACTGGGCCCGCATCACCGACACCGCAGCCCGACGCGCCATCACCCCCGCCGTCACCGTGACCGCAGCCCTCGACGCCGAACCCTCCTGGTCCTCACCCGCCTGGGCCCGCGCCTGGATCGACGCCTACACCGCCACCACCGACCGCCGCATCTACGCCGCCAACTCCGCCGGCGGCTGCCCCACCCCCGAACAGGACTCCACCACCTGCAACAACGGCTGGACCGTCGCCGACATCCACTACCTCGCCACCGGCGCCGCCCCCACCGTCCACGCCCTCCCCCAGATCTACCGCACCGACGGCATCCAAGCCCGCCAATGGGCCGCCATCAGCGACTGGGGCGCCCACCACCGCAACCAGCCCCTACGCGCCGCCGGCGCCCTCTCCCAACACACCGCCTGCACCCAACGCGGCGGCTGCCACCGCACCGACAACACCCCCCGCCAAGCCTGGACCCAACTGCGCGACGCCCTCGACGCCCGCGACACCACCCGCGTCCACGCCCTGCCCTACGCCACCGACATGCGCTGGCCCTGACCCCCGCACCCGCCCGACCCACAGCCCAGCACCACCGATCCGGGGGCGAGGAGGTTCCCCCGCTTCGCCGGAGACGTGATTAGCCCTGCCCTTCTCGGGTGCTGTAGGCCTCCTCTTCTACACCCCGAAGGACTCGTCGAAGGGGCAATTCCTGGAAGCGAAGGAGAACCTCCAGCGCATGCTGGCGTCCATACCGCTGAGCGATGATGAACGCGCGGCAGCGGAAGAAGGACAGACCGCGCTCGACAAACTACTCACCCGACTCGCAGACGTTCCAACACCAGCAGGACCTACTCCCCGCCAGATCAGCGCTCCCGCTTCGGCAACGCTCCTGCCGGTCATCAACGTCGCCCCCAAGGGCGGACCGCCAATCACGCCGGAGTGTGGCCATGGCATGGTCAATGGGTAGACGGGCCCCGGAGTGACCGAAGGATCCACAAGGCTACCGAGCAGGGCATGCGTGCCCTGGGGCCCCGTCGCAGCAAGAGGAATCCGATCGCGCTGGCCGCCAGGACGACCGCCCATGCGGGTGTCCGCCACACCGCCAGGGCCACGCACGCCACACGGCCATGGCCATCGTCGCAGGCGAGACCACACCCTGGACGAAGACCGGGATGTACAGTGCCGCGGCGCCGATGCCCACCGCCGCTCCGGCTCCGGCCACCGCGTCCTCGTGCTTGTCCGAGACCTGTTCGAAGACGGGGCCGAACCTGTGTCATGGGCGGCACCATTCGGCCCAGAGCCGATGATCACGAAGTCGTTCGCTGAGATGACCTCGTTGAAGTTGTCTGCGGTCAGCTCGACGGTGCTCAGGAGTGCTACTCCTGCAGGTGATTCGGATATCGGGTAGTGCTCAATGCGTGGTGCGGCTGTCGGGCGCACCACGAGTTCGCGGTGCGCCCGACAGCCGTCTGCCGTGCGGGCGGCGTCGTGCTCCGTCCGCACGGAGTTCCTGTGAGGTCAGCAGGCGGCGACGCTCTCCGCCGCTCCGGCCTCCGGGTCTGTCTCCTCGTCGGTTTCTACGGGGGTGGTGTTCTTCGGGCCGCGCACGGCGACGTAGACGAGTAGGACACCCATCACGGCGGCGCCGATCCACATAGATTGCTGCCAGCCGTCGACGAAGGACTGCTGTGCGGCGTGGATCAGGTCCTGGGCGTGGCTGCCGGTGGTGGGCGCGACCTCGATGGCGTTGGCGATGCCTTCACGGGCAGTGTCGGCGGCGCCTGTGGGGATGCCGTCGAGCTTGGCGTCGATGGCGCTGCGGTAGCCGCTGGCCAGGAGCGCGCCGAGCATCGCGACACCCAGGGCAGTGCCGAACTCGCGGGTGACGTCGTTGAGCGCGGAGGCGACGCCTTGCTTGGAGCGGGGCAGTGAGCTGGTGATGGCCTCGGTGGAGGGTGTCATCGACAGACCCATGCCGATGCCCATGGCGAGCATGCCGGCCAGGATGGACAGGTAGCCGCCTTCGACGGACGCGAACAGAGCCATCAGCGCCAAGCCGAGCGTGGCCGCGGCGATGCCCACGGTCATGGTGGAGCGGGCGCCGATCTTGGCGGCCACTTTCGGTGCCAGACCGGAGGCCATCATCATCATGACGGCCATCGGCATCATCGCCACGGTGGACAGCAGCCCCGACCAGCCGAGCACGGCCTGGAAGAATGGGAAGAGGACCACGGCGATGCCGGCCTGGACGCCGAAGACGACGAGCAGGGTGATGGAGCCGGAGGCCAGGCCGCGCTCGCGGAACAGGCGCATGTCAAGCAGCGAGGCGTCGCGGCGGTGGAGTTCCCAGGCCACGAAGGCGATGGCGGCGACGACGCCGACGGCCAGGCTGAGCAGGGTGATGGGGGCGGTCCATCCGCGCTCGGGTCCTTCCTGCAGGACGAAGATGAGACCGATCACGGCGAGGGTGGAGACCATCGCGCCGATGGTGTCGAAGGAACGGGTGGAGCGTTCGCGGGAGTTGGGCACCGACTTCAGTGTCATCGCCAGCGCGACGATGACCAGGACCACGGGCAGCACGAACAGCCAGCGCCAGTCGGCGACGTCGACCAGCAGGGCGGAGAGGAACATCCCCAGGATGCCGCCGCCGCCGGCGACACCGGACCACACACCGATCGCCTTGCCGCGCTCCTCCTCGGGGAAGGTGGAGGTGATGACGGCCAGGGTGATCGGCATGATCATCGCGGCACTGATACCGGCGGCCATACGAGCGGCGATCATCACCGCGGCCGACGGAGCGAATCCTGCGACGACGCCGGCGGCGCCGAATATGACCAGCCCGGTGATCAGCATGGGCTTGCGGCCGAGCCGGTCACCGATCGCTCCGAGCGGCAGCAGCAGCGCGGCCAGGGCGAGGGTGTAGATGTTGATGATCCACAGGACGGTGTTCTGCGAGACGCCGAACTCGACTGCCATATGGGTCTGGGCGACGTTCAGCCCGGACACCGAGGCGATGACGGCCATCAGTGCGATCGAGACGGTGATCAGGATCGCACGCAGCTGACGCGCATCCGGCGCACTCTCGTCGCTGACCGGAGCGGCCGCCGTCTGAGGAGGCTGGTTGATACTCATGGTTTCCTTCCCAAAGGGCATGCGGAATCAGCGCCGGGACAGGACCGGTCGCCAGGTTGGTGAGATAGGGGACTTGCTCACCGCGCGGACCGCTGGATACCAGTCCGCGCGGTTGTTCAGCAGCGGGGCTTACGTGTCAGCCGGTGGTCTTCTGTGCGGCGGCGAGCGCGGCGTCGGTATCCGCCGTGGCCAGCAGGGCGTTGATGTGGGAGCCGGCCAGGGCTCCGGCCGCAGCGGAGGCGCCGACCTGAGCAGTAAGGTCGGTGGCGTTTCCGACCACCCACACACCCGGGACCTCGGTGGTGCCGGCCGTGGCGGAGGCGAAGCGGCGACCCATGCCGTCGGGCAGGTTCTCCACCGGCACCTTCAGACCCTCCAGGCCCTCGGTGCGGGCCTGCATCTGTGTGGCCACGGCCAGAATCCGCCGCCCCACGAGTGTGCCGTCGGTCAGCCGGACGCCGACCAGGGTGCCGTCGTCGTTGACGACTTCCTTGACGTCGGTCTCGACGATGCGGATGTTGCGGGCGGCGAAGCGGGCGCGGGTCTCGGAGTCCAGATCGGTGCCGCGGGTGAAGTAGACGAGGTCATCCGTCAGCTGGCGGAAAAGCCAGGCGTGATGGACGGAGGCGGGGCCGGTGGCGAGGATGCCGATGGGCTCGTCGCGCACTTCATAGCCGTGGCAGTAGGGGCAGTGCACCACGCTGCGTCCCCAGTGCTCGGCCAGGCCGGGCACCTCGGGCAGCACGTCTCGCAGGCCGGTGGCCACCAGCACCCGGCGCGCCGTCACTGTGCGGCCGTCGGCCAGGGTGACCGTGAACCGCAGATCACCGTCCGCTGAGGGGGCGGCGGGTTCGGCCGTGGCCACTTCCCCGAAGACGATCCGGCCGCCGTACTGGCGCACCTGTTCGCGTCCGCGCTTGAGGATCTCGGACGGCGGGGTGCCGTCCAGGACGATGAAGCCGTGCATGGCGGCGGCGGGGGCGTTGCGCGGGGTACTGCTGTCGACGACGACGACCGAGCGGCGCGAGCGGGCCAGCATCAGCGCGCTGTTCAGGCCCGCTGCGCCGCCGCCGATCACCACGACATCCACGGTCCCGTTGGGCAGTGCATCGCTCTCGTGGTGGGAAATCTGCGCAGACATCTCGCGCCCTTTCGTCGTACCTGGTCCCCTGTGCCGGACCACCTGTATTCGACGTTAAGCGCACTTTGCATCCAGAGCATACCATGTTGCCTATGACGCAAGAAGATGGGCAGTTGGACAGCCTCGTACGCAAACGGATCCGCGCGCTGCGTGTCGCACAGGGCTGGTCGCTGGAGGAGCTGGCCACCCGGGCCCACCTCAGCCAGTCCTCACTGAGCCGTGTCGAGAACGGCCAGCGCCGCCTCGCCCTGGATCAGCTCGTCACCCTCGCCCGCGCCCTCGACACCACCTTGGACCAGCTCGTGGAGAACGCCGCCGACGACGTCGTCATCAGCCCGATGATCGACGGCACGCACGGTCTGATGCGCTGGCCCGTCAAGGGCGACCCCGGTATGAGTGTGGTGCGTCAGCGGATGACCGACCCGCCGCCCGACAACCCGGCCCGTATGCGCGCCCACCCCGGCCGCGAATGGCTCGTCGTGTTGTCCGGTACCGCCATCCTCATGCTCGGTCACCAGCGCTTTCGTATCGAGACCAACCAGGCCGCCGAGTTCCCCACCATGATGCCGCACGCCATCGGCGCTGAGGGCGGACCGTGCGAGATCATGGGCATCTTCGACCGCGACGCCCGCCGCGGCCACCAGAAGGACGCCGGCGCCGACGACTCCGAAGCCGGCTGAGCAGGCGCCCGGGCCCCCGCGGGTCACGGGCCGCAGCCCCGCCAGAGCCCCTCGGCGCGGCGGGCGATATTGCGTTGCGGGCAGCACGCCAACCCACCTTCTTGCGCATTCCGCAAGCGATCGTGCTGGAGGAGCATGGCGGACTTACGGTGAAGCCATGACCCACACACATCAGCACACCCACCACCACGGCGACAGCGGTCACCACCCCGGCCACGACCGCGTCGGCCACCACGAGCACAGCGATGGCGGCCAGGCGGAGATCCTCGATCTGGACGCCGAGGTGCTCGCCGAGCACATAGCGTCCATCACCGCCTGGCTGCCCCTGCAAAGCGAGCCCCGCCGGATCGTGGACCTGGGCTGTGGCACCGGCGCGGGAACCTTCGCACTCTTCGAACGCTTCCCCGACGCACACGTCACCGCCGTCGACACCTCGGCCGGGCACCTCCAACTCCTGCGCGAGAAGGCACGCGCCCGCGGTATCGAGGGGCGCGTACGGACCGTGCAGGCCGACCTCGACGCCGAACACTGGCCCGACCTCGGCACACCGGATCTGGTGTGGGCCTCGGCCTCGATGCACCACATGGCCGCCCCCGCCCGCGCCCTGCGCAGCGTCCGCGAGCTGCTCGCCCCCGGCGGCCTGTTCGCCGTCGTCGAGCTCGCGGGATTCCCCCGCTTCCTGCCCGCCCACGCCCCGGAGAGCCAGTCCGGCCTCGAAGAACGCGCCCATGCTGCGACCGACAGCTTTCACGCCGAGCACGTTCCGCACCGCGGCGCCGACTGGGGCCCGATGCTGACAGCCGCCGGCTTCACCGTCGAGGACGAGCGCACCATCACCGTCGACATCGACGGTGCGCGCAGCGAAGCGATCGGCCGCTACGCCTACGGCAGCCTGCAGCGCATCCGCGGCGTCGCCGCACCCGCCCTCAGCCCCGAGGACCTCGCCGCACTCGACGAGCTCCTGGACACCAACAGCCCGCACAGCCTTCTGCGCCGCGAGGATCTCGCCGTACGCACCGAGCGCACCGTCTGGGCCGTCCGCCGCGCCTGACCCCAGCGCCCAATTGCTTGCCGCACACGCAAGCATCGCCTGCACAGCGCCATCGCCGCGACTCGACAGCGCGGCGGAGAGGAAAGGGAGCATCATGACCGCACCGCAGATCCCCGCCGACTACGAAGCCTGGCGCCAGAGCCGGTGGGAAGAGGTCGCCGGAGCCAACGGCAAGGCCAAGGTCGCCGCCAACGCCAAGATCACAGACCCGGGCCCTCACACCCTTCCCGGTATCCCCGGCGAATGGCGCACCACCGAAGCAGGAGACCTGACCGTGACGGCCAACACCGCCGACGGCGTGCAGGTAGCCGGCAGCCTGGTCGACGGAACCAGCCCCGTTCCCTCCGGCAGTTCCCTGGAGTTCCCCGGAAACCGGGTCGGCTTCGCCAGTGGCGTGGATGGCTCCTACGGCCTGGTCGTCATGGACCAACACCGACTCGAGCACACCGGACTCACCGGTATCGACACCTTCCCCTACGACCCCGCCTGGGTCTTCGAAAGCCAGTACCGGGCAGCCCCCGAAGGGCGCCGCATCGAGGTGCCGCGGCTGACCAGCCCACGCAGCACCGAAGCCATCCTGGCCCCCGTCGACCTGGCCGTGACAATCAACGACACCGAATACGTCCTGGCCGTCCTCCAGGACTTCCCTGGCCAGCGCCTGGTCATCTTCACCGACGAGACCAACGGCGATTCGACGCCCACGATCGGCCGCTGGCTGGTGCTGCCGCTCCTGGAGCCCGGCAGCACCCTGACGCTCGACTTCAACAAGGCCACCCTCTCGCACCACCACCTGAACCCGGACGTCTTCGTCTGTCCGCTCTCGCCGCCCGGCAACCACCTGCCAATGCGCATCGAGGTCGGCGAAAGCGCCCTGATCCACGCCGCTACCGGTCAGAGCTGATACGCCCCACCGCTGCCAGAACCCATCAACGCACAACGCATCGAAGGAAGAATCGCATGAGCCAGGACCTCAAGGACACGGCCGTCACCTACCTCCGCGCACTGGAAGACCGCGACTGGAAGACCGCCCGAGCCCTGTGCACCGAGACGGCCACCGTGTGGCACAACGACGGCAAGGGCGAGCAGTCCATCGAAGAGAACATCGCCGGAATGGAAGGGCAGATCGAATCCATCGAATCGATGCGATACGACATCCTGCGTCAGCTCTCCCAGCCGGGCGAAGTCCTCCAGCAGCACGTGGTCCACGTCGCCACCACCAACGGCATGCGCGGCGAGGTCCACGCCGCCGTCCACTTCGGCTTCACCGACGCCGGACAGATCAAGCGCATCGAGGAGTATGCCAACTTCATCCCCGTCGGCGGCCAGGACAGCTGACGGCGCCAGTCAGCACACCCCCTCTCATCGCCACGGCGCACAGCGCGTGGCGATGAGAGGGCGCTGCCTTCAAGCGAGCGTGAGCTTTACGGCGCCATGACCTCGAAGAGGCGCAGCCATTGCCAGGGGCCGCCGACCACCGGATCGGCGGCCCCTGGCAATGGCTGCGCTCCCAGTTCTCCGCCACAACCGAAAACCCAGGAGTGAAACCAACAGCAGCGATCCGAGTCCAGACAGCCCGTCAGATCCCGCACCACAGCAGAGGTCCTCGTCTCCCACCCACCTGCCCGGCTGACCGTCCACGGCAGGCGACTCCTGATCGACAGAGTCCGGGCCGGCCGCCCCGTCGCCCACGAGATGGGCATCTCCCGCACCACCGCCCACAAGTGGGTCCGTCGCTGGCGAGCCGAGGACGACGCGGGACTGTACGACCGCACGAGCCGACCACGGACCACCCCGCACCGTACCCCCGCCGCAATCGAGGAACAGGTCTGCGCGCTACGGCGAGAGCGAAAACTCGGCCCCGCCCATGGGAGTACCCACCTCGACGGTTCACCGCATCCTGACTCGCCACGGCCTGAATCGACTGAGCTGGATGGACCGCCCCACCGGCCAGATCATCCGCCGCCACGAACGCCAACGCCCCGGCGAGCTCGTCCACGTCGACATCAAGAAGCTCGGCAATTTCCCCGACGGCGGCGGCCACCGGATCATGCCCCGCCAGCAAGCCATCGGAAATCGGCAGGCCACAACCGTCGCCCGCAAGGGCGGCAGTCCCGTGGTCGGCTACAGCTTCATCCACACCGCCATTGACGACCACTCTCGGCTCGCCTACAGCGAAGCCCTCACGGACGAACGCAAGGAGACCGCCTACGCCTACGGGCTCCGCCGGCGCGAAGCCCGGATGCTCGACCTGACCGACTTCGGGCGCAACCCGCACGCCCGCCAGTTCGGAGACTTCGGCGTCTGCTACGTCCGCTGGGGAAAGGTGATGAAGGGAGCGCCCCCCGAACGCCGCAGCGCGCTGACCGTCGGTCCCCGGGACGGGGTGGGCGGGTTGGACTGGACCGTCGAGGTCCTCCAGCAGTGGACCGAAGAGGTCCGCCCGGCCTTCGGCCGCGCCGACTCACCGGGTCCTGGCCCTCCGAACGCGCGCCCCGCATCGGGTTCTCCCAGATCAACACCCGCTTCGCCGCCTACCGCGACGCACTCGGGCTCGACGAGGGCCTGGACTTCCACTCCCTGCGCCGCTCCTATCTCACCCACCTCATCGAGGACGGCTGGGACCCGCTCTTCCACCCTGCGCCAGCTCGCGCTCCAAGCCCCGGCTCCAGTGGTCGCCCGAGCGCTCGGATTCCACGACAAGACCACCGCCCGCATCGCCGCGAGCGAGGGCGGGTCCTGGAACCGCGACACCACCCGCGTCCACGCCCTGCCCTGCGCCACCGACATGCGCTGGCCCTGACCCCCGCACCCGCCCGCCCCACAGCCCAGCACCACCGACCCGCCCCCCACCCGACGCCACAATGGAAAGGACCGCACCCGACCACCCCGCCGAGGACCCGCCATGGCCCGCCCCCACTACCGGCACCACACCCGCCCCACCCAACTGGTGTGGTGCCTGCTGCTGCTCGCCCACGCCGCAGCCGGGGTCCTCCTCCTGGCCCTGAGCCTCATCGCCGCAGCCCTCTCGGCCGTCTGGATCGGCCTGCCCCTCCTCGCCACCCTCACCCGCCTCCTGCACGGCCACGCCCACACCCACCGCCGCATACTCGCCCACCTCCACACCGACGGCCCCGTCCCCCCACCCCCCTACCGCCCCCTGCCCGACACCCGCCTGACCACCCAGATCACCACCCTGCTCACCGACCCCGCCACCCGCCGCGACTACATCTGGCTCAGCGCCAACAGCACCGCCGGCCTCATCCTCACCGCCCTACCCGCCGTCCTCCTCGCCCACGGCCTCCTCGCCCTCGCCCACACCTACACCTGGCGCTACGCCCCCTCCGTCTACGCCCTCCAACCCGTCACCGACCAAGCCGACGCCTGGCCCTCACTCATCACCGGCGCCCTCCTCCTCACCCTCGCCTACATCGCCACCCCCGCCGCACTGCACACCTACACCCGACTCAACCGCCGCCTCCTCGCCCCCACCGAACACGACCGCCTCACCGCCCGCGTCGCCCACCTGGCCACCTCCCGCGCCCACACCATCGACGCCCAAGCCTCCGAAGTCCGCCGCATCGAACGCGACCTCCACGACGGCGCCCAAGCCCGCCTCGTCGCCCTCGGCATGAGCCTGGGCCTGGCCGAAGAAACCCTCACCAGCGACCCCGACACCGCCCACCGCCTACTGGCCGAAGCCCGCGAAACCACCCGCCACGCCCTCACCGAACTCCGCGACCTCGTCCGCGGCATCCACCCGCCCGTCCTCGTCGAACGCGGCCTCGACGGCGCCCTGCGCGCCCTCGCCCTGACCCACCGCATCCCCGTCGACGTCGACATCGACCTCCCCGGCCGACCCCCCGGCCCCGTCGAATCCGCCGCCTACTTCGCCGTCGCCGAACTCCTCACCAACACCGCCAAACACGCCGACGCCACCCGCGCCTGGGTCCGCATCAACCACGGCCGCGACCGCATGGTCCTGGCCGTCGGCGACGACGGCACCGGCGGCCTCGACCCCGACGCCGGAACCGGCCTCACCGGTATCCGCCGCCGCCTTGCCGCCTTCGACGGCCACATGCACACCACCAGCCCACCCGGCGGACCCACCGTCGCCACCATGGAACTGCCCTGCGCCCTGGACCCCGACCCCGAACCCGACACCGCCCAACAGAGCTGACACCCCGCCGCCCCAGTAGCATCACGCCCACACACCCGACCCCACCCCGAAGGACCCCGCCGTGCGCGTCGTCATCGCCGAAGACCTCGCCCTGCTCCGCGACGGACTCATCCGGCTGCTGCAGGCCCACGACTGCGACGTCGTCGCCGCCGTCGACAACGGACCCGACCTGCACAAAGCCCTCACCCACCACCGCCCCGACATCACCGTCGTCGACGTGCGCCTCCCCCCAACCTTCACCGACGAAGGCCTCCAAGCCGCCATCAGCGCCCGCCAAAGCCTTCCCGGCCTGCCCATCCTCGTGCTCTCCCAGCACGTCGAACAGCTCTACGCCCGCGAACTACTCTCCGACGACCGCGGCGCCGTGGGCTACCTCCTCAAAGACCGCGTCTTCGACATCGGCCAATTCATCGACGCCATCGACCGCGTCGCCGCCGGCGGCACCGCCATGGACCCCGCCGTCATCTCCCAACTCCTGGCCAAACACACCGACGACAGCCCCCTGGCCCAACTCACCACACGCGAACGCGAAGTCCTCGCCGAAATGGCCGAAGGCCGCTCCAACTCCGCCATCGCCGCCCGCCTCTACATCACCGAAAAAGCGGTCAGCAAGCACATCAACAGCATCTTCACCAAACTCGACCTGCCGCCCTCCACCGACGACAGCCGCCGCGTCCGCGCCGTCCTGGCCTACCTCAACCAATAACCGGACCCCACGCAGCGAACCGCCCCGGCCGACACCGGCAGCCACGGCACACGACCGCGCCGCAGAAACCACGCCCCCCGCAGCCCCGCCCCGCCGACCGGACCCGAACCGCCCGCACCCGGCCACCGCAAGCGACCCCGCTCACTCCCGCGGCGCCTCCCGGCTGCGGTACAACCCCTCGATCTCCTCACCGAACGCCCGCACCACCGCATCGCGCCGCAACGTCCCATCGGCCAGCACCAACCCGCCCGACACCGTGAACTCCTCGGCCAACACATGGAAGGCCCGCACCGCCCACTCGTTGGGCACCGCCTGATTGGCCGCCACCACCGCCGACCGCACCTCCGCACCCAGATCCGGATCCGCCGCCAGCTCCGCCCGCGTCATCGTCAACGGACGATTGTTCACCAACCGCCAATACTCCGCCTGATCAGCCGCCAACGTCACCAACGCACTCGAATACGACCGCCCCTGCCAAATCAGTACCGCCTGCGACACCAGCGGATGCGCACACGCCCGCTGCTCCCACACCGCCGAATAATCCGGCTCCACCGCAGGAACCGCCAGCTGCTCCCGCACCACCGCACGCTCCCGGTCCGGCTCCCGCGACGACTGCGGCCGCACCCGCGCCCCCACACGCACGAACCCCGCATCATCCAGACCGCCGGCGACCCCCGACGCCAACCACCCCTCCCACACCGCAGAACGCCCCGCCGCCTCGTCACCCCAATACCCCGAGAACAGCATCGGCCCCCGCACACACAACTCCTCATCCGAAGGCTGCACCGACACCCCCGCAAGCGCACGACCCGCCGTCCCCGCACGCCGCTGATCCGGCGCCGCCACCGACGCCACACCACACGACTCCGGCACACCCCACGCCTGCACCAACGGCACCCCCGCACCGTTGAAGAAACCGTCCGTCTCCTTCGACAACCCCCCGCCGGCACACACCACCAGCCGCACATTCCCGCCCAGCGCCTCACGCACCCGGCCGTACACCCAGTCGTACATCGCCCGCGACACCCGCCGCCATGCACCCTTGCGCTGCGCCCGATCGAACTCCACCGCCATATCCGCGGCCACCTTGAACGAGTCGACCTGATCCCACCCGTTACGCGGAGCCGACGCCCGCACCGCCGCGAACACCCGCTCCACCAACCACGGACGGCACACCAGCACCCGCGGCGCGAACTCCCGCACCTCGCGCCGCAAACCCGACGAACCACGCGAAACAAACCCCACCGGCGCACGCACCAACGCACACGCCACCAGACCCGCCAACGCCCCCGGCTCCCACAAACCCAACTCCATCAGCACCCGACCCGGCCCCTCATCACCGCGCCGACGCCCCTCCTGCTCCGGAGTCAGCCGCTCCACCAGCGCCTCAGCCGCCGCCAACACCGCCGCATGCGTCAACACCACACCGCGCGTGCGCACCACCGTGCTCACCGGATACACCACCGCCGCCACATCATCCTGCGGCGACTGCTCCTCACGACGGAACCGCACCGCCGTGGAATCCATATACGCCCCCGGACGGACGATCCCCTCCAGACCGTCCTCATCCAGACGCCACACCCGCACAAGATCCGTCAACCGACGCCCCAGCGCCCCCACCACCGACGCATGCCGCCCGTCCTCCAGCACAACCGCCGCCGGATCACTGTCACGCAGCACATACGTCAACCGCTCCGCCGACACCGCCGGCGACACACACACCACCACGGCCCGCACCACCCAGGCCGCCAACACCACCAGGGCGCACTCCACCCCCGGACGCGCAACCACCACCACACGGTCACCCGCGCCCACACCGACACCGATCAAACCCTTGGCGACCCCGGCCACCTGCGACGAAAACTCCCGCGACGTCAACGCACGCCACCCGCCGGCCGCACCGTCGCGCCCCAGCAGCACCTCGTCCCGCGCCGCCCCATCACCCCAGTGATAGGCGACATCGCCCAGACCACGAAGCCGCGACTGCCCCACTGCACCGACCGACGACCCCGCCATCAAAAACCTCTCCTCACAGCCGGTAGGGGACCCGGCGACACCACCCCCGTGCGCACCTCACGCGAGTGGCCCTACTGTGCACACAACCCTCACCTCCCGGCAACCCGGGAAACCCCCCACACACCACCACGACCGGTTACCCTTCGCCACACACACGAAGCGGCCCCGGCCGATCACCGACCGAGGCCACCAACCACCGACTCATCCCACCTCAGGGCCCCACACGCACCGGCGATCGCGCCCGCCACCACGCCGAAAACGCGAACACCGCCACCGACGCCGTACCCACCGAGCCCATCACCACCGCCATACTCGTCAGACTCGCCTCACCCGAAGCCGTCCACCCGGCCAACGACGACAACCCGCCGCCCAGCGCGAACTGCAACGACCCCATCAACGCCGAAGCCGTCCCCGCCACCGCCGGCGCCTGCGACGAAATCGCCAACGTCGTCGCGTTCGGCATCACAAACCCCAGACTCAGCATCATCCAGAAGAACACGCACGTCAGCACCACCAGCGCACCCGGGCCCGACACCCCGCCCAGCGCCAACGCCCCCAACACGCCCACAGCCGCCAACGCCGACACCAACCCCGCAGCCAACCGCCGCGACGTCTCCACCCGGCCGATCAAATACGCGTTCACCTGCGTCCCCGCCATCAACCCCACCGTGTTGACCGCGAACATCAGCGCAAACGCCTGCTCCGAGGCACCGAACTGGCTCTGCGACACGAACGAGAACGACGACACGTACGTGAACAGCATCGCGAACGCCAAACCCAGCGTCAGCGTCGGCCCCACGAACCGCACATCACACACCAGCCCCCCGACCGTGCGCGCCAACGACACCACCTGAAACGGCCGCCGCACCGACTCCGGCAGCGTCTCCGGCAGCCACAGGAACACCACCGTCAAACTCACCAGGGCCAACAACCCCAGCGCGACGAAACTCGTCTGCCACGGACCCACCCGCAGCAACTGCGCACCCAGCACCGGCGCCAGCATCGGAGCCAGCCCCGTCACCAGCATCAACCGCGAAAAGAACCGCGCCGCCTCATCGCCCTCGAACACGTCACGAACCACAGCCCGCGCGATCACCGCACCCGAGGCCCCCGCGACCCCCTGCACGAACCGCAGCCCGGCCAGCGCCGAGGCCGACGGCACCAGCGCACACGCGAACGACGCCACCGCGAACACCGCGAAACCCACCAGAAGCGGCCGCCGCCGCCCCACCGCGTCACTGAGCGGACCGATCACCAGCTGCCCCACCGACAGCCCCAGCATCATCGCCGTCAGCGTCAACTGGATCTGCGCCTGCTGCGCATGCAGGTCGTCGGCGATGGAGGGGAACGACGGCAGATACAGATCCGTCGCCAACGGCCCGATCGCCGTCAGCGTCCCCAGCACCAGGACCAGCAGCGCGAACGACCGCCGCGGCAGGGGCCCCGACCCCGGACGCAGCCACCCCGCCGACGCGGGCCCCACGGATAACCGGCTCTGCGACACGAAACGACCCTCCACATATCATCCGACGATCCGACAACTACCGGTGCAGCGCCTCGGGCACACCCCACCACCGACGTCCAACGCCGAATGCGCCCCCACTCATCCCCGCCACCCCCTCCCCGAACCGAACCGAGCGGGTGAACCCACTCACGGATTCCCTTAGTTACGCTAACGAACAGCGCGCAGGCCCGCATCCGGATTCCCCACGAACCACCACCCACCTGCGACAACACCGAACCCCGGGACCGCCGGCACCCCACCTGCTCACAGCACCAGCCGCTGCACCAACCGCTCCAACTCACCCGCCGGATCCGCCGTCAGCCCCGTATGGATCGCCCCCGGCTGCACGATCGTGCTCCGCGGCGCCGTCAACCACCGGAACCGCCGCCCCGCATCCTCCGCACGCGCCGGGCCGGCACCCGCACCGCCCCGACACACCAGCTCCACCGCCTCCAGCGCCCGGCCCACGCCCGACACGTCCACATCCGGATCCAGCACCCGCAGCCGCGCCTCGTCCACCACACACCGCGCACCCAGGAACCCCCGCGCACGGCAGTACACGAGCACCCCCGCGTTGACCTGCTCCCCGCGCTCCAACTGCGGCACGACCCGCACCAGCGCATACTCGAACACCTCGCGCGCCACCGCCGCGCCCGACTCCTCCCGGCTCATCACCGCACCTCCGGAAGCCACACGCGACGGCCCACCCGCGCCAGCAGATGCGCCGCATAGGCCTCACGCACCTCGCCCACCGAAGCGAACCCCGGCTCATCCGCCAACCAATCGTCGGGAACCGAATCCACGACTCCGCGCACCGTCCCCTCGGTGACCAGTGGCGCCAACGCCGCATCCGCCGCGGCGACATCCGGTCCCACCGGTACCATCACGTGGTCGGAGGCGGCATAGGCCCGCGACTCCGCCTTCCGCGCACTCCCCCAGTCGTGGTGGAAGATCAACGACGCGCCGTGGTCGATCAGGTACGGGTTCCGGTGCCACACCAGCATGTTCGGATTCCGCCACGTCCGATCCACATTCCCGATCAACGCGTCGAACCACAGCACCCGCCCCGCGAAAACCGGATCGACGTCGAACACCAGCGGGTCCAGACCCAACGCGCCCGGCAGGAAATCCATCCCCAGATTCAACCCGTCGCTGGCTTTGAGCAGCTCCTGCACCTCGGTATCGGGCTCGCTGCGCCCGATCACCGAGTCCACCCGCACCAACCTCAGCGCCGGCACCGGCAACCCCAGCGCACGGCCCAACTCACCCGCGATCACTTCGGCCACCAGCGACTTGCGCCCTTGCCCCGCCCCGACGAACTTGACCACATACATCCCGCAGTCGTCGGCCTCGACCAGCCCCGGCAGTGAACCGCCCTCGCGCAGCGGAAGCACATACCGCGTCGCCGAAATCTCCTCAAGCACCCCGCCAGCATACGAACGCCCCACCGCGATAGCGTTTCACCCATGCGGCTCAACGACTCCGAATTCAGTGAGCACGTCTCCCAGACCCTGGCCGGGCTCAACGGCGTGACCGCCGTGTCCCTGGGCGGATCCCGCGCCACCGGCACCAACACCTCCGACAGCGACTGGGACTTCGCCGTCTACTACCGCCACCGCTTCGACCCCGACGATCTGCGCGCCCTCGACTGGCCGGGCGAGATCTCCGAGATCGGCGGCTGGGGCGGCGGCGTCTTCAACGGCGGAGCCTGGCTGGAAATCGACGGCCGCCACGTCGACATCCACTATCGCGACCTCGACGACGTCGAATTCCGTATCGCCGAGGCCCGAAAGGGCCGCTTCGACGTCGAACTCCTGCCCTTCCACCGCGCCGGCATCCCCACCTACCTCGTCGTGGCCGAGCTCGCCCTCAACGAGGTCCTCCAAGGCGAGCTCCCGCGTCCCGAATTCCCCGAGGAGCTGCGCCGCCACGCCCCCGAGCGCTGGTGGACGCAAGCCAAGTTCGAGCTCGCCTATGGCCGCGCCGCCTACGCCGAACGCGGCAACCTCACCGGCACCGCCGGCACGATCGCGACCGCGGCGACTCAGGCCGCCCACGCGGTCATGGCCGCCCGCGCCACCTGGGTCACCAACGAGAAGCGTCTGCTCGAGAACGCCGGCCTGCGCCACGTCGACGAGGTGCTCACCGGCCTCGACACCGAGCCGGCCACGCTGATGGCCGCGGTCGACGCGGCCAACCAGACCCTGGACAAGGCCGTCACCGAAGCAGGCGGCTGAACGCCGGCCCTCGGCCCCGTAGGTCTCTGTGCTCGTGGGAGCGGCTGCCCCGGGCGATCGGCTACAGGATTGGTGCGGCGTAGCCGCTCCCCTTGTGTTCGGGGTGTTGGTGTGGATAGCCCACAAGAGCGACCTTTACAACGTAGATTTCTAATGCGGCGACGGTGATCCCGATCGCCCGCCGACCGTTCGGGGCTGGTGCGGCGGTCGTGCCGCCGCACCAGCCCCGAAACGTCACGCACGCACAGCGAGCGCGTCCACCTCGAATCGCATGCCCGGCAGGGCGAGGCTCGCCACACCGATGAGGGTCTGGGGCGGCGGGGTCTCCCAGCGCCGGGCGATATGCCGGCCGATCGCCATGAGCGTGCTCTCGTCGTGGTCCACGACGTAGGTGCCCAGGCGAATGACGTGGCTGTAGTCGAGGCCGACGGCGTGCAGCGCCGTTTCGAGCCTCGCGAACGCCACGTCGACCTGGGTGTCGAAATCGGCGTCGAGAACGCGTCCGGAGCCGTCGGCGGCGTACTGTCCGGCGACGGCCACCACATCACCGCGGCCCGTGGCGATGTGGCTGTAGCCGAACGGCGCGGGGTCGTGCAGGGTGCTCGGATTGCGGACGGTGGTGTACATGGGTTCCCTCGTGTCTTCCGCGATCGTCGTTTGCGGTGTTCAGGTGTTCAGGTGCTCGGGGATCTGCGGCGCGCGCCCAGAGCCACAGCGGCGCCGAGCAGGGTCAGGGCCGCACCGGCCCAGGGAGCGCCGGGTACGGTCAGCGTGTCCACCACGAGTCCGCCCACCAGTGCGCCGGAGGCGATCGCCGCGTTGAACGCGCAGACGAACAGGGCCGTGGCCGCCTCGGCCGCGCGCGGAGCGGCGGCGATCATCCACGACTGCAGGCCGACCGAGACTCCGCCGTAGGCCAGCCCCCACAGCAGCAGCGCCGCTCCCCCGCCCAGCGGTGTCGTGCCCGCCAGAGCGAACACGGGAAGAGCGGCGGTGAGCGCGATCGCGATCGCGAGGACGGTACTGCGCGCGTTACGGCCGGCGCCGGCGCCGGCCAGAAAGTTCCCGGCGATCCCCACGGCGCCGTAGCCGAGCAGCAGCCCGCCCATGATCCCGGCCGGCATCCCCGACACGTCGCCGAGCAGCGGACGGACGTAGGTGAACGCGGTGAAATGCCCGGTCACCAGTAGGACGGTCAGTGCGATCCCGACGCGTACGCCCGCGTTGGACCGCACCAGGGCCGGCAGCTGCCCGAGACGGATCGGCTCACTCGCGGGCAACCGGGGGACCAGGAGGAACAGCAGCACGACCGCCGCCGCGCCCAGACCCCCGAGCCCCGCGAAGGCCGCTCGCCAACCGGCCAGATCGCCCAGGACCGTCGCCAGCGGCACGCCGAGCACCGATGCCGCGGCGACGCCGCCGAAGACGACCGAGGTCGCTGCGGCGACGTGCCGTTGCGGGACGAGCCGCAGGGCCAGGCTCCCGGCGATCGCCCAGAAGCCGCCGATGCTCACGCCCACCAGCAGGCGGGCCGCCAGCAGCACCGCGAAATCCGGGGCGAGCGCGCTGATGAGGTTGGCGGCCACCAGCACCCCGAGCAGCAGGGCCAGCACGGCGCGGCGGTCCACGCGGCCCAGGACCACGATCGTCGTCGGCGCCGCGACCGCCGCGACCAGCCCGGGGCCGGTCACCATGAGCCCCGCCGCCCCGTCGGATACCGCGAGGGTCGCTCCGATCGGCCTGAGCAGGCCGACGGGGGTCAACTCCGTGGTCATGACGGCGAAGATGCCCAGCGCGACCGCGCATACGGCCATCCAGCCGCGGACGAGGGAGCCCGGCGACGGATCCGCCGCGGCCGGTGCAGGACCCGCGGCTTCCGTCGTGCCGGTGGAGGCCATCATTTCCCCTTTCTACGATATTTAATATCCAGTTTTAGTCCGCACGAAGCCGCTCCGCGGCAGGCAGCACCCGTTCAGGGAGCCGCTCCCAACCACTGCCGCGCGCGCACCGGAACCTCGGGGGCGGCCCGGCTCACCCGCTCCTGCAACTCCGCGATCGTCTGGTCGGCCAGTTCGGTGCGCCAGGCGATCTCAGCCCGGCGCATCGCCTGGTCGACCAGGCACGGAGTACTCGGCGCGGCGCCGGCGGCCCCGGGGCCGCGCTGCCGGATCTCGGTGCACTGGAACGCCTCCTCGCGCCCTTCGATCGCGACGACGACGTCCAGCAGCGTGATCCGCCCGGGATCGCGCGCGAGCCGGAAGCCGCCACCGGGACCGCGCGTGGAGTACACCACGCCGGCGCGGGCCAAGGCTTGCAACTGCTTGTTCAGGTAGGCGGCGGGAAGGTCGTAGAACGCCGCCAGGGCCGCGGCGGGCACCGCCCGCTCGGGCCCCACCCAGGCCAGGTTGAGGCAACTGTGCAGCGCCCACTCGACGCCTTCCGCCATCCGCATAATTCTGGATCTTATACGTCTAGATTAGCTTCGGCAACCCGGACCCCGCCACCGGGACCGTGCGCACTCGGGCGGAGCGATGCGGTGCGGATACGGCCGTCGGCGGCGATAGGCGGGCACCGCCTGCGGGTAGTGAGCGCAGGGGCGGCCGGCGTAGCGCCGCCGCCGGCGGAGCCGCCTCCGGCCGACGTAGACGACACCGGGAGTCGAGATGACCCAGACCAGCAGTGCGCCGCCGCCCCCGGCCTGGCCGGCGCTGGACGTCGAGGAATGGACCCCGACCCGCGACACCCTGCACATGTGGTGCCAGATCGTCGGCAAGGTGCGCCTGGCCTTCGCGCCGATGGTCAACCACTGGTGGCAGATTCCGCTGTATGTATCGCCCCGCGGCCTGACCACCTCGCCCGTCCCCTACGACGGCGGCCTCTTCGACGCCGAGTTCGACTTCTGCGACCACCGGCTGCGCCTGCGCACCGGCACCGGCCGCACCGGCGGGGTGGCGCTGGAGGCCAAACCGGTCGCCGCCTTCTACGCCGAGACGACCGACGCTCTACGCGATCTGGGGATCGAGGCCGACATCACACCCGTGCCCGTCGAGGTCGAGCGGGCCGTGCCCTTCGCCGAGGACACCGAACACACCTCCTACGATCCCGACCACGCCTACCGGTTCTGGCAGCAGCTCGTGGCCGCCCACGGCGTGTTCAGCCGCTTCCGCTCCCGCTTCATCGGCAAGACCAGCCCGGTGCACTTCTTCTGGGGAGCGATGGACCTGGCGCTGACCCGCTTCTCCGGCCGAACCGCGCCCACCCACCCCGGCGGTGCGCCCAACTGCGGCGACTGGGTCATGGTCGAGGCCCACTCCCACGAACTGTCCAGCTGCGGCTTCTGGCCCGGGGGCTCCCGGGAAGGAAGCTTCTACGGCTACGCCTACCCGGAGCCGTCCGGCTTCGCCGAGCACCCCGTCGGTCCGCAGGGGGCCTACTACGACCGGGGGCTGGGCGAGTTCCTGCTTCCCTACGACAGCGTGCGCCGCGCGCCCGATCCCGCGGCCGCGCTGATGGAGTTCCTGCAGAGCACGTATGAGGCCGCCGCTGTGAACGGGGATTGGGAGCGTGCTGCGTTGGAGAAGGGCTGGTGAACGCGGCGCTCGCCGCCGCCGGAACCGGTCCTACACAGGTGGTCGCCGACGTCTCCGCGGGCCGATGGGCCGGTTGTCCAGGTAGGCGCTACGCACGGAGTCGGTTTTGTCGGCCGGTACCGCAGAGCGGCGTCGGCATTTGCCGCCGAATGGAGGCGTCGCGGATGTCGAGCATTGCGCGCCAGTGTCAACGTTGCGGCTTCGGGCCGGGCTGGCGGGTCGGAGTGTATCTGGCGAGCATGGTCTGGACGGCCTGTTCGACGGCGTCGTGGATGTCGGAGGCTGCGGGGTTCCAGTCGGTCAGCAGCATGCGGGGCCACAGGACGTAGTTGGCGATCATGCCGAGGAACTGGTTCGCGGCGCTTGCGGCGTCCGGGACATCAGCGTTGCCCGCCTCGTGCTCGGACTGCAAGTACTGCTGAACTGAGGTGAAGTAGGGAAGTTTGCCGAGCTGGAACTGCATCCGTCCCAGTTCGGGGAAACGAGGAAGTTCGGCGATGACGATCCGGAACAGGGCCGCCATGCCGGGCTGGCCGACCAGGTCGGCATAGCGGTGACCGACGGTTGTCAGTCCCGAGCGCAGATCTCCGGTCTGTGGCCGCGCGACGGCGTCGCCGGCGTCACGCTGCCAGGACTCGGTGACGATGGCCTCGAAGAGTGCCGCCTTGGTGGGGAACCGCTTGAACAGGGTGGACTTGGAGACCCCGGCCGCTTCGGCGATCTGGGCCAGTGAGGTGCCGTCGTAGCCACGATCCAGGAACAGCTCGGTGGCTGCGGTGGTGATCGCCTCGCGTTTCTGCTGAGCGAGTCTGCGGTGGTGCGCGGAGAGTTCTGCTGCCATGCGGACAGTATGCCGCAAGCACGAGGCGAGTCACTTGACTCGCCTCCAAAGTCCTGCTTAGGGTGCGAGAGTACGGCGAGTCAAGTGACTCGCATCCTATCTGTGGCGCCCGGGTGAGTTCCGGTAGCCGAGCGGGGGAGGAACAGTTCATGACGATCGACACGATCGCTTTGGTGACCGGTGCGAATCGCGGACTCGGACGTGGCGCGGCCATCGCTCTGGCCACACACGGGGTGCGGGTCTTGGTCACCCACCGCGGTGATGCGGCCGGGGCTGAGAAGACGGCGGAACAGGTGCAGGCGGTGGGTGGGACTGCCGCTGTTCTCCGGCTCGACATCAGCGACGTCTCCTCTTTCGCGTCCTTCGCCTCCGAGCTGAACGAGCAGCTGGAGCGCTGGGGTGCTTCGCGGATCGACATCTTGGTCAACAACGCGGGCGTGGGGGTCTTCGGACCGCTGGAGGACGTCACGATCGACGACTTCGACACGGTGATAGACACCAACGTCCGGGGCACGTTCTTCCTCATCCAGTCACTTGTGCCGCTGCTGGCCCAGGGCGGCCGCGTCATCAACGTCTCGACGTCACTGACCCGCCACACCAGCCCCGCCACCTCGGTCTACTCCGCCTCGAAGGCCGCCGTCGAAGCCCTGAGCCGCACCCTCGCCGCAGAACTCGGCCCGCGCGGAATCCGGGTCAACTCCATCGCCCCGGGACCGACCGCCACCGATTTCAACGGTGGGGCGATGCGAGACGACACCGAGATGCGCCGGGTTCTGGCCGGGCAGACCGCGCTCGGCCGCGTCGGCGAACCCGAGGAGATCGGCGACGCCATCGCCACGCTGGCCTCCGAGGGCCTGCGCTGGGTCACCGCCCAGCGAATCGAGGTCTCCGGCGGCGCCCTCATCTGAGCGACCGAGCGACGGCCTGTAGAGACGCAGGCAGCGGCCCGAACCGCTCCCAGCCGAGCAGGTTCAGGTTGCGGTGCTCGGCGGGCAGAGCCGGGCGACGTCCTCCTCGCGGACGCGGAGTTCGTGCCCCTCAGCCTGGAACTGGGCGACGGCGGCGCCGATAGAGCGCGTCGTCGAGCGCACGGCATGGAGGACCAGACCGAGCGCGCAGAGCTGGTCCTCCATGCCGTCGCGGTAGGCCCGGGGGCGGTGTCGCCGACCGGTCGACCACGCGGAGGCAGGTGTTCGGTGTCGGCGATGCGCCCGTATTTTCAGCGAACGCCTCCCCCAGCAGGGTGGAGCGTCCCTCGCGGCCGAACGTCCGCAGGGGATCGTAGGCACGGACCCGGTCGGTGACCAGGGAGCCGGCGACCTTCAGCATGTCCGGGTCAGTGCATGTCCCCGCCCCGGGATGGTCCCGCGCGAGAACCGCTGGTCGTCGGACTCCCGGTCTCGCGGGCGGAGGTTGTAGCCGGGGGTTTCGAACGGGCGGAACATCGTTTCGGGGTGGAGAATCACCAGCACATTTACAATGTAGATCTAAACTGGTTCATGCATGCCGCAGCATCCCTGATTCGGCCCTACTCCCAGCGGAAGAAGCGCGCTGCGGCGAGGCCGAACACCGCGGCGTAACCGGCCAGCACCGCCGACGGGGTGATGCCGGGCCAGCCGTTCTCGGCCGCGTTGCCGAACGCCTCGACGGCGGCGCCCAGCGGGGTGAAGTCGGCGATCGCGGGAACCGGCGCGGGCAGCAACTCCGTGGGGACGTAGAGCCCGGCGAAGAACATCAGCGGGAAGAACAGCGTGCTGCCCATAGCGTTGACGGCCTTGCTGGTCGGCACCACGGCGGCCAGGAACGACCCGATCGCCAGGATCGCCGTGACGGAAAGCAGGAACGCGAGCAGGAAGCCGCCGACGTGGTCCGGCAGCTCGACGTCCCAGAGCATCGCGCTCATGCCGAGCACCAGCACGGTGGTGACCACGGCGGTGGCCGTCTGCACCGACAATTGGGCGGTCAGTACCCGGGCCGGGCCGACCGGAGTGGTCGAGAGCCGCCGCAGCACGCCCTTCTCCCGGTACCCGACCAGGTAGCCCGGCGTGACGAAGAGCCCGAGGAACGCATAGGACGTGACCAGCGCGACCGGCGTGTAGTAGTCGATGACGCGCCCGCCGAGTTCGGCGCTGAACTCGTGTGCCGACGGAATGATTCCGATGATCGCCACGAGGGCGACAGGGAAGATCAGCGTCCAGAAGTACGCGGCGGGGTCTCGCAGGAAGAGCGTGAGTTCTACGGCGGTGATCCGGTACAACGCCCGCACTGTCGTCTCCTTAATCGGCGGATTGGTCGAACCGGCGACCGGTCAGTGCGATGAAGGCGTCGTCGAGGCCGGCCTGTTCGGCGCGCAGGTCCGCGGCGACGATCCGGTGGTGGACCAGGGCCGAGGTGACCGCGTGCACCAGGTTTCCGGTGCCGGTGACCACCACCTGCCGACCGCGTCGCTCGACGGAGGCCACTTCCGGCAGCGCGGTCAGCACCGCGTCGTCCAATTCCGTGCTCGGTTGGAAGCGCACCGTCTGCTCGGCGTCCACGTCGGCCACCAGGCCGGCCGGCGTGTCCAGAGCGACGAGCTTCCCGTCGTCGATGACGGCCAGCCGGTCGCACAGGCGCTCGGCTTCCTCCATGAAATGCGTGACCAGGATGACGGTGACGCCGCTGTCGCGGACCTGCTCGACCAGCTCCCAGGTGTCGCGCCGGGCGGCCGGATCCAGGCCGGTGGTCAGTTCGTCCAGGACGGCGACTTTCGGGGCGCCGACCAGTGCGAGGGCGATGGACAGCCGCTGCTTCTGACCGCCGGAGAGCGTGTCGAACGCGCTGTCGGCCTTGTCCGCCAGTCCCAGTTCGGTCATCAGTGCGCGCCAGTCGGCCGGGTTCTCGTAGAAGGACGCGTAGAGCTTCAGTGCCTCGGAGACGCGCAGCTTGTCGGGCATCTCGCTCTTCTGCAGCTGCATACCGAGAATGTGGTGCAGCTCGGCGGCTTCGCGGTGCGGATCGAGGCCGTGTACCGAGACGCTTCCGCTGTCCGGTGTGCGCAGTCCCGCGATGCACTCGACCGTGGTGGTCTTGCCGGCGCCGTTGGGCCCGAGAATGCCGAAGATCTCGCCTTCCTCGACGCTGAACGACATGTCCTCGACTGCGACTTTCCGGCCGTACCGCTTGGACAGGTTCGACACGGCGATCACCGGCATGGCGCCCCCCTCGTGGGCGGCGGCGCGTGGGGCGTGGCGCCTGCGGCCACGGCTGCAGTCATCAGGGATCCTTCCGGGTCGCCACGTCGAAGGTGGTGGCGAGTTCGCGGGCGTAGGCGTCGGCGTCGAAGTCGGGGAAGGTCAGCACCTGGGACGATGTCGAGTCGATGGCCGCGCGCAGCACGCGTGCCATGGGTTCGGGGGCGAACGCGCGGAACTCCCCGCTGCGCTGGCCCGCTTCGAACAGTTCGCGCAGCGGGGCGATCAGCGGCTCGTCGGTGTGCACGCCGTAGCGCAAGCTTCCGTCGGGCGCGCGGTGATTGACCACGATGTCGCCGATCACCGCGATCTCCCGCGGATGGTCGCGGATGAACTCGATGCTCGCGGTGAGGTAGACGCGCAGCGTCGCCGCCGCCGTCGGTTGGTCGTGGAGGCGGTGCGCCATGTTTTCGGCGCTTTTGGTGTACACGTGCTCGACGACGCGTTCGATCAGCTCGTCTTTGCCGGCGAAGTGGTAGGAGATCACGCCCTTGCTGATCCCGGCGCGCTTGGCGATGCCGGCCAGCGACGCCTGCCCGTAGCCGACGTCGGCGATCGTGTCGATCGCGCACTCGACGATCTGCGCCCGCCGTGCCTCCTCCGTGAAGGTACGTGCGCTCTGTCCGGACGAGCTGCCTTCTGACCGCATGACCAAAGAATAGCACGATCGGTCATATCGCCGACAGGCCGCGACGGCGCGGGCGACGGAGCCCGTCCCGAGCGTGCGACGGTTCCGATACGCACCGGGCGCGCCGGAACCGTCGCCGCCGGGCGATAGCGTCTGCAGCGGCACGACGCGAGAGGAGGAGCGGGTGTGCTGAGTCTGCACGGCTGGTGGCGTCCTGGAGAGCCCGGTCACGGCGGCGCCGCCGTGCTGTGGGCCGAAGAGGCGCCCCTGCCCTCCCCCGCCGCCGATCCCGCACCCGCGACCGGGGCCGGATCGGCGGCCCCCCTCCACCCCTTCGCCGCGCCGGCCGAACGGCTGCGTGCGGCCGTGGCCGCAGCCAGCGGCACCGACGCCGTTTCCGCCTGCGCCGACGCACAGGCCCGCCTGCAGCTGCCGTCGGTCGGCGGCCGCCCCCTGGCGAGTTCCGCTCCCCTCCCCCGGTCCGGGACCTCCGCGTCCCCGGATCGCACGACCTGGCGAGTGCCGTGCCTGCAGGTGCCCGCCGGACACGCGCCCGCACTGCTGGAGGCGCTGCACCGCTCCGATGCGGGCGAGGCCGGCCCCGGCGCCGCGCTCGGTCCGGGCCCGGTCCACCTGGCGGCCGTCGACGCTTTCGCCGCACGCCTGGTGGACGCCGGCCACCTGCTGCCGCGCCTGGTGGGTGCCCAACCGCAGGCGCGGTGGCGCCCGGTCCTCAGCACAGCGGGCGGCGAGCACTTCGCCGCACTGGTCGCGGCCCTGCCGCCGTCGGCCGCCGCCCACGGCGGGCCGTCCCCGCGCACGGCCGTCTACCGCGCCCTGGCCGACCTGACCGACGCCCGCGCCCGCGCTCGGCTGTCGGTGCTGCCGCCCCCGAACGGCGGCCACCGGCTCACGGCCGCGCTCACCGGCCCCGAGGCCCGCCTGCACCCCGCAACGGCGGCCGCCGACGGCGCCGACCGCACCGGATCCCCCGACGCGGACCTCGCCGCCCGACTGCACGCCTGGCACAGCGCCGCTCAGCGCGAAGCCGGCGGCGCCCGGCTGGTCTTCCGCTTGGTGGAACCCGCCCCCGACCAGGACGTCCCGGCCGGCGGCGAGCAGTGGCGGGTGGAGTTCTGGGTGCAGTCGCGCGCCGATCCCAGCCTCCAGGTTTCGCTGTCGGCGCTGTGGCTGGGCGACGGCGCCGACCGCCTGCCCGTCGGCGTGGAGTCGGTGATCCTGGAGGACCTCGCCCGGGCGGCACGCCACTACCCCGCCCTGCGCGACGTCGGAGCCGAACCCGCGCCGGCGGCGCTGACGCTGACGACCGGCCGGGCCCACGCCTTCATCCGCGATGCTGCCCCGCGGCTCAGCGCCGCCGGCTTCGCCGTGGTGCTGCCCGAGTGGTCGGGCCGCCGGTCGGTGGAGCTGCAGCTGACCACGCGCGAACGCCCCGGCGGGGGCGGCGGCATCGGCGCCGACGACCTGCTCGACTTCTCGCTGGAGGCCGTCTGCGGGGGCGAACGCGTCGACACGGCCGAACTCGCCGAACTGGCCCGGCTCAAGCAGCCGCTGGTGCGGCTGCGCGGGCGCTGGATCGAAGTCGACCCCGGGCATGTGCGCACCGCGCTGGCCTACCTGCGCCGCCGCGGCAGCGGCACGATGCGCCGCGAGGAGGCACTGCGCATGGCCGTCTCGCCGACCGGCGCCACCCCGCTGCCGGTGACCGGGGTCGACGCCGACGGCCACTTGGGGGCGCTGCTCAGCGGCGACGCCGAGTCCCGCATGGCGCCGCTGGAGGCGCCCGACGGGTTCACCGGGGCGCTGCGCCCTTACCAGAGCCGCGGCGCCGCGTGGCTGCGCTTTCTGGGCGAGTTGGGACTGGGCGCGGTGCTGGCCGACGACATGGGACTGGGCAAGACGGTGCAGCTGCTGGCGCTGCTGGCCGACGAGCGCCGCGCCGATGCGGCCGAGCGCCCCGGACCCACGCTGCTCGTGTGCCCGGTGTCGCTGGTGGGCAACTGGCAGCGCGAGGCCACCGGATTCGCGCCCGGACTGGCCGTGCACGTCCACCACGGTCCGGCGCGGCTGCGCGGCAACGCCCTGGCCAAGGCCGCCGGCGGCGCCGACCTGGTCGTCACCACCTACGGGATGGTGCTGCGCGATACCGACGAGCTCGCCGCGATGCCCTGGCACCGGGTGGTCTGCGACGAGGCCCAGGCCTTGAAGAACTCCGGAACCCGCCAGGCGCGGGCGGTGCGGCGGCTGCCCGCCCGGGCCCGGATCGCGCTGACGGGAACGCCGGTGGAGAACAACCTGGACGAACTGTGGTCGGTGATGGAGTTCGCCAACCCGGGGCTGCTCGGATCCCAGCAGGCCTTCCGCGCCGGTATCGGCGCGCGCGTGGAGCGCGCGGCCGCGCAGGAGGGGACCGTCCCCGGCGACGGCGACGACAGCGCGGCGCAGCTGCGGCGCATCACCGGCCCGTTCATCCTGCGCCGGCTGAAAACCGACCGGGCGATCATCTCCGACCTTCCCGACAAGCAGGAGAGCCGCGCGTGGTGCACGCTGACCCCCGAGCAGGCAAGCCTGTACCGGGCGGCCGTGGACGACATGGCCGAGCGCCTGGAGGGCACCGAGGGGATCCAGCGCAAAGGCGTGGTGCTGGCGGCCATGGCGCGCCTGAAGCAGATCTGCAACCACCCCGCGCAGTTCCTGGGCGACGGCTCGGCGCTGGCGGGGCGCTCGGGCAAGCTGGAGCGGCTGCAGGAGCTGCTGGAGCACGTGGTGGCGGCCGGCGACAAGGCGCTGTGCTTCACCCAGTACACGGCGCTGGGCGAGCGCCTGGCCCCCTACCTCGCCCGGCGCCTGGGCCGGGAGGTGCTGTGGCTGCACGGCGGAACCCCGCGCGCCCGGCGCGAAGAGATGACCCGGCGGTTCCAGGCGAGCCCCGAACCCATGGTGCTGATGCTGTCGCTGAAGGCCGCCGGCACCGGTCTCAATCTGACGGCCGCCAATCACGTGCTGCACATCGACCGGTGGTGGAACCCGGCGGTGGAGGACCAGGCCACCGACCGCGCGTTCCGCATCGGCCAGCGCCGCGACGTGCAGGTCCGCAAGCTCGTTTGCATGGGCACCGTGGAGGAGCGGGTGGACGCGATGATCGAAGGCAAGCGGCGGCTGGCCGCACGTGCGGTGGGCGCCGGCGAGGACTGGCTCGGGGAGCTGTCCACGGCCCGGCTGCGCGAAGTCGTGCAGCTGGCGCCCGAGGCGGTGGCATCGTGACCGGGGATCAGGCGGGCCCCGGCGCGTGGGCGGCCCGGCGCCTGCGGGAGGTGCTGGAGCGCGACGGCGACCCCGACCGTGTGCGGCGCGGCCGCGTCTACGCCGAGCAGGGCGCGGTATCGCGACTGAAGACCCAACCGGGCGAGGTCACGGCCCGGGTCGCGGGCTCACGCTCGGTCTCCTACCGGGTCGGCCTCATCACCGCGCTGCCGGGTGCCGAGGAGTGGCAGACGCTGGCCCGCGCGCTGGGTTCGCAGCCGGTGTTCCGCGCGGCGCTGCTGGCGGGCGGCTTCCCTCCGGAACTGGAGCGGGTGTTCGAGGTCGTCGGGCTGCGGCTGCTGCCCGGGGGCCTCGGCGATGTCGTGGTGAGCTGCTCGTGCCCGGACTGGGGCGACCCGTGCAAACACGCGGCGGCGGCGCTGTTCGTGCTGGCCCGCACGCTGGAGTCGGACCCGCTCCTGCTGGTGGAGTGGCTGGGTCGGCCGCGCCGCGAACTGCTGGCGGATGTGCGGCGCGCCGCGCGGTCTCCGGCCGAGTCCGCCGATGCGGCGGCGGCGCTGGCCGAACCGGAGGCGCCGGGTGTGGCCGAGCCCGATCCCTCCGGCGGCGGGCCGGCCGGCTTCTGGCGCGCACCGCACCTTCCGGACCCGCCCCGTCTGGACGGCGCTCCCCCGGCGGTGGCGATCGCCGGGCCTCCGCCGGCCGCCGACGATCCCGATCCCGCGGACCCCGGCGGCGACGATCCGGCGGAACTGCTGGCGCCGCTGTACCAACGGCTGGTCCGGCCGGGCGGTCCGGACGCTCGGGAGTGAGCACCGGGCGCCTCAGCCGGGCCGCGCCCCGCCGCCGGAGAGCCGGCGCAGCAGCTCCGCCGCCCGTTCGCCCTCGCCGGCGGGGACGAACAGGTGGTCGTGGTGGTAGCCGGCGACGACGTTGCACGCCAGGCCCGCCTCGGCCAGCGCTGCCGACACCGCCGCGGTCAGCCCCACCGCATCTAGCGCGGAGTGCACCCGCAGCGTGATCCATGCGGCCGCGAAACCGTAATCGAGCCCGGCGGCTTCGGCCTCCTCCCGGGTGCAGACCACGGTCAGGCCTTCGTCCTCGGCGACCGTGACCGCCGGGACCACGCCGGCGGGCGGCACATCGGCGCGGGCGAAGACGTAGGTGCCGGGACGCAGGAAGGGCTCCAGGCCGGCGAGCATGCGCTCCACATCGCGTTCGGGGACGGCCACGCGGACTCCGGTGGATCGGGCGGGCGCCGGGGCCCGCGGTGCGGTGCGCCTCAGCGCGTCCGGACGGGGGCGTCGGACGGGCGGATCCGGAAGACCTGCAGGCGCGTGTTGTAGTACTTCTCGGTTTCGCCGACCCATTCCATGCCCAAGCGCCGCGCGGTCGCGACAGCGCGGGTGTTGCGGGGGCGGGCGACGGCGAACAGCTCCTCGACGCCCTCCTGGAAGGCCCGGCCGGCGATGGCGGCGCCGGCTTCGGTGGCGTAGCCGTTGCCCCAGGCGTCGGGGCGCAACTGCCAGTTCAGTTCGAAGTCCTCCTCGAACGGAGGCAGCAGGCGCAGCGACAACCCGCCGATCAGGTCGCCGCTGTCCCGGTGCACGACGGCCCAGCGCCCGGCGGGCGGGATGAAGTTGGGCTGGGCCTCCACCCAGGCGTGCAGCACCGACCGCATCGCCGCGGTGTCGCGGACGGTGCGCATATCCGGCGTCAGCCAGCGCGCGACCTCCTCGGCACCGTAGATCCGCAGGGCGGCCTCGGCGTCGTCGACGGTCCAGTCCCGGATGGTCAACCGCTCGGTGTGCAGCTCAAGGCTCGGGGTCATACCGGGGATGCTAACCACAACCGGCCCGTCCTACTCTCTGCCGCGCCACGGCGCTCGACACGTACGGCAGGCGGACCCGGACACAGGAAAAGCGGGGCCGCACCGGTCTCCGGTGCGGCCCCGCCCGCGTGCTCGACGGCCAGGGGTCTTAGACGCCCTGGACGTTCTCGGCCTGCGGGCCCTTGGGGCTCTGCGTGACGTCGAACTCGACGCGCTGGTTCTCCTCAAGGTTGCGGAAGCCGGAGCCCGCGATGTTGCTGTAGTGGACGAACACGTCCGGGCCGCCGGCGTCCTGCTGGATGAAGCCGAAGCCCTTTTCGCTGTTGAACCACTTGACGGTTCCCTGAGCCATGACGGATCTCTCCATTCCCGAGATCGATTCAGACCCGCACTCTGCGGCGTCTGCGGGTGCTGCGAACCTTTCTCTGGAATGAAAAACGCCCGCCGGTCAAAAACTCCGCTGGGCGATCAAACGTGGATCATGCGAAATCAAGACTGCTGCAACCCTGCATCCACACTAACACCCGCCACGGCCGCATGGGGAGTGTCCCGCGTCACAGGCGCGGCGGCGCGGGCCCGCGGCTGACCCGCTGCACGCCGCCGGACCGGTCCGCATCAGCCCCGGGCCGGCGCCCGTGCGGGGCCCGGGTGGTCGCCCAGCCCGAACAGCGGGAACATCCGCGCGGTGTCGAGGTAGTTGGTGATGGCCGCGATGCTGTCGCCGGAGGTCTCCACGACCTGCAGCGCCCAGGGTTCGAAGGAGCCGCCGGGCCCGCTGGGGCGGTACTGCCCGAAGGCCGCCGCGCCGCAGGCGGCGGCGGGCACGAGCAGGGAGCCGCGGCACCCGTGGCCGGGTCCGGTCATCCAGGCGGCGATCGCCTCGGTCCCCTGCAGCCACAGCGCGTACGGAGGCATGGACATCGCGGCGTCCTCGCGCAGCAGCGACGCCAGCTCCGCCATGTCGTAGCTCTCGAAGGCCGCGACATAGCGGTCCAGCAGGTCGCGCTGGACGCTGTCACCGGGCAGCAGCGGGTCGGTGGCCGACGTGTCGCCGACCGCGGCCATGGTGGCGCGGGCGCGCTGCAGAGCGCTGTTGACCGAGGCGACGGTGGTGTCGAGCAGGTCGGCGACCTCTTTGGCGTGCCAGCCCAGCACCTCGCGCAGGATCAGCACAGCCCGCTGCCGGGGAGCCAAGTGCTGCAGGGCGGCCACGAACGCCAACCGCACGGTGTCGCGCAGCGCGGCCTGCTCGGCGGGGTCCTCCAGCGCGGGCAGGGCCCGGCTGTCGGGGAAGGGCTCCACCCAGGCGGTGTCGGCGTAGGCGGGCCCGAGCACGGCGTCGGTGCCCTGGGACGGGCCCATGTCCACCGGCCGGGCGCGCCGCGAGCGGCCCTTGAGGATGTCCAGGCAGGTGTTGGTGGCGATGCGGTAGAGCCACGACCGCAGCGAGGAACGCCCCTCGAACCGGTCGATGCTGCGCCAGGCGCGCACCATGGCCTCCTGGACGGCGTCGTCGGCTTCGAAGGCCGACCCCAGCATCCGGTAGCAGTAGCCCGTGAGCTCGGTGCGGTAGGCCTCGATCCGGTACTCGGTATCGGCATCCGCGGCGGCGCCGGCGGCGGGCGGCTGCTGGGGTGCGGCGGCGAGATCGCTCATAGTGTCACCTCTGTGGGCCCGAAGGCGCCGGCCACCGCGGGCAGCGTGCGGGCCCTGCGCGGTGTCTGCGCCGGTGATATCGACAATCCTCACGCTAGCGCCGCCCGGTGACAAGGCACCGGAGCCGCCGCAGGCCGCTCACACCACGGCCGCCCCCAGCGCGGTCGGCCCCGGCCGGCCCGCGGCACCCGAACGGTCGTAGGCGCGCCAGGCCGCGGCGAGGCGGCGCACCGCCTCGGTCAGCACCGGAGGGTCGAGCAGGAACGGGATACGCAGGTACGCGGCGCTTGCGCCGGTCGTGTCGAGCACGCCGCCGGGCAGCACCGCCACGCCGTGGCGCGCGGCGGTCTGGGCGAAGGAGCCGCCGTCGCCGCGGGGCAGGCGCACCCACAGCGTCTGGCCGCCGGGGACCGCGGGGCAGTGCCAGGACGGCAGCCGGGCGGCGAGTTCGGCGCGCAGGTGGTCGTGGCGCTCCCGCAGCCCGGCGCAGCGGCGCCGCAGCAGCGTGTCGAACCCCCTCAGCAGATCGGCCGCGGCGAGCTGGGCGGGGACGTCGGTGCCCAGGTCGTGGATGGCCTTGAGCCGGGAGAGGCGGCGGACGAGCGATGCGGGCCCGCGCAGCCAGCCGACACGCAGGCCGCCCCATACGGCTTTGCTCAGCGAGTCGACGGTGATCGGGGCCTGCAGCCCGGGGCCGGAGCCGGAACCGTCGAAGCCCAGCCCGCCCAGCACCGCGTCGTCGACGAGCCGGACTCCGGATTCGGCGGCGGCCGCGGCCAGGCGGCGCGCCTGCGGCGCCGGCAGCACCGCTCCGGTCGGGTTGTGGTACTCGGAGATCACATAGGCCATCGCGGGCCGGTGGCGGTCCATGACCGCGGCGGCGGCCCGGACGTCGATGCCGTCGGGTCCGGTCGCGACGGGGCGCAGGACCGCTCCCGCCTGGCGCAGCACATCCAGCGCGCCGGGATAGGTGGGCGCCTCGACGAGGACGGAGTCGCCCGGAGCGACCAGGAGCTGCGTGAGCAGCGACAGCGCCTGCTGGGCGCCGGTGGTGACCAGGATCTGCTCGGGGGCGGTGGGGCGCCCGCGGGCGCTGTAGCGGTCGGCCAGGGCCGCGCGCAGCACCGGATGGCCTGCCGGATGGTAGCCCAGGTCGCGGGCCGTCAGGCCGATGCGGCCGTAGGCCTCGGCGACCTCGGGCGGAGGGTCGTCCGGGGCCGCGCAGCTGAGCAGGAGGAGGCCGTCGGGCGGGTCGAGCAGGTGCAGGAACATCGGGGTGGTGGAGGCGTCCGCGCCCGGCTGCCGGCTCGCGGCGGTGGCGGCCACGCGGGTGCCGCTTCCCTGGCGCCGCACGATACGGCCCTCCTCGCGCAGCAGGTCGTAGGCGGCCACCACGGTTCCGCGGCCCACCGAGAGCGCCGCGGCCAGCGCCCGGTCGGGCGGCAACCGGGTCCCGGACGGCAGCAGCCCGTCGTCGATCACCTGGCGGAAGCGGGCGGCCAGCAGCAGGTAGAGGGGCCCGCGTCCGGCCGACCAAGCGCCCAGCGTCCCCGGAAGGTCCTCGATTGGTTCCATAGGCGGACCAATATGGCGCGATTGGCTCTGTCGGCGCAATCGGCCGCCGAACAGACTGGCGGCCATGAGCGCACACTTCGCCACACGCACCGTGCACACCGCTGGCGCCGATCCCGGAGGGAGCCGCCCGACGACGGCCCCGCTCTACCAGGGCCACCAGTTCCGCTTCGACAGTGCCGAGCGGTTGGCGGCCGCCTTCGGCGACCAGCGGGGCGACTTCTTCTACGGTCGGTACGGCAATCCCACCGTGCGCACGCTCGAAGAGGCCGTCGCCGGCCTGGAGGGCGGCGCCGCGGCCACGGCGTTCTCCTCGGGGATGGGCGCGATCAGCGCCGTCCTGCTGGAGAAGCTGGGTTCGGGCGACCACGTCGTCGCGCAGAGCTGCCTGTACGGCGGCACCCACGCGCTGCTGGAGGAACTGGCGGCCAAGTGGGGCGTAGCGGTGACCCGGTTGGAGACCGACACCGCCGCGGAGGCGCGCGCGGCGATGCGCCCCGAAACCCGGGTGCTGCTGCTGGAGACGATCGCCAACCCGACCACCCGCGTGTGCGACCTCCCCGCGCTGAGCGCCGAGGCGGCGGCGCGCGGCGCGGCCACCGTCGTGGACAACACCTTCGCGACTCCCCTGCTGTGCCGACCGATCGAGCACGGTGCCGACGTCGTCGTGCACTCGACCAGCAAGTACCTCAGCGGACACGGGGACGCGGTCGGCGGGATCGCCGTATCGGCCCGGGCCGATCAGCACGAGGGCCTGTGGAGCCGCGCCGTGAACCTGGGCGCCTGCGCCGACCCGTTCGCGGCCTGGCTGACGCTGCGCGGGCTGCAGACACTGGCGCTGCGGATGGAGCGCCACTGCGCCAATGCGCTGGATCTGGCCACACGGTTGGCGGCGCACCCCGGGGTCGAGCGGGTGCATTATCCCGGCCTGGACGACCACCCCGACCGCGGGACCGCCGGGCGGCTGCTGGACGGCGCCGGCGGGATCGTCGCGGTGGAGCCGGCCGGCGGACGGGAGTCCGGCCGCCGGTTCGCCGAAGCGCTGCGGCTGGTGGCCCTGGGCCCCTCGCTCGGCGACGTGCGCAGTCTTGCGCTGCACCCGGCGAGCACATCCCACGCCGCGCTCGGCGCCGCGGAGCTGGCGGCAGCCGGGATCGGCGGTGCCACTGTGCGGATCTCGGTGGGTGTGGAGGACGCGGCGGACCTGTGGGCCGACGTCGAGCAGGCGCTGGTGCAGGCGGGTGCGTGAGGGGGCACGGAATGTGCAGTACGATACGTGCACCTTTACATCGTAGATCTCTTAAATTCGTGTTCCGGTCCGGGGCGCCCGGACCCCGGTCTCCGCCCGTGGTCGGCCGCCGCACCGACCTGCCGCGGGCCGGCCTCCCGGCACCGTGCCGCACACGTGCCCTGCGGCGGGCGCACTGAACGGATCCCGCGCGCCGCCGGCCCGGCCGCGTCTCCCCCGCCCGCCAAGCTGCCGCTGCGCGGCCCCGCCCACCGGCGGCGCGCAGCGGCCCCGGAGAGGAAGGCCCCATGACCGGCTACATCGCTCTGCTGCGGGGGATCGACGTGGGCGGGCGCAACACGGTCCGGATGGCCGACCTGCGCTCGCTGCTGAACGGCCTGGGCTACACCGACGCGGCGGCGCTGCTGCAGAGCGGCAACGCCGCGTTCACGGCCCGCGGGGCCGGCCCCGCGGAGATCGGCAGCGCGATCGAGGACGCGCTCCGCCGGGAGCTGGGAGTGTCGGCCGCGGTGGTGGTGCGCACCGCCGCCGACCTGCAACGGGTCGTGGACGCCCTCCCGTTCGCGGTGCGCGACCCGGCCAAGTGCGCGGTGGCCTTCCTCAGCGCCCCCGTCGACCGCGATCGCCTCGCGGCCCTGGACCCCTCCCGCTACGCCCCCGAGGAGCTGGTCCCGGGCGAACGGGAGCTTTACCTGTACCTTCCCCACGGGTTGGGCCGCGCCCGGCTCACCCCGCTGCTGGAGCGGCACGCGCCCGCCCCGGCGACCGTGCGCAACTGGAACACGGTCACCCGCCTGCTGGAGGCGGCCGGCGGCCGCTCGGCGTGAACCGGGGCGAGGGGGCGGTTCCCGCGCCGCCGGGAGCCTGCGGGGCGCACCGGAACTTCAGTGCGGCGCGGGCGTGCCGCCGCCCGCCGCGCGGGAACGCGCCGTGAGCACGGCCAGGGAGGCCATGACGAGCAGTACCGGCAGGGTGACCGCGGTGACGGGCAGGTGCTCGTGGAAGGCGACCCCCGCGGCGCCGACGACCACCAGCAGGGCCGCGGCCACGAAGCGGGAACGGGCCATCCGGCCGAAGCGCGAACGCAGGAACAGCAGGTTTCCGGCGAGGTAGATCAGGGGTCCGCCGACCGCCACGAGCACCAGGCCCGGTGTGAGGTGGTCGTGGGTGAGCCGCAGTTCCATGGAGACGGCGAGCACGATGGCGCCGAGGACCATCAGGGCGTGCGCGTAGGCGAAGGCGAAGCGCAGCGCTCCCGTGCCGCCGTGGCGCCCGGTGACTTCGTGGCCGGCCAGCGCGAAGTAGTTCCACCACAGCACGGTCAGCCCGGCGAAGCCCAGCACCAGGCCGATGAGGTTGCCCGCTTCCAGCACCCCCTGGTCGGCCAGGGCCCCGCCCATCATCAGGATCGACTCGCCCAAGGCGATGATGAACACCAGCCGGTTGCGCTCGGCGAGGTGGTCGGGGTCGGTGTCCCAGCGCTCCATCGGCGCACTGACCACACCGGGGATGCGGAAGTCCACGAGCGGCCCCGCGTAGTCGATGACGACCGCCAGCAGCCATACCCACAGGCGCAGCTCGGGCGGCAGCAGGGCACCGGCGATCCAGGCGACGCCGGCCAGGGCGGAGAAGGACAGCAGGGCGGTGTAGTTCGACGCCAGCCGCTGCCCCTTGAACCCCGCGATCATGAAGACCGGACGCAGGATCCCCATGAAGACGAAGCAGCCGGCGAACAGCAGCCCGGAGCCGCCGAACGCGTCGGGGATGGACACGGCCATGCCCAGCGCGGCCAGCATGAGGACGGCGTTGAGCAGCTGGACGCGGGTGTTGGAGGGGTTGAGCCAGTTCATCGCCCAGGCGGTGTAGTTCCAGCCCCACCACACGGCGGCGAATACGACGGCGGTCTCGGCGAATCCCTGCCAGCTCAGGTGGTCCACGAGCACGTGGGAGAGCTGGATGATGGCGAAGACGTAGACGAGGTCGAAGAACAGCTCGACGGGGCCGACCTCGGAGCGGCGGTCGGCGTGGCGGGCGATCCCGCGCCAAGGGGCGTCGGTTGAGTCAGAGGTCATGGCACCAGGCTGGTCGGCGGCGGCTGCGGGCTGCGGGGGCCGCGCGGGCCCCGCAGCCCGCAGCGATGGTAGCGCGCGGCCCCGCGCCCGTGCCGCGCGCCACTCCCGGCCGCACCGGCTGCGCTCGGACGACGACGGGCGCGACGCTTCTCGGCGGCCGCGGCCGGTGTCAGGGCGCCGGCGGAGCGCCGCCCGCATCCGCGCCGCGGGGACCGGCCCGCCAGCCGCGGCACAGCAGGTAGGCGGCCAGGGTCACGGCGGCCAGGACGCTGTCGGCGGTGGCGGCGGCGCCCGCCCCGGCGACCCCGTCCGGACCGAGCGCTCCGGCGGCGAACGCGGCAGCGGTCACCGCCAGCAGGGCTTTGTTGGCGATCACGATCTCCCAGACCCACCGGTAGCGCAGCGGGCGCCACGCCAGCAGGGCGAACAGTGCGGCGAAGACGCCGAAGCCGTAAAAGCGCCAGGTCTCGGCCATCACCCGGTCGGGCCCCGCGTCCAGCACGGTCGGCAGTCCCGCCGCCGCTGCCGCCAGGGCGCTCGCGCTCGCCAGCGCCATCAGCACGCGCGCCGCGGCCACCCCCCGATTCGAGGGCGCGGACGCGGCCGGAGGACGTGAATGCTTTTCATTTTCCATTCGCTCTCCCTGAAACTCTCGGCTGAGTTCATGTCAGCACCGGACCACACTGGACGAAGCCTCGAACGCCCGTTTTTCCAGAACCTTGTTCGGGTTTGTCTTGGGGCCGTCCGAATAATATCCTCAAGTTGAGCAATACCTCCTCACGCTTCGTGTCAGTGCAACTCTGTTCCGCACACAAAGCTACCGGACAAGGGTTTCGCCATTCCGCAATATAGATTTAACTTCCGCTTCACGAGATCATTCCGGGTCGTCCGCAGTGGAAACTTCGCGCGGGCGCTACTGAGCACAGGAAGCCACAATCCCGACGGGAGCGCTTAGTGCGGTTCAAGATACTGGGGAACGTTCAGGTCGAGGCGGACGGACGAACATACACTCCCTCGGCCGCCAAGATCAAGACGCTGCTGGCGACGCTTCTCTCCCGGCCGGGAAGAGCGGTGAGCACCGACCAACTCGTCACCGAACTGTGGGGGGAAGACCCACCCAAAAGCGCACACGCCTCTCTCTACGTCTACGTATCCCAACTGCGGAAGGAATTGTCGCGGCTGTCGGGGTCGGACATTCCCCTGGAGACCCGGCACCCCGGCTACCTGCTGAAGACCGACCACCAGAGCATTGATTTCCACGAGTTCCTGCGGATGCACCGGTCCGGCACCGCCGACTTCGAGGGCGGAAACTACAGCGAGGCCCTTCGAACGTTCGACGCCGCACTGGCCGCCTGGCGCGAAGAGGCCTTCTCAGACGCACCGCGCGGCCCCATCCTCTGCGGAATGGAGAACCGGATCCGCGAGACGCGCCTGTCGCTGATCGAACTCCGCAACGAGGCGGAGATACGACTGGGACGCTACAGCAAGATCATCGGCGAGCTCCGCGCCCTGTCCGAAGAGCACCCTTTCCACGAGACGTTCCAGTACCAGCTCATGGTCGCGCTGTACAAGGCCGAGCGCCAAGTCGAGGCACTGGACGTATACCATCGCACACAATCGTTGCTGCGGGATGAATTGGGGCTGGACCCCGGGCAGCTTCTGCAGAGCATGCAGAAGACGATCCTTTCCGGGGAGCGGTAGCGGGTCCCGGAACACGGAAACGGCGCCGGCCGCGGTCGGTATACGCGGCGGCCGGGCCGCAAGGTCGCCCCAAGGCGGGCACCAGGATCGGGCCAAGGAGGTCGCAAGGCGCCCTTCCTAGCATCGGGTACCAGATATTCGCTGCGAAGGGGCCCGATCCGTATGACGATGACGGTGTCGACTCAGGTGTGCGTGGTGGGAGGAGGTCCGGGTGGGCTTTCGCTCGCCCTGCTGCTCGCGCGCAGCGGAATAAGCGTGGTCGCCGTCGAGCAGAGCGGGCACTTCAACCGTTCGTTCCGCGGCGAGACGATCTCACCGGATTGCGGATACCTGCTGCGTGAGATGGGGGTGCTCGAAGCGGCGCGGGAACGCGGATACCTGCAGGTGCGCCGCATGGAGATCGACGACGGCGGGCGCCGAGTCCTCAATGTCGACTTCGGCGACTTCGACTATCCCCAGCGCTATCCGCTGGAGATCCCCCAGCACAATCTGCTGGAGACGATGCTCGGCGAGGCACACCAATACGCGTCCTTCACGTTCTTGCCGCGTACGCGGGTGAACGACCTGCGGTACAGCGGCGACCGTGTCAGCGGCGTCCGCGCCACCGGTCCCGATTCCGAGGTGGAGGTGGACGCGACGCTGACCGTGGCCGCCGACGGGCGCTACAGCAGGCTGCGCACCATGGCCGGCCTCGACTGCACGACGACTCCCCAACAACGCGACGTGGTCTGGCTGAAGACCCCCGTCCCCGACGAGTGGGAGCACAGTACCTACCGGATCCGGTTGCGCGACGACCGCAACGGCGTGTTCCTGCCGACGTATCCGGACAAGGTCCGGGTCGGCTTCAACATTCCCAAGGGCGGGTTGAAGAAGATCCGCCGCGGCGGGATCGGCGAGCTGCACGAACGGCTCGACGAGCTCGCACCCGAGCTGAACCCGATCGTGCGCTCCGAAATCACCTCGTGGTCGGCAACCAGCGTGCTGGACATCTTCACCACCGTCGTGCCCAGGTGGCAGCGCCCCGGGTTCGCTGTCGTCGGCGACGCGGCGCACACCTTCTCACCGATCCTCGGCCAGGGGGTCAACCACGCGATCGTCGACGCGGTCGACCTCGCCCCCCGGCTCGCCTCCGCCCTCCGCGAATCCGACGCCCCGCAGGCGGCGGACCGCGCCGCGGAGGCCTTCCAGCGGAGCCGCGAATCCGAGGTGCGCACCACCCGCTCACTCCAACTGCGCCAAGAGAAGGCGTTCACGCTGGGCAATCCCGCCGCGGTGCTGCTGCGGCAGCGCGTGTACCGCACGGCCGAACGCGTAACCGCCCTGCGCAACGCCGTCTTCCGCCGGATCTACTTCCGCATCCAGCGCCAGAACACGCACCGATCCGTCCACGCCTGATCCGGAGGGCTCCATGGAACACGAGCACAAGCGCCATCCCTACCCGTTCACGCGGTACTCGGTCACCGAGATCCCGCCGCTCTACCGGCACCTGCGCGAGAACGAGCCGGTGGCCCGCGTGGACTTCCCCAGCGGGGACGAGGGCTGGGTGGTCAGCCGGTTCGACGACGCCTACGCCCTGCTAGCCGACCAGCGGTTCAGCCGCGCCGCCACCGCCGACCCCGACGCGCCGCGGCTGACCTCGGCCCGGCCGGTCAGCGGCGGACTGTTCACCATGGATCCCCCCGAGCACACCCGCCTGCGCCGACTGGTGGCCAAGGAATTCACCGCCCGGCGCATCAACGGGCTGCGCCCCCGTATCCAACGCATCACCGACGAGCTGCTGGACGGGATGGAGCGGGGAGGTCGACCCGCCGATCTGATCCGTGCGCTGGCGTTCCCCCTGCCGGTTCGGGTCATCTGCGAACTCCTGGGCGTTCCCTTCTCCGACCACGACAAGTTCCAGGCGTGGTCGGAAGGGATCGTCTCGCTCACGTCCCATACCGAGGACGAGGCGCTGCACGACATGGCCAGCCTGGCCGGCTACTTCCAGGAGCTGATCGCGGCAAAGCGCACCGACGGAACCGGCGATGACCTGCTCAGCGCGCTGGTACGCGCCGAGGAGGAGGAGCGGCTCTCCGAACACGAGCTGATGATGATGGGGATGACTCTGCTGGTCGCCGGGCACGAGACGACGGCCACCGTCATCGGCAGCGGCGCTTTGAGCCTGCTGCGGCACCCCGAGGCCCTGCGGACGCTGCAGGAATCCCCCGAGCGCATCGACGACATCGTCGAGGAGATCCTGCGGGTCAATCCGATCGGCGACGGCGGGCCGCTGCGGGTGACTCTGGAGGAGGTCGAGATCGCCGGAACCGTGATCCCCGAGAATGCGGCCGTGGTGGCTTCGGTCCCCGGGGCCAACCACGACCACCGCCACTTCGACTCGCCCCACACCTTCGACATCGACCGCGCCGACAAGCAGCACATGGCCTTCGGCCACGGCGTGCACTACTGCATCGGCGCCGCGCTGGCACGAGCCGAGTTGCAGATCTCGCTGAGTACCTTGTTCCGCCGCTTTCCCAACCTGGCTCTGGACGCCGAAGCGGAGGACCTGGAGATGACCAGCGGGATGATGGTGCACAGCCTGCGGGAACTTCCGGTCACCTGGTGACCGCGTTCCGCGGCGCCCCCACTCCGGGGCGCCGCGGAACGCGGTTTCAGGAGCGCGAACGCGCCCGGGCGACCACCGCCGACAGCGCGGCGAGCAGCTCCCGGGGCGCACCGGTCGGGAAGAAGTGGCCGCCGTCGAGCATGCGCAGGGAGAAGGGGCCGGCGGTACAGCGCCTCCACTCCGACAGGGCCTCGCCGGTCACGAGTACGTCGTCGCGCCCGCCGAATACGTGCACGGGGATGTCCAGGGCCGCGGCGTCGTCGGGACGGTGGGTCGCGCACACGCGCAGGTCGGCGCGTAGCACCTCCAGCAAAGCGCTCAGCAGCGACCGGTGGGCGAGCAGCTCGGCGGGGATGCCGCCCGCGCCGGCGAGCAGGTCGGTCAGCGCCGCGTCGTCGGCGCCCGCCCAGGTGCCGATGCCGCCCGGCGCGGTCGGCGCCGGGTAGCAGGCCGCCGCCAGTCCCAGAGCCGGACGGGCACCGCGGTGCAGGCGGCGCAGCGCGAGCCGGTAGGCCACCAGAGCCCCCATGCTGTGCCCGAAAAGCAGGTGCGGCTCGGAAAGCGCCGTGTCCAGCTCGCGGTCGATGTCGGTGACCAGGGCGTCGATGTCGGTGAAGGGCCGCTCGCTGCGCCTGCTCTCCCGTCCCGGCAACTGGACGGGCCAGACGCCGACGTCGGGGCCGAAGGCGCCGCGCCATGAGCGAAACCCCGAAGCGCCGCCGCCGGCGTGGTGGAAGCAGATCACCCGGAGCCCGTCGCCGCGGGCGTCGCGCCCGAGATAGGCGCCAGTGCGCGGGGCCGCGGCGGCCGGCGCGGTGTCGGCGGGGGCCGGTCTCATCGTCCCGTCCCCCCGTTCCAGCGCGTGTGCGGAGTGCCGCGGCGTACGGGCAGGCCCGACAGGGTGTGCAGGATCGCGGCCCGCCCCCGCGCTCCGCGCAGGGCCAGCAGTGATCCGAACATCCACGTGCGGGTGCGGGCTACGGAGTTCGGGGAGCCGTGGACGTCGTCGCTGCTGACGACGCGCCGACGGGGTGCGTACCGGTGGACGAGATCGACGTCGGAGCGCGGGATGATCTCGTCGCGCAGGCTTTCCAGATAGTGCACGGGCAGGTCGGTGCGCGCGAGCTGGTCGGGGTCCAGCGCCATGGGCGCCAGGCGGGCGGGGAGGTCTCCGCCGCCGCAGAGGTGGCCGAGGGTCCGGGTGGTGATCTCGGGCAGGGTGCGCCAGTGGTCGGGGTCGGCGAACGGGGCCCGCACGGGCGCGCCGACGGTGACCAGACCGCGCACGCGGTCGTCGAAACGGGCGCAGCGCAGCGCGAGGTGGCCGCCGAAGCTCATGCCGACGACATGGGCGCCGCGCACGCTCATGCGCTCTGCGGCGGCGTCGAGGACGGCGGTGAGCACGGATTCGCTGCCGGGACCGTAGTCCAGAGGGTTCTCTCCGACACCGGGCATCTCCACCGCGGCCACCGCGTAGCCCAAGCGTCGCGCCGCCGGGATGAACTGGCCCCACTGCTCCTTGATACTGACGATCCCGCCGAGGACGACGACGAGGGGGCGCCGGCCGGACAGGCCGCCGGTCCAGCAAGCGAAGCTGCGGCCGGCGTGGGTGATCTCCAGGCGTTCGATGCCCTGGCGCGTGCGCCAGTCGTCGAAGGAGGAGACGCACTCGGCAAGGGCGTGGGCGCGCTGGGGCCCGTCGACGTAGGGGAATCGGGCCATGCCGAATCGGCGGCAGGCGCCCAGCGGGTCGCCGCGCCGTCGCAGCGCGCGTGCGCGATCGCTCCAGGACGCCACCCAGTCGGATTCGGTGGTGGCCCGGGCCCAGACGCGGCGACACTCCCGACGGGAGATGCCCTGGGCTCGGGCGTGCAGCAGGGCGAAGTCCCGCAGTTGGGCCACGCGCGGGTCGGGTGCGGGCGCCTCAGCCGGGTCGGCACCCGCAGAGTCGGTTTCATACCAGGTCACGACAGTCCTCCAGAGTGTGTGTGATATCGGCGAGGACGTCGGCGGCTACCGCTCCGTCGATCACGCGGTGGTCGAAGGTGAGGCTCAGGCGCATGGTCGGCACGATCGCCACGGCGCCGTCCTCGGCGCGCGGCAGGTCGCGGACGCGTCCCACACCCAGGGTCACCGCGGTGCCGCCGTAGGAGTGGAACCCGTCGACCGGGCGGTGGCCCAGGCTGGAGACGGCGAGTGTGCCCATGAAGCGGGGCCGGGCTCGTAGCCGGGACAGCGCCAGGCGGAAACCGAGCGCGCCGAGGGCGAAGGGCGCGCGCATGAGCGCGCGCGCTGCCCCGGCTTCGGGCAGGTCGGCGGCGTCGGTGTCGCGCAACCGGTCCACGGTCCGCTGAAGTTCGGGCAGCCGTTGGCTACCGACGTCGCGGACGGGGGCGGTGATCACCACGCGGGTGCCGTCCAGGCGTTTGTCCAGGGCGAGCTTGACGTCGACGGTGGGGTAGCGGGCGACGCGGGGGCGCAGCCGCCCGACGACGGCGGCGTTGGCCTCGGGGTGGCGCGCCAGGGCGCGTGCTCCGGCGAGCATGACGTAGCTGACCACGGAGGTCCGGACCGGAGCTCTGTCGCGGTGGTCCAGCACGGCGCGCATGTCGACCTCGGTGTCGATGTGGACGGGGCAGGCCTGGCGGGCGAACGACAGGAAGTGCAGGGTATGGCGCCGCTGCGGGTCGAGGGGCCCCACGCGGGCCCGGGCGGGAAGCGCCATCTCAGGCGGCGCGGCCGTCGCCGGCCGCCAGGTCGAAGAAGTCGGCGAGGGTGCGGGCCTGCAGGGCAGCGGAGACGTCGAGCGCCCGGCCGGTCTCGCGCTCCACCGCGGCGATGAGCCGTACCAGGTGGACCGAGTCCCAGCCGTCGAGGCGGTCGAACTCGACGTCGAGGTGCTCTGGCGCCAGGGCGAGCGCCAGTTCGGTGTCGATGAGCCGGAGCAGATCGTCGCGGGAGTTCACGGTGCTGTGCCTTTCGCGAGGGACATGGTCAGCCGGATGTGGTCGGGGTGGTCCGGCAGGGGATCCGGGGCGCCGCCGTCGGTTCCGCGCAGGCGGTGCAGGAAGGTCCGGGTGGCGGGAGCGCCGTCGGCGCTGTCCGGGGCGGCGAGGTCCTCCCGGGCGGTGAAGCCGTGGTCGGTGTAGAAAGACGCGAAGCGCCCGTTGCGGCCGCTGGGTCGGTAGCGTCCGGCGACCTCGGCGCATCCGTGTTCGCGGGCGTGAACGAGCAGATGCCGCAGGCATGCCGTTTCGATGCCGCGGTCGAACACCCGGCAGCTCAGCAGCATGTTGTCGACGGTGAGGCGTTCGCCCTCGACGCGGGCGAAGACGGCGCCGACCACACCGTGCTCGCCGAAGCGGTCGCGGGAGCGCACGGCCGCGACCAGTTGGGCGGGATCGGCGATGCGGTCGCGGACTTCGGCGTCGCCGAGCCGCTCGGTGGTGAGGTTGAACTGGTTGGTGCGCTGGGTGAGCTGGGCCAGGCGCGGCACCGCTTCGTCGGCGGGGCGCACCAACTCGACCTGGACGCCGAGGTGGCGCAGGTAGTCGTCGGTGGATCCGGTCGACCGGCGCAGCTCCGCGCGGCGGGATTCGCTGCGGTAGCGTTCCCGGCGCGCTCGGTCGTCGTCGGTCGTCTCCAGAGTGCGGAACCAGGCTCCTTCCAGGAGCCGCCGCGGGTGCGTCGCCGGGTCGCCGCCGACGTCCACCACCTCGACGTCGGGTAGCAGGTCGCGCATCGCGCCGATCTCGGTGGCGGTGTCGTCGACGAACACGAAGGCGTCGCGGCCCAGGCCCAGCACGCGGGCGATCTCGGTGACGTTTTCGGGCTTGGGGCGGCGGTTGGCTGCTACGGCCACGAAGTCTTCGCGCCGCAGCACCATCTCGGGGTGCTCGGCCAGAACCTGTTCGACGGGCCCTGACTCGTTGCGACTGCACACGGTCAGCAGAACGCCCTGGGCGGAAATCTGGGCCAGGACCTGCTGAAACTCCTGGAAAGCGACGCCCCGCGACCCGCCGGCCGCTTCGATGCCTTCGGGGCCGTCCTCGCCGAGCACCCCGCCCCAGAGCGTTCCGTCCAGGTCCAGCGCGAGGGCCTTCTTGGCGCACCCGCTCAGCGCGCGCACGGTGGCGGCGACCTCACCCGCGTAGGCGGACAGGAACCCGGTTCCCAGGCGCACCTGGGCGTAGCAGGCGAGCCGGTCGTCGTGCAGCGGTCCGGTCTCGGCGAGGATGGGGTCGGTGTCGACGACGACGGTGGCGGGCCCTGCTTCGGCCAGGCGCAGCAGTTCGGTGTTGAACTCGCGCCAGGCGATGCCGAGGCGGGTTCGGGAACGGATGTCGACGAGCTGGTCGGCCAGGCGCGCGGGCAACGGCAGCGTGTTCAGAACCAGCGTGGAGCCGGGGGCTTCGCGCTGGCGGGCCGCCAGGTCCCGGATGCGTCCGAGCAGGTCGCCGAGGGCGGCCTCGACGTCGGCGACACTCCAGGGCGCGGCCAGTTCTTCGGCTACGGCGTGAGCGTCGAGCAGCAGCAGGCGCAGCCGGGCGCTCGGGCCGGCCCCGTCGGGCGGTTGCGACCACGCCAGGCGGGAGTAGTCGCGGGTGTAGGGGATCGAGCGGGCCCGCATCGCCGTTCCGGAGCGGGCGAGGTGGGCGGCCAGCAGCGGCGGCAGCGCCGCCACGGTGCCGTTGGCGCACACGTCGACGGACACGGCAGGGGTGTCGGGGTGGTGCTCGGCCACGTCGTCGGCGTCGATCCGGGCGAAGAGCTGGGCCACTCCGTCCAGCTCGCTCACGGGGATGCGGCGCACCAGGTCGGTCGCGGTTGCGAACGAGCGCGCCAGGTCTCCTGCGCGGTGCAGCTCGCGCAGCCGCTCGGCGGGTCCGGCCGCGCTGGCGGTGTCGGCGGTTCCGATCGCGGTGTCGGCCACGGGGATCACTCCTCGCGTTCCAGCGCGAATCCGGCTTTGAGCCACTTGCTCGACTCCACCGCGATTCCCACGACGGTGCCGACGGGCTCCTCCCGGCGCAGCATGTCGTCCAGTTGGAGGAAGGGCAGGGCGTTGGCGTTGTTTCCCGTCTGTGCGACGCAGCTGACCTCGCGTGCCGCAGGCAGGGCCAGGCGCCGGGTGATGCGGGGCGTCATGCTTCCCGACAGCTGCGGCGGCAGCAGGTGGCCGACGTCCTCGGCGCGCCAACCGGTGGAGTCCAGAAGCTGCCACAGGATCTCGGCGGCCATCTCGGGGACGCGCTCTTCGATGGCTTTGTAGTCCTCGGAGAACGCGGGCTCACCGGAGTCGCGGTCGGCCTGGCCGAACCAGCGCACCGTCTGGCCGGGCGGTTTGCCCGCCCCGGTGAACCGGTTGAGGATCGCGCGCATCCGCAGGTCGCCCGGTCGGGGGGCGGAGGTGAGCACTGCAGCGCCGGCGCCGTCGCCGAAGAGCATGTAGTTGACCAGTTCCGAGGAGCCGATCTCGCCGGGGGAACGGCCGGTGACGCAGTGCTTGACGCAGGTGTCGGCTCCGATCACCAGGCCGTTGGTGTGTTCGGGCAGCGTCAGCAGGCGCTCGGCCAGGCTCAGCGCCTGGACGGCTCCCGCACAGCCCGACTGGACCTGGTAGGTGGGGATGTGCTCGGCCGCGAGGCGGTCGGCGACGTGGTTGACGGTGGCGGGCATGAGCTCGTCGGGCGTGGCGGTGCCCATCACGATGAAGTCCAGGTCGCCGGGGTCGGTATCGGCCGCCTGCAGTGCCTCCATCGCCGCGTCTGCAGCCATCTCGGCCAGGCTCTGAAACACCTCGCCGGTGGTGAGGTCCATGGCGAGGTAGCGCTGCTCGGTGCCGACGAACCGGGAGATCCACTCCGGAGCGACGCCGAGGAACTCCCCCAGCGCGGTGTTGTCGATCGGTTTCCCCGGAAGCGAGGACCCGGTGCCGGCGATCGCGGCGGCGTGTGGAGTCGCGTCAGCCATGTCTCGGTTCTCCAATGGTCGAGGGTGCTGAAATCCGGGCGCAGGAGCAGGCCGCGGAGTTCGGCCGCGGTCGGGGTGCGTGCTGCGACGGTGCCGCCCGGGCGGCTGCGGCCGCCGGGGTTGCGGTTTTGGCCGGGCGGGTCGTGGCCACCTCAGTCCCCCGCGCCGGTTCGGGGGCCGTCGAGACGGCCCTGCATGTACTCCGACAGCGTGCGCAGGCTGGCCGCGTTGGCCAGGATGTCCTCCACCGGCAGCGGACTCAGGTGCGGCCAGCGCCGCTCGACCTCGCCGAGTACGCGGGCCAGCACGATGGAGTCGAATCCCAGGTCTTCGAAGAGCAGGGCGTCCGGGTCGATGCCGTCGGCGGCGTAGCCGCCCGCGTCGGCCATCAGCTCGGCGATTTCGGCGTCCCGCGGTGCCGGTCCCGCGTGAGCACCGGTTTCGGGGACGCTCGGCGTGGCGGGCGGGGACGGCTCCGCCGGTCCGGGGCCGGTCCGGCGCGGCGCGGTTGCGGTCGACTGCACGGGCCCGTCGAACGCGGGGCGGTAGTCGTCGGCGACGGGGAAGCGGCGGTCGGTGGCGAACGCGTAGGGGAGCAGCCGCACCGTCCGGCGCTCGCGCGGCGGGGCGAGCTCCTCGGGGGCGACGGCGGCGCCGTCGGTGTAGAGGGCGGCCACGACCTCGGCGAACTCGGTGCCGTCGCTGCCCGGTCCCGGACACGGGCTGAGCGGTGCGGCTTCCAGGCCCGGCCGGATCCGTCGAAACAGGCCCGTCAGAACCGGTCGGGGGCCCGCCTCCACCAGGTGTGTGGGATCGGTTTCCAGCGCCGCCTCGGCTGCGTCGGCGAAGCGCACGGTGCTGCGGATCTGGTCGCGCCAGTAGGCGCCGTCGAGTTTGTCCTCGTCCAGGCGGCGTCCCAGCAGGGTGGAGTAGATCGGAATACTCGGCCGTGCGGGGACGACCTCGTCGGCGATGCGGCCGAACTCCTCCAGCACCGGGTCCGTGTGCGCGGAATGGAAGGCGTGGGAGACCTCCAGCCACCGGTGTCCGATTCCCGCCGCGGCCAGGTCTGCGGCGTGACCGCGCAGGGCTTCGGGGTCGCCGGAGAGGACGCCGGAGCGAGGGGTGTTGACCGCGGCGACGTCGACGTGCGCGTCGTTCTCGGCGATACCGTCCAGTACGTCGGGCCCGGCGGAGACGTTGAGCATGGCGCCGCCGGGCAGGGAGCCGATGAGGCGCGCGCGGGCGGCGACGAGGCGGCACGCGTCGGGCAGGCTCAGCGCCTCGGCCACGCAGGCGGCGGCGTATTCGCCGATGCTGTGGCCGATCAGCCAGGCCGGTCGCATGCCGGTGCGCACGAGGGCGGCGGCCATGGCGTATTCGACGGCGAACAGCGCGGGCTGGGTGAGGGTGGTGTGGTGTACGTCGTCGCCGCCGTCAGCCAGCGCGGCCCGTACGGATCGGCCCAGGTGGGGGTGCAGGTGCGCGTCCGCCTCGTCGAGGGCCTCCCGGTAGGGCGGGCACGTTTCGTAGAGGCGGTGCGCCATACCCGGGTACTGCGCGCCTTGGCCGGAGAACAGCATTCCCACCCGGGGACCGCGGGCCGAGCGCCGCCCCGTGGGCCGCTCCCCGTTCGCGGCAGCGCGCAGGGACGCGGAAAGGCGGTGGCGGTCGGGAGCCGCGGCGGCGAATCGGTGGCGCAGGCCGGCCTTGACGCGGTTGCTGGTCCACGCGAGTCGGGCGGGCCGCTCGCCGCTGCGCTGGACCCAGTCGGCCATTTCGCCCAGGTTGCGGCGCAGCCCTTCGGCCGAGTCGGCCGACACGGTGAACACGCCCACAGCCCGATCCGCGCCGGGGGCGGGGCGGCTGCCGCGGCGGCGGGTCGCGGGGGCGGATTGCAGGAGGGCATGGGCGTTGGTACCGCCCAGACCGAAGCTGCTGACCGCGGCGACGGTGTCGCCCGCGAGCCGCTGGGGGGCACGCAGCAACCGCAGTCCCGCGGCTTCCAAGTTCAGTTCCGGGTTCTGCGATTCGGCGTAGCGGCTGGGCGGTACGACCCGGCGTCTCAGGGCCAGTGCCGCCTTGGCGACTCCGGCAAGACCCGCCGCGCCTTCGCAATGGCCGACGTTGCCCTTGACCGAGCCGAACGCGCAAGGGCTCGTGCGGCCGCCGTAGTGGGCGCCCAGCGCGCGCACCTCGATCATGTCGCCGAGCAGGGTTCCCGTGCCGTGGCCTTCGATGAAGCCGACCTCGTGCGGGTCGACGCCGGCGCGGCGGTACGTTTCGGCCAGGACCCGCTCCTGAGCCCACCGGTTGGGTGCCGTCAGCCCGTTGCTTCGGCCGTCGTGGTTGACCGCGCTGCCCCGCACGACCGCATAGATCGGCGCGTCCTCGGCCAGGGCGTCGGAGAGCCGGCGCAGCACGAGCACGGCCACTCCTTCGGAGCGGCCGATGCCGTCGGCGTCGGCGCTGAAGGGTTTGCACCGCCCGTCCGGGGCGGAGAGGCCGGCTTGGGCGTAGAACAGGTGGGAGGTCGGCACCAGGATGATGTTCACGCCGGCGGCGACGGCCGTGTCGCATTCCCCCAGCCGCAGTGCGCCGCAGGCGGTGTGCAGCGCGACCAGTGAGGACGAGCACGCGGTGTCGACGGCTTGGCTGGGTCCGGTGAAGTCGAACTGGTAGGAGAGGCGGTTGGCGGTCATGTAGTAGCCGTTGCCCGAGGCGGCCTGGGCGGTGATGTTGGGGTAGTCGGTCAGGTGCAGCTGGGCCCACTCGTTGCCCATCACTCCGACGTAGACGCCGGTGCGCGAGCCGGCCATCGCCCCCGGGTCGCGCCCGCTGTCTTCCAGGGCGCACCACGTGCTCTGCAGCAGCCGGCGCTGCTGCGGGTCGAGCTGTGCGGCTTCGGCGGGCGAAACGCCGAAGAAGGCGTTGTCGAAGGAGGAGATGTCGGCGAGGAACCCGCCTTCGGAGGTGTTCATCCGGGCCGCGTCGCCGCGCTCGCGGGTGAACTCCTCGGCCGGCCACCGATCGGGCGGGACGGGGCCGATGCCGTCGCCCGAGGACATCAGCAGGTCGAAGAAGGCGTCCTTGCCTTCGGCTCCGGGAAAGCGGACGTCCATGCCCACGAGGGCGATCGGCTCCGGGGCGCTCATCGGGCGTCCTCGGCCGGGGTGTCCAAGCACGCGTGCAGGTAGCCGGCAATGGCGCGCGCGGTCGGGTAGTCCCAGGCCAGGGTCGGGTCGACTTCGAGGTCGTAGACGTCCTCGATGTCGCCGACGAGGGTGACCGCGTAGACGGAGTCCATGCCCAGCTCGGCCAGGGGCGTTTCCGGGGCGATGTCGTCCTCGGTGCATCGGAGGTAGAACGCGAGGCGGCCTAGGAGCCACAACTCGATATCGGATATCTCGGGTACGCCCGAGTCAGCGGTCATGATCCGGTTTCCTTCCTCGGCTTCGGGTCGCAGGTCTCATCACAGCAGCGCGCCGCGCTCGGCGGTGAAGCTCCGGGCGCGGGTGAATCGATCGACGAGCTCGGCGAAGAGCGCATCGCGCCGCTCCTCGGGAACGCCCGCCGCTACGGCGGTGTCGGATGCGGCGGCGGCACAGCCCTGTGCCAGCAGCTCGGCGCGGGCGCGCACGTCCCGGTCGGCCTGAGGGTCGCCGACCCACAGGGGGGCGTCGCCGGAGTCGTGCCGACGGTGCAAGAGAGCCCGACCGAACGCGGTGCCGCGCGCGGGGTCCAGGTCGGGGAGCTCGGTGTAGACGCGCGCGAAGGAGGCGTGGCGGCCCTCGGTGAGGTAGGAGCGCGCGCCCAGGACCACGCCGAGGTCCTCCACCACCGGCCACAGCGCGGTCGATGCCGCCGCCTGCGCGGCGTCGGCCAGGGCCGCCGCCTCGGCGCCGGGGGCACCGCCGGCCTGTTCGGTGCGGGCGCGTGCCGCCGCGCGGACCAGGGCGTCGGCGCGCAGCAGGCGGCCGAAGGCGTCGGCGAGGGTGGCGCGCGCGTGCGGCAGGTCGGTGACCGTGCCCTGGTAGAGGCGGCGGTCGAGCGCGAAGTCCAGGGTCAGGCGCAGGGCGGTGTCCACGGCGGCCAGGGTCATTCCGGCGCGCAGCAGCCCGGCGGCTCCCCCCGGAGGGTCGGGGGGAGCCGCCACCCGCGGAGGCCGGGCGGTGCGCAGGGTCCGCACCGCCTGCTCGCGACGCTCGCGGGGCGCGGTTTCGTCCCACAGCACGGGGGCCAGCGCCAGCGCGGTTCCGGCGAACGCGCGGCCGGTGGCGGGGTCGCGGCGGTAGACGGGCCGCAGTTGCGTGATCAGCTCCTCCACCCCGTCGAATTCGCCGCCCAACACGCGGGGGGCGAACAGGGCGACGCGCTCGTCGGGGGTGAGCACGCCGTCCCAGCCCGGTGGCGGTGCGCCGGGCTCGGCGGAGGCGAGTGCGGCACGGCTCAACGGATGGTCCGGATCGCCCGGCGGGCCCAGCATGAGCTCCAGGCGCGGCGGTCCGGCTCCCGCGTCGGCAGCGGGCACGGCGTGCGGATCGGTCGTCGGTGCGTTCACTCGTCCTCCACTCGACAGTCCAGCAGCGAGAAGAGCCGGCCGCCGGCGAACTGGTCCCACATCGCGCCGAGGAGCGCGTCGTCGGCGCCCGTGTCGGCGGGCGCGGGGGCGCCGATCCGCTCCAGGACCCGGGCGAGGGCGGCGCGCACCCACAGCGCGTCGGCCCACAGCGGCTCGGCGAGATCGACGCGGCCGCCCGCGCCCGCTGCCGCCCCGGACGCGTTGTCCAGCCACAGCCACAGGCACGCCGCGCCTGCGAAGCACAGCGCGTAGCGGCGGGCGAGGTCGAACGCCTCGGGCGGGGCGTGCAGCGCGACCGGGCGATAGGCGGCCAGCTCGGCGCGTACACGCTCGTGGACCCGCCCCAGACGCCGCGCCGCGGGCGCGAGCGCGGCCGCCGCCCCGCCCCCGCCCGCGGCCCGTTCGACCAGCGTCGGCAGGGCCTGCACCACGCTACTGCCGTGCAGGGCGGCCAGGCTGATGCGCTCCCAGGAGATGGACGGGGCCTCGGTGCCCAGGTCGAATACCGCCTCGGCGTCGGGACTGACACGCCCTTTGCTCTCGGCGCGGGACAGCGTGGGGAACTGGTTGATCAGGGCGTGCCGGTTGATCACGCTGTTTCCGTCGAACAGTCCCACGATGCGGTTGTCGCGGCGGGCTTTGGCGAAGGCGCGGGCGGTGGGCTCGGACGGGGCGCACAGGTCGACGACCGGCTCCAGCGCGGCGACGGCCGCCTCGGTGGTGTGCGGAACCGCGAACTTCGCCACGGCGGAGGTGATGCTGGACTCGCCGGGCAGCACGGTGACGGCGCGCGCGGCGGCGATCGACACCGCTTCGCCGAGGAGGTGGTCGGCGTAGGAGCGGGCCAGTGCCCGGCGAGGCCCGGGGGCATCGGGCGGGCCCTGCGCGCGGGCGCTTTCGTGGACGGCGTGGGCGGCCGAACGCAGCGCGCCGTCTCCGGCACCCAGGGACAGCGCGGTGCACAGCGTCCGGGTCAGCTGCAGTCCTTTGAGTACGGTTTCCGCGCCGCGGTCGGGAGATCCGATCGCCGCGGCGGCGCCGAGGTGTGCGCCGTCGAAGGCGATACCGCTGATGTCGGCGCCGCGGATACCGTAGGTGCGCACCTTCGGCAGACATCGGAACGTTCCGGGGGCGAGATCGGCCTTGTCCACGAGGAAGACGCCGAAGCCGCGCGGTCCGGCTTCGGCCGCGGTGCGCGCCAGCACGCACACCAGACCGCTGTCCGTGGCGCCGTTGATGAGCCACTTCTCGCCGTGGAGGGTGTAGCCCGAGCCGTCCCCGACTGCGGAGAGCTCACCGCTGAGCAGGTCGCTGCCGTGGGCGCGCTCGGTCAGCGCCCAGCAGATCCGCTCGCCCGAGGTCAGCCGCCGGGCCAGGCTCTGCGCCTGCTCGGGGCTGCCCTCCAACCACACCGACACCGCGCCGAGGAAGGTGCGGCCGTGGCCGATGGCCAGTGTCAGGTCGCGCCGAGCCACGGCCCGCATCAGGTGCACGGCCTGGTCGATGCTGGTCAGCCGCCCACCGTGGGCCGTGGGCACCGCGTAGTCGGCCAGTCCCCATTCATCCAGCACGGCCGACGCCTCCCACGGGTAGGCCGCACGGTCGTCGTTGCCGCAGGCCGCGGCGTGGGACAGGGGAAAGGCGGGGTCGCGGGCCGGTCCCATGCGTGTTTCGAGGTCCTCGGCCAGGGCCAGCGGCGGGTAGCGCATCTCAGGCCTCCACTGCACCGGCGCGGGCCGCGGGCTCGGAGGTCCCCTGCGACCAGGCGTGCAGCACGCTCAGCGCCCCGCTGTCGTGCAGAGAGCGCGCGGCGCCGCGGCGCACTTTGCCACTGGTCGTACGCGGAACCTGGGAGAAGGGGACGAGCACGACCCGGGCCGGGGTCAAGCGGTGGGCGGCGGCCAGAGCCGAGCGGATGCGGCGCGACGCCTCGTCGAGGGACGTCTCCCCCAGTGCGGTGGCCCGCACCTCCTGTACCACGACGACATCGTCGCCGAAGGGGCCGGTGCCGAAGACTGCGGAGGTTCCGCAGGCCCGGTCGGGCAGCACCCGGCGGACGTCGGCCTCCAGGTCCTGGGGGTAGAGGTTGCGCCCGTTGAGGACCACGACCTCCTTCGCACGTCCGGTGACGAACAGTTCGCCGCCGCGCTGGAATCCCAGGTCGCCGGTACGAAGGAAGGGGCCCTCCCCCGCACCGGTGTAGGCGTGGAAGGTCTCGGCGGTGGAGCTGGGACGGCCGCTGTAGCCGTCCGCGACGCTAGGGCCGCGCACCCAGATCTCGCCGACGGCGCCGTCGGACCGGGGGTCGCCGGAGTCAGCGTCGACCACGCGCACGTCCAGGGAATCGGCTGCGCCGCAGCCGACGAGCCTGCGGGCCCCGCCGGACCCGGGCGCCGGCCGGAACTCGTCGCGTTCCAGGGCGTCGGCGTCGGCGTCGACGACGGTGGGTTCGCGGTGCGGCGAGGCGCAGGTGACCAGCAGGGTCGTCTCGGCCATGCCGTAGCAGGGGGTGAAGGTCGCGGGGGCGAAACCCACGCGGCCGAAGCGCTCGGTGAAGCCGTCGACGACCTCGGCCCGCACGAACTCGGCGCCGTTGAGCGCGACGCGCCAACTGGAGAGGTCCAAACCGTCGAGGTCCCGCTCGCCGACGCGCCGCAGGCACAGTTCGTAGCCGAAGTTGGGCGCCACTGTATGGGTGGCGCGGTGGCGGGTGATCAGCTCCAGCCACCGGCGGGGGCGTTTGAGAAAGGCCATCGGGTCCAGCACCACACAGGGGAATCCGTGCTGGAAGGGGGTCAGCAGCAGCCCGATCAGCCCCATGTCGTGGTAATAGGGCAGCCACCCCACGCCTGTCGATTCGGGACCGACTCCGGTGTGCCGGACGATGTCGCGATGGTTGTGGAGCAGGTTGGCCTGGGTGATGCGCACGCCTTTGGGTTCGCTGGTCGAACCCGAGGTGTACTGCAGCAGGGCCACGTCGTCGGGTCCCACCTCGGCGAGTTCTGCAGCCGGGGGGACGCTTTCGGCGGCGGTGTCGGTGGCCAGGCATTCCACTCCCCGGGGAAGGCGGCCGTCCCGGATCCAGGAACCGAAGAAGCCGGCGTTGGCGTCGTCGGTGAGCACCGCACCCAGGTCGGGGGCATCGGCCGCGATCCGGGCGATGCGGTCGAGACTGTCGGGAGAGCGGTCCGGAAGGGGGGTGGGGACCGCCACGGCACCGGCGAAGAGGCAGCCGATGAAGGCGGGGAGGAAGTCCTGCGCCCCCGGGTAACTGAGCAGGACCGACCTGCCGGTGAGCCGGCGCTCCAGCAGCAGGAGTGCGACCGCGCGCGCCTTGCGGTCCAGCGCGGCGTAGTCGAGGACCGTGTCGTCGCCACCGCCGCGGTCGCGCCCGGCGAATACGAACCGCCCCGAGTCGCCGAAGACCGCCAGGCGGTCCTGCAGCAGTGCCGAGAAAGTCAGCTCTTCAGCCACCGATCGTCCCTTTCGCCAGGGTGCGCCGCCGCTCCGGCGGCGCGGGATCCGCATGCTCAACATCCGGGAAGAACAATCCCAGAGGCGCCTGTAAATCGGCTTCCCGAGTCCGTATAATCCCGCTGAAGCCGACCTAAATCCGCAGCTCAGTGCTGGTTTTCCGGGAGATGCACGACGCCGCTGATCCGACCCGACCGCCACCGTCGACGGAAATCCAAAAGCAGTTCCAAAACCAACCTTAAGTACACATACGAAAACCGGGCACCGACGTCGACTTCCGCTCTCCGAGCGTGCAGAATCGTTCCCATGGACGTCGCTGGGACGATAAATCCGCTGTCTGGTTTCAACGACTTCGTGCTGGGGCTGGACATGGCCTACGGCTACCTGTGCGTGGGACTCATGACCTTGTCGGAGTCAGCGGTTCTGGTCGGGTTCGTACTTCCGGGGGAAGTCTCGGTCGTGCTCGGCGGGGTTCTCGTCCAGCTCGGATCGGGCAGCCTTCCGCTGATGGTCGCGGTCGCGTTCGCCGGATCGTTCACCGGTGACACGATCGGCTTCGCCATCGGCCGCGCCGTGGGTCCGAGAGTACTGCGTACACGATTCGCCCGGCGCCGCGCGGAACGCATCGAGGCGGCACAGGAATTCATAGACAGAAAAGGCGTATGGGCGATCTTCCTGCTGCGCTGGACGGCGTTCTTCCGTTCGGCGGTTCCGATGGTCGCGGGAATGTCGCGGATGAGTCCGGCGCGCTTCCTTCTCGCCAACGCCGCGGGCGCGCTCGTGTGGGCGGCCGCCCTGGCCACGGCCGGTTATCTGTCCGGCCTGTCCTACGCCCATGTCACCGAGTGGATCATGCTCGTCCCGCTGGCGATCGTGGCCGCGGTGATCGCGCTCGTGTGCCTGCGGTTGCGCGCAGCCGGCGCCCGGCGCCGCGCGCGAACGCCTGCGTCCACCCGGAAACCGACCTGACAGACAGGAGACCGACCGTGCCGGATACGACTCTCGTCTTGGGAACCGGACGCTGCGGCTCCACGATGCTTTCGCGCATCATGGTCCGCCACCCCGAGGTCCTCAGCCTCAGCGAGCTGTTCCGCTCGTTGGCACCCGACATCTTCCCGGAAGACACTCTGACCGGCGCCGAATTCTGGGAGCTGTTGAGTACGCCGCGCCCCAAGCCCAACGTCCTGGTACGCAACGGCATCCCGTCGCCGGAGTTCAGCTATCCTCTCGGCACCGGCGCCTTCACCGCCGATACGGGAATCCCGGCGATCTCTTTCATCACGCTGCCCCATCTCGGCGGCGACCCCGACCGGACGTACGAGCAGGTGCGCGAGCTCACCTGCGCCTGGCCGCGGCGCTCGGCCGCCGGGCACTACCGCGCCCTGTTCGCCGCGCTGGCGCACCGGTGGCGGCGCACCGCGGTCTTCGAGCGGTCGGGGGCGTCGTTCATGTTCGCCGGCGACCTGGTCGCGGCTTTCCCCGACGCCCGGTTCATCCACCTCTACCGCGACGGTGTGGACTGCGCGCTGTCGATGAGCCGCCACCCCTCCTTCCGGCTCGTGTTCCGGACCCTTCAGATGCAGGGCGTCCTCGGGCACGATCCCTACGACGAGCCCGCGCCCGGCGACTCCGCGCGACTTCCGGAATCGCTGCGCCGCTACCTGCCCGCGGAGTTCGACGCCCGGGCGCTGATGGAGGAGCCCATCCCTCCCACGGTCTTCGCCGCCGCGTGGTCGTCGATGGTCGAGAACGCGGTCCCGCACCTGCGCGGGCTTGCCGCCGACCGGCTGCTGCACGTTCGCTACGAGGACGTGCTGAACGATCCCGACACCGAACTGGCGCGCATCGCCGGGTTCACCGGGATCGGCGCCGACCCGCGATGGCTGGAGGGCGCGACCGCTCTCATCCGGCGCCGCGAGTCCGGCGCCGAAACGCTGGACCGGGCCGAACGCGACGAGCTGGAGCGCGCCTGCGAGCCCGGGCGCCGCGCCCTGGAGCAGATCGGGTTCGCCCCCGACGGCGGCACCGACCGCACCGGCGGGGATTCGGTACCCGCCCCGCCCTCCTCGGAGGTGCGGCCGAGCTGAGCCCACCCCCGATCACGGGCGCCCGCGACCGGAGGTAGCGTCGGCTCCGGACCGCGCGCATTTCGACACCGCGCGGCCGGACCGCGCTGCGCTGCGGGTACGGCGTTTCGACGGCGCCGTCTGCCGCCGCCCGGGCCCCCTGCGCCTCCGCCCGGCGGGAGCGTGGCCGGCGCGTCCGGACGCAGGCGTCCGCGCGGCCCGTTCGAACCCCGGGTCGGATGTGGTGAGGAGAGGCGCTCGACGATGAGTGAGCAGCACAGCGGAGTCCTGCGCAGCAGGCTTCTGGCGGCGGGGGCCGCGGCTGCGGCCGCGGTCGCACTGGCGGGCTGCGGCGGCACCGGCGAGGCCCAGGAGCCCGGCCAGCGGGGGCCCTTCCTGGAGGTCGCGGAGACCGCTATGCCCGCGCCGTCCTACGAGTTCTCCACCACGGAGGGCGATCCGTGGTCCTTCGGCGATGTGGCCCAGGAAAAACTGACGCTGCTGTACTTCGGTTACACGAGCTGCCCCGACGTGTGCCCCACCACCATGGCCGACGTGGCCGCCGCTCTGGAGGGCATGGGCCCGGCCGCCGACGGCTTCGACGTGGTCATGGTCAGCACCGACCCCGACCGCGACACCCCCGAGCAGCTGCGCGGCTGGCTCGATTCGTTCGACCCCGGGTTCACCGGCGTGCGCGGACCGATCGACGACGTGGTCGATGCGGCCGAGGCCTACGGAATCCCGGTCGACAAGCCCGAGAAGACCGAGGGCGACTACCTCGTCAGCCACGGACAGCGGGTGGCCGTCCTCGACGGCGCGGGATCGGCCGTCGGGTTCTTCGACGAGGGGACCGCGCCGGACGACATGGGCGGGGTCCTCTCCGACCTGGCCCAGGAGCGGTTGTGAGCGCGTCGGCGGCCGGGCGCCGCCTGACCGCGTTCGCCGCCGCCGCGCTGGCCGCCGGCGCCCTGGCCGGGTGCGGCTCCGGAGCCGGCTCCGGAGCCGCGGCCGCGCCCGACGCCACCGCCGAAAGCGCGGGCCCCGACAAGGGCGGCGCCTCCAGCGGCCCCATCAGCGTCACCGGCGCCTGGGTGCCCGAACCGGCCCGAGCCGACGTGGCCGCGGCCTACATGGCGCTGGGCAACGACGGCGAGCAGGACGACGCTCTGGTCTCGGCCTCCAGCAGCGCCGCGCCCGAAACCGAGATCCACACCACCGAGACCGCCGATAGCGGTGCGCAGGTGATGACCGGCGCCGAGGAGGTCCCCGTGCCCGCCGGCGGCACGACGCACCTGGAGTCGGGCGGCTACCACCTGATGCTCATGGACCTGGCCGAAACTCCGGCCGTGGGCGACACGGTAGAGCTGACTCTGGAATTCGACGGCGGAACCGAGGTCGAGGTCCAGGCACCCGTCCTGGAGCGCGGCCGCACCGGCTGACCCCTCCGCGAGGGCGTCCGCACGGGGACGGGCCCGGGCGCGGGGCGGGTCGCAGCGCATCGAGGAGCAGGCACAGGCGATGACCGAAAGCACGTCCGGTTCCCACGGCGGACCGGAGCAGGAGCGGCCCGCCGGCGGCGTGTCGCGCCGCGGGCTGCTGGCGCGGGTGGGCGCCGCCGCCCTCATCGGCGCGGGTACCGGCCTGGGAGCGGGCGAGGCGCTGTCGCCGGGTGCGGACCCCGCCGGCGGCGACGCCGCGCCGCCGCGTCTGCGGATGGCCGGATCGCGTGCGCGGCGGGGCGGCCTCGGACGGCTGCAGCCCGGCATCACCGGAACGCCGCCCGCCTTCGCCCACGTCCTCGCGCTCGACCTCGCCGACGGCGGCGGGCCCGACCGCGCCCGCGAACGGGCCGCAGCCGTGCTGAAGGCGTGGTCGGCGGCAGCCGACCGGCTGCACGAGGAGGGGCCCGCCGCGGTCGCAGACGGCGCGGCCTCGGCCGATCTGCGGCCCGCGTCCCTGGCGGTCACCGTCGGCGTCGGCGCCTCGCTGCTGGCGGCGGCCGGCCGGGAGGACGCGCGCCCCGACGCCATGGCCGACCTTCCGGAGTTCGCCTCCGACGCGCTGCAGGAGCAGTGGTGCGGCGGCGACCTGCTGGTGCAGGTCGGCGCCGAGGACCCCGTGGTCGCCGCCGCGGCCGTGCAGCACCTGCTCGCCCGTGCGCGCGAGCACACGCGTGTGCGGTGGTCGGTGCGGGGGTTCAGGCGCACGGCGGCCGCGGCCGAGGACCCCGCGGCCACGCCGCGCAACCTGATGGGCCAGATCGACGGTACGAACAACCCGGCGCAGGGCTCGTCGCTGCTGGAACGGACCGTGCAGGTGCAGCCGGGCGCCGGGCCGGACCCGATGGCGGGCGGCAGCTACGTGGTCGTGCGCCGCATCCGGATGCTGCTGGAGGACTGGTTCGCCACCGGTGTGGACCACCGCGAGCAGGTGATCGGCCGCGAGCTGGCCACCGGCGCCCCGCTGGGGCAGCGGGGCGCCGACGCCGAGGTCGACCTCACCGCCGAGAACGCCGACGGCAGCCCGGCCATCGGCGGCCACGCCCACATCCGTGCGGCGAGCCCGCAGAACAACCTCGGCGCCCGCATGCTGCGCCGCGGCTACAGCTTCGACGAGGGCTGGCGCGCCGACGGCACCCGCGACGCGGGCCTGCTGTTCATGGCCTGGCAGGCCGACCCGGCCCGGGGGTTCGTACCGGTGCAGCAGAACCTGGCCGACTCCGGCGACGCGCTCAACGAGTACACCCGCCACGAGGGCAGTGCCCTGTTCGCGGTGCCGCCGGCTCCGTCCGGCGGCGGCTACATCGGCCGGGAACTGCTGGAGGGGTGAGCGCGCGGCGGAGTCAGCCGCCGATGCGGGGGAAGGGCTCGGTGGAGAAGACGACCTCGGCGGGGACGCCGAAGTACTTCGCGATGCGCAGAGCCAGATGCAGGCTGGGATTGTACTCGCCGCGCTCCAGGTAGCCCACGGTCTGGTAGTGCACCCCCAGCGCCTCGGCGAGCTGGCGGCGGGAGACCCCGCGTTCGGCGCGCAGCACGGCAATGCGGTTGTGGATGCGCTCGGCGTCGGCGCCGGCACCGCCGCGGGATCCGCCCTTGTGCCGGGTGCCGGTGCCGGATCCGTCGTCGCCGGCCTCCGACGGCCCGTTCCGGAGCGGCGGCGCCGTCGGCTCTTCGGTCTCATGCGCCTCAGCCACGCTGCATCGCCCTCCGGCGTCCGGCCTCGACACGGGATCCGGATTCGCGCCGGGCCATGCGGCGCAGGACGGGCACGGCCGCCAGGAAGCCGACGACCGCCCACGCGCCCAGGACCAGCGCGGCCTGGTCCAGACGCCAGGACTGGGCGATCTCCACGGCCAGCATGGAGTCGGGGAGGAACGCCGAGCGCATTCCCAGCGCGATCCAGTACAGCGGCGTGGCCTGAGCGATCCATTGCAGCCACTCCGGGAATCCGCTGACCTGGTAGAAGACGCCCGATACGCCCATCATGGCCATGAACGGCACCATGAGCACGGTCATGACCACGCGCGGATTGGAGATGAGGGATCCGGCGATCGCCCCGAGCGGCGCCATCGCCATCAGCCCCAGGATCAGGACCCAGGCGAGGGTCGCCCACGCGGCCGGTCCGCCCACGCGGAAGCCGTCCATGAGCAGCAGGGCGACGACGAGCAGCACCGCGACGAGGGAGGCCGTGACGAGGGTGATGTGCACGGCCTTGCCCACGAGGTAGCCGACCGTCCCGTCGGGGATCGCTTTGGCCCGCAGCAGGGTTCCGTCCTCGCGCTCGGCGGTCAGCGTCTGCGCCACCCCCATGAGCCCTTGGGTGGCCACCACGAGGCCCATCATGCCCGCCATCCACATGCTGGCGATGGGCACGCCGGTGCCGTCCACGTTCTGACTGCGCATGAAGAGCGCGACGACCGTGAAGACGAGGGCCAGGCCGCCGTGGCTGACCAGGTCGTCGCGGGTGGTCACCGACTGCCGGAACTCGATCCACCCGCGGGAGAGCCCGGCGCGGACGGCGGTCAGGGCGGGGGGATTCATCGGACCTCCTCGGTGAAGGCGGCCGCGGCGTCGTGCGTGCCGCCGGCCTCGTGGCGCCGCACCAGGCTCATGTACGCGTCTTCCAGGGTGGCGCGGCGCACTTCCAGGTCGGTGACCTCGTCGCCGGCCTCCTCCAGGAGTTCCCGCAGGAACGCGGTGGCGTCGGGGGTGGAGTGCACGAACCGCTGGCCGTGGCGGGCCCATTTGACCTCGGCGTCGGCGGGCACGCGGTCGGCGAGTTCCGCGGCGGTGCCTTGGGCCGTGACCCGGCCGCCGGCGAGGATGAGGATGCGGTCGGCGAGCTTTTCGGCTTCGTCCAGGTCGTGGGTGGTCAGCAGGATCGTGGTGTTCTCGTCGGCCAGGGCGTGGACGAGGTCGTGGAAGTCGCGGCGCGCCTCGGGGTCGAAGCCGGCCGTGGGCTCGTCCAGGAACAGCACCTCGGGCCGGCCGACGATACCGATGGCGACGTCGAGGCGGCGGCGCTGGCCGCCGGAGAGGGTGTTGATCCTGCGGTGGGCGTAACCGGTCAGCCCGACGGTCTCCAGCAGGTCGGCGACGGGCCGCGGTTCGGGCAGCCCCGGTTCGGCGTAGGGGGTGTAGTAGCGGGCGAGGTGGGACAGCAGTTGGCCCACGCGCCAGCGGCCGTGGTCGCGCCAGGACTGCATGACCACGCCCAGGCGTGCGCGCCAGCGCTCGTCTCCCGTGGCGGGGTCGGCGCCCAGGACGCTGACGTCGCCGGCCGAGCGCGCCCGGAACCCTTCGAGGATCTCCACCGTGGTGGTCTTGCCGGCGCCGTTGGGCCCCAGCAGCACGACGACCTCCCCGGGTTGGGCGTGCAGGTCGATTCCGCGGAGCACGTCGGTGCTGCCGTAGCGCATGCGCAGCCCGGAGACCTCGACGGCGGCGCCGGGCCCGCCGGCGCCGCCCGGTGCGGCGGGCGCGTGGGCGCCCTCCTCCACCAAGGACATAGCCTTCCTACCTTTCGTATTGTGAACGCTATTGTTTATAGCATTCATATTACATATGGGCCAACATGTGCGATGACCTGCAGGTGACGGGGGTCCTGTTCGGCGGTCGGCGGTGCGCGCACCGGCCGCACGCTGGGGCGCGCCTTGCCGCGCCCGCGCCGCTGAGCCATCATCGCCGCAGGCACGCTACCCACCCCCGCCCGCCGCCGCACCAGCAGGGAGCCGCATGGACTTCGCCGCGCTCGACGCCGTGCAGCGCGACCCCTACCCCCACTACGCGCGGGCCCGCCGGCAGCTGGGCCTGACGTTCGCCACCGAACTGGACGCGTGGCTGGTGACCCGCTACGCCGACGTGCGCGAGGCGCTGGCCCGCCCCGAGGACTTCTCCTCCGCAGGCGCGCTGCGGCCCGACGCCGTCCCCGGGCCCCGCGCCCGGGCGGAGCTGGCCGCGGGCATCGGCGCCGGCGGAGTCGCCCTCTCCTCCGACGGTGCAGCCCATCGCCGCTACCGCGAGCCGCACACGCGCGGCCTGTCGGCGGCCCGGTTCGCGTCGGTGCAGGACGCGATCAGCGAGCGCACGGCCCGCATCGTCGACGGCCTCGCCGCCGAGGACGGCGCCGACCTGGTGGAACGGCTCGCACGGCGGCTGCCCGGCGAGGTGATCGGACACGTGCTGGGGCTGGATCCCCAGGACGTCCCGGCCGCCGTACGCGGCGGCTACCTCGCGACGGAACTGGCGTTTCGGCCTCTGGAGGAGGACGACCAGGCCGCGGCCGCACGGGAGATCGCGCAGCAGCAGCACCGGATGGACGACTACGTGCGCAGCCGCCGCGCCGAACCGCGCGACGACCTGGTCACCGGGTTCGTACACGCGCTCGCCCCCGGGGAAGGCGGACTCACCCGTGAGCAGCGCGGCGAGTGCGTGTCGTCGCTGCAGAACCTGCTGCTCGCCGGGCACCTGACCACCAGCGCGCTCATGGCGTCGACGCTGCTGCACCTGCTGCGCCACCGGGAGCAATGGGAGGCGCTGTGCGCGCACCCCGAGCTGATCCCCGACGCGGTGGAGGAATGCGCCCGGTTCGACGCGCCCATCCAGGGGTTCCGCCGCCGGGCCGTCCGCGACACCGCTCTGGGCGGCACCGCGCTACCGGAGGGCGCCGTCGTGTTCGTCTCCTTCGGCGCGGCCAACCGCGACCCGGCGCGGTTCTCCCGGCCCGACCGCCTCGACGTGACGCGGCGACCGCAGGGCCACGTGGGGTTCGGCCACGGTGTCCACGCCTGCCCGGGGGCGCGCCTGGCCCGCGCACAGCTGACGACCGTGCTGGACGAACTGACCCGGCGCCTTCCCAACGCACGGTTGGACCCCGGTTCCCGGATCCGGATGCTGCCCACCATGATCCACCGCTCCCCCGAGCGGCTGGACGTGCGATGGCAGCGGCGCCGACCCGGGCTGCCCTGAAGGCCGCCGGCGGGTCAGGAGGGCGCGGCCGCGTCCTCGTCGCGCCGGCCAGCACGCTCCTTCGCGCGGGCGGCGTCCTGGTCGCGCGAACGCGGCGGCGCCGAGGTGACCAGGGAGTCCAGCAGCTCGCCGGTCGCGGCGGCCACCGCGTCGACCGCGCGGTCGAAGGCCGCGCCGTTCGCGGCCGAGGGGCGCGTACTTCCGCTCACCTTGCGGACGTACTGCAGGGCGGCCTCGCGGACCTCGGCCTCGGTGGCGGGCGGCTCGCAATTGTGCAGGCGGCGGATGTTTCGGCACATACCTGCACCGTACTGCGCGCCGCCGACATCCGCGTGGGGTCGCGGTGCTCTCGTCGTAACGGACGCAGTGGCCGCGCCCCAGCGCGTCCACGCGCTGCTGCCAGGTCAGTTCGGCCATGCTGGCGGGCGCGGTGCCGCCGGCCTCGGTTCAGCTCGCGGGCCGCGGCCACGGCGATGTCGGCGGAGATGCGTGTCGAGACCAGGTTGACCAGGACCAGCAGCTGCCACACGGGCGCGGAGCGGTCGGCCAGGTCGATGCCCGCCTCCCGGGCCATCGTGCCCCCGGCCTCGTCGAGCACCTGCTGTACGACGTGCTTCTCGCGTTCGGCGGCCATCGCGGCCTCCTCCCTCTCCTGCTGTGCTGCGGACTACTCCCCTACGGTGAAGCGCTCGTTGCGGTGGCGGGGCGACTCGATCTCGTCGACCAGGGCCACCGCGTAGTCCTCGGCGCTGATACGGCTGTTGCCCCGGGCGTCGGCGACGAGCCGGCGGGTGTCGGTGCGGTAGGCCCCGGTACGCTCGCCCGGCTCGATCACCGCGGGCGGGCTGAGGCTGGTCCATTCGACGTCGGTGACGCTGCGCAGGAACTCCAGCGCCTCACCGTGGGCGTGCATGGTCGCGAGGATGTCCCCGGTCAGCCCGGGAGTGTCCCACACCCGCGTGTCCGGTCCCGTCTCCAGGCTTCCCGCGCCGCCGACCATGATGAAGCGGGGCGGGTCCGCCAACCGCCGCAGAGCTTCCACGATCGTGCGGGCCGAAGGCTCGACGAGCGCGCGGTGGCCGGCGCCGTCGCCGCCGCCGACCGCGCTGACCAGCACGTCGCGGCCGCGGGCGGCCCGGGTGACGGCGTCGGGATCGAGCACGTCGGCGACGCCGGCGCCGAGCCGCTCGTCCTCGCGGGGCAGCCGGGTGCGGTCGCGGGCCAGGGCGGTGACGGTGTGCCCGCGGGAGAGCGCTTCGTCGACGACGCGGGACCCGATCATCCCGCTGCCGCCGAAGACGGCGATGTCGGCCATGGCGGACCTGCCTTTCCGTGTGGTCGTCCGCCGCCGGAGGGGCGGGGACGCGCCGGGGCGCGGCACCTCGGCTCCCGTCGTCGGCGAGCGGGCGGTGCCGCCGGTGGCACTCCCCCGCTACCCATGCGCGCGTCCGTGTCGCGTACGCGCCCCGGATCGCCTGATCCGGTCCGCCGCCGGACGAGGGGTGCGACGCGGTGCGCGCGGGTGGCCCGATCCGGTGATGCGGCAGCTCTGGCCGGGCGCGCCGCAGGGGGTGGGAATCGCGGGCGGCGCGGGCCGAGGGGGCCGCGGGTCCGAGGAGTCGGCGGAAGGCGGATCGCATGGTCGAGGTGATCGGCACGGGACTGCCGCGCACCGGCACGAGTTCGATGAAGGCGGCCCTGGAGCGGCTGGGCTACTCCCCCTGTTACCGGGATCGCCCGTTCACGGCGGAACTGACGCCGACTTCCCCGCGTAGCTTCGGGCGGGAGGTGCACCGGCGGGTGCATGTGCTCGCCCGCGCCGTCGGACTCCACCGGCTCGGCCTCGGAGTCCGCGCACCGCGTGCATGGTCTCCTCCATATGGTGCAGGCGGACGTCGGAGAAACCGCATGCGGTCATCGGTGGGGAAAGCCGAGTGCGCATGGGGAACGAACACGCGGTGCCTGCCGGTTCCGGCGTTTTCGTGCGCGCCCATGACCAACTATCGTACGCTTGTTCGCATGCGGCTTCGGTGCTGCGTGAGGAGTTCCCGCATCCGACGTCGCGACTTCCGACGCTGTGGTCGGCGTCGTACTTCGCCGCGTCAGTAGGCGCCGTCAGCGCCGACACCGTCCAGCGCCACATCGACACCCAATGGCAGCGCCCGCGGAAGAAGGGAGGGGAACAGTGATGTACCGCGCCTACAAGTTCCTGCTGCGGCCCACCTCGCGCCAGTGCGCCGCGCTGGAGCAGATGCTGGCCGACCACCGCCGCCTGTACAACGCCGCTTTGCAGGAACGCCGCGACGCCTACACCCACCCCTCCCGCACCCGCATCCGCTACGGCGGCCAGTCCGCGCAGCTCAAAGACATCCGCACTACCGACCCCGACGGGCAGGGCCGGTGGTCGTTCTCCTCCCAGCAGGCCACCCTGCGCCGGTCGGACCAGGCGTTCCAGGCGTTCTTCCGCCGGAAGAAGAACGGCGACACCCCCGGCTACCCCCGGTTCAAAGGCGCGGGCCGGTTCGACACCGTCGACTTCCCCAAGGACGGCGACGGGTGCCGGTGGGACTCCGCCCCCCACGAGCGCGTCACCCGAGTGCGGTTGCAGGGGGTGGGCCACGTACGGGTCCACCGCCACCACGAGGTCGAGGGCCGCGTGAAGACCGTCAGCGTCAAACGCGACCGGTTCTACCTGATCCTGGCCTGCGACCGAGTTCCCGCCCAACCGCTGGAACCCACAGGGGCGGTGGCCGGGATCGACATGGGCGTGGCCTCCTTCGCCACCACCTCCGAAGGCGAGCACGTCCCCAACCCCCGGTTCCTCCAGGCGGCGGCCGACGAACTCGGCGCCGCCCAGCGGCACCTGGCCCGGTTCCCCAAGAAGACCGGACACGCCAACCGCACCCGCAAACACCGCACCGCCCGGGACAAGGTGTCGCGACTACACGCCAAAGTAGCGCGCCAGCGCCGCGACCACCACCACAAGACCGCCCTGGACCTCATCCGCCGGTTCGACGTGATCGGCTACGAAAGCCTCAATACCGCGGGTATGGCCAAGAAGCCCGCACCCCGGCCCGCCCCCGAACGGCCGAGTGCCTTCCTGCCCAACGGGGCCGCCGCCAAGGCCGGACTGAACAAGAGCGTCCTGGACGCGGGTTGGGGGGTGTTCCTGGGGATCCTCGTGTACAAGGCTGAGAGCGCCGGTCGCGGACTGGTCCCGGTGAGTGCCCGCAACACGTCGCGCACCTGTCCCCGCGAAGACTGCGGGCACGCACACGCCGACAACCGCCCGACGCAAGCCGAGTTCCGCTGCACCCGGTGCGGTCATACCGACCACGCCGACCGGGTGGGCGCGCTGAACGCCGCAATCAGGGCCGGGCTGGTCCTTCCCCTCGCCTGAACGGCGAGGGGAGAAGCCCGCGGCTTCAGCCGCGGGAGGAGTCACGATGCGCCTGCTGTGGACGTCGCTGTTCGGCCAGTGCGACCGCGTGCCCGACGAGGGGGAGGCGGTGGCGGCGTTCGAGCGGCACCGGGCCGCGGTCGTGGAGGCCGGGCCGGCCGAGCGGCTGCTGGTCTATGAGCTCGGCCAGGGCTGGGGGCCGCTGTGCGCGTTCGTGGGCGCCGGGGAACCCGAAACGCCGTTTCCGCACCTCAACGACACCGAGGCGATGCACGGGGTCACGGCCGACATGGCGGCGGGGCGGGAGGTGACGTCGCCGTTCTCCTGAGGAGGCGGCGTCAGTCCAGGTGGTCCCGGATCCGGCGGATGTGGTCGGGGGTGGTGCGGCAGCAGCCGCCGATCAGGCGGGCGCCCGCCTGCCGCCACCTCCGCGCGGCCGCGCCGAAGGCCTCAGGGTCGCGGGTGCCTGCCCAGGTGCCTGATGCGGCGTCCCAGGTCTCGCCGGAGTCGGGGTAGACGACCGCGGGTGCGCCCCGCACCCGGGCGATCAGTCCGTCGATGCGGTCCGGGGCGGTGCAGTTGGCACCCACGGCCACCACCTGTTCGCGGTCCGCAAGCAGCTCGGCGCAGCGGGCCAGCGGGGTGCCGTCGCTGATGTGTGCGGCGTCGGCGCAGCTGAAGCTGAACCAGGCGCGCACGCCCGGGGTCTCCGCCAGGAGCCGGGCCAGGGCGCGGGCCTCGGTGTAGGACGGGAGGGTTTCGCAGGCCAGCAGGTCGGCGCCGCTGTCGGCGAGCAGGTGCCAGCGTTCGCGGTGCCAGTCGGCCAGGGTGTCGACCGCGATGTCGGGGTCGGGGTCCAGGCCGTAGTCGCCGGTGTATTCCGAGCCGTCGGCCCGAGCGGCACCGTAGGGGCCGACACTGGCGGCGACGAGCCCTCCGCCGGCCGCGTCGCGGGCCTGGGCCGCCAGGTCGACCGAGCGGGTGATCAGGGCGCGGGCCTCGCGGCGGGTCGGGCCGCGGGCGGTGAACCCGGCGATGGAGGCCTGGTAGGAGGCGGTGATGGCGACGTCGGCGCCGGCGTCGAAGAAGTCGCGGTGGGCCCGGCGGATCGTGTCGGGGGCGTCGCGCAGCAGCCGCGCCGACCAGAGCTCGTCGCCGAGGTCGCAGCCGAGGTCCTCCAGGCGGGTGGCGAGCCCGCCGTCCACGACGAGCGTGCGGCCTTCCTCCGGCGCGGGGTTCATACCGCCAGCTTAGCGGGCGGGCCGGTGGGTGCGGTTCGGGCGATCCGGGGCCGTGCGCTCGGCGGTGCGCCGGCGCCGGGCGCTCCGCGAACGCGGGCCGGGTGCCGCGGCTCCGCGCGCCCGCGGCGGGGTCCGCCCGTCCTGCGGGCGGGGCGTGCGGCCGGCGGCGGCTACCACCCGGCGGCGTAGCGCAGCCCGCCGAGCAGGTGGGAGCGGAAGGCGGGCTCGGCGTAGGCGGAGGAGGGGTGGCCCAGGGCGGTGTAGAAGGAGCGGCCGGCACCGACGCCGCGGCACCAGGCGATGGGGTGTCCCGGACCCATGCCGCCTCCGCGGTAGGTGTCCTCCTCGACCGAGAGCAGGACGCGGGTTGTGCCGTCGGCACGGGGGTCGCGGTCGAAGTCGTACCACTCGTCGGTGAGCGTCCAGGTCGCGCCGAGGTGGGCGGTAGCGGGGTGGGTGCGGTCCTCGGTGCGCACCCGGGCGGGCTGGACTTCGGGGTGGCGGGTGAAGCGGGCGCCGACCAGGTCGGCGTAGAAGGGCCAGCCGGGTTCGGCGGTGGAGGCGGCGTGGACGCCGCAGAAGCCGCCGCCGGAGGCGACGTAGTCGGCCAGGGCGGCGCGTGCGGGGTCGTCGAGGACCGCGCCGGAGGGGCTGAGGAAGACCACGGCGCTGTAGCCGGCGAGTCCGCTGCCGAGGGCGGCGGGGTCTTCGGTGGCGTCGGTTTCGAACCCGTGGCGGCGGCCCAGTTCCTCCAGCGCCGCGGTGCCGGCGGGGATGGAGTCGTGCCGGTATCCGGTGGTGCGGCTGAATACGAGTACACGTTCCATGCGACCGCACTCTAACCGGGGGCCGTATCCGGCCGGAGGGGGCGGGTCCGGGTTCCGGTACGGGTCAGGCGGTGCGGTGGGCGGTGCCGGCGCCGGGTTCGGGCAGGTCCCGGTCGGCCGGGCCGGTCCGGGTGGTCTGGTCGGACTGGGCGAGGTGGGTGGCCAGGGTGTCGGCGACCAGGCGGGTGACGGCGGCCATGTCCACGGCGTCGGGGTCGAGCAGCCACTGCACTTGCAGGCCGTCCATGACGGCCAGGATCGCCGCCGCGGCTTCGCGGGTGGGGCGGGCGGTGTCGGGGCCGGATTCGCCGCCGGGGTGCAGGCGGTCGAGCACGGCCTGTTCGACGTCGGCGCGCAGTTCGGCGTAGCGGTTGCGGAACCAGTCCTGGGCGGGTGGCCTTCGGTGACGCTTTCGGCGGAGAGGACGGCGTAGAGCCGGGTGGTTCCGGGGTGAGCGGCGTTGCGCTGGGCGGTGGAGACGAGGTGGTCCAGGAAGCGCTGCCACTTGGGCGGGGGGCGTCGTTGTCGCGCAGTTCCAGGACGGCGGTGAGCAACTCGGTCTTGGAGCCGAAGTGGTGGAGCACGCCGGCCGGAGTGATGCCGAGGGTTCCTGTTCCAGCTGGTGGCCGTCTGGAACACCTACCTGCTGCCGCTGGTGATGCCGGCCGACGGGAAGCTCTACCCGATCACGCTGGGGTTGGCGACCTGGCAGTCGTACCAGGGCAGCGACCCGGACATGTACATGCGGGTGGTCACCGGCTCGCTGCTGCCCATCGTCCCCCTGATCATCGCCATGATCGTGCTGCAGCGCTTCTGGCGCGGCGGCCCGACCGGAGGCGCGGTCAAGCACCGAGCCGACGGCCCCACCCCCGGCCTGTCGCGACCGCGTCTTGCGGAGGGGAGGGCGGGGCACTGTCCCGTCCTCCCCCGTTGCTTACGGTCCCGCCCCGTCCCGTTCCGCGGTCGCCGAGGTCGCGGAGCCGGGCTCGTCGAGGGTCTCCAGCCAGGCGCGGACGGTGTCGTTGTGCTCGCCGAGGCGGGGCGGGGGGCGGTGGCCGGGCGGGGTTTCGGCGGCGGTCGCGGCGGCATCGCTGAAGCGCACGGCCGATCCGGGCAGCTCGACGGGCCCCAGGACGGGGTGGTCGACCTCGGCGATCAGACCTTGGGAACGGACCTGGTCCCACTCGTAGACCTGGTCGAGGGTGCGGACGGCGCCGCAGGGGACGCCGATCGCGCCGATGCGCTCCAGCCAGGTGTCGCGTCCGCTCTCGGCCAGGGCCGTTTCGACGGCCGCGTCGAGCGCGGGCCGGTTGGCGACGCGCGCGGCGTTGTCGGCGAAGCGGGGGTCGTCGGCGTCGATGCCCAGCAGGCCGGCGAACCTCTGCCATTGGCCCCGGCTGGCGACGGCGACCTGCAGCATGCCGTCGGCGCAGGTGTAGGCGCCGTAGGGGGCGATGGAGGGGTGGTGGTTGCCGATCGCACGGGGGGCCTGCCCGGCAACGGTCCAGCGGGTGCCCTGGAAGGCGTGCACCCCCACGATGGACGACAGCAGCGAGGTGCGCACCACCCGGCCGCGACCGGTGGTGTGGCGCTCGTAGAGGGCGCTGAGCACGCCGTAGGCGGCGTTCATCCCGGCCAGGAGGTCGCCGATGGGCACACCGACCTTGGTGGGGGTTTCGGGGTCGGGGCCGGTGAGGCTCATCAGCCCGGCCTCGCCCTGGGCGATCTGGTCGTAGCCGGCGCGGCCGCCTTCGGGGCCGTCGTGGCCGAATCCGCTGATGGAGCACTGCACCAGGCGCGGGTTGAGTGCGGCCGTGCGCTCGGCGGAGAAACCGAGGCGGTCCAGCACGCCGGGGCGGAAGTTCTCCACGAGCACGTCGGCGGCGCGCACCAGGCGGGTGAGCAGCGCGGCGCCGTCCGGGGACTTCAGGTCGAGTTCGAGAGACTCTTTGTTGCGGTTGCAGGCGAGGAAGTAGGTGCTGATCCGCTCGTCGTCGGGACCGACGAACGGCGGACCCCAGCTGCGGGTTTCGTCGCCGGTGCCGGGCTGCTCGACCTTGATCACCCGCGCGCCGAGGTCGCCCAGCAGCATGGCCGCGTGCGGCCCGGACAGCGCCCGCGACAGGTCGAGGACCACGGTGCCGCTCAGCGGCCCTTCGGAACCGCTCGCTTGCTCCGCCACGTGAGGAGCCTCCTTGGCTGGATCGTCGCCGGTCATGCCGTCGGTTCCGGTGCCGGTCCGGTCCCCGGCGCGTCCGGCGCGTCCGGGGGCGGCCGCGGCATCGATCGGCTCGGTGTCGCCGGAGCGGAACGAGCCGGTCTCGGGGGGCGGTCCAGGAGGCCGTGCTCACCGTAGTCGCGAGCCATCGCACCACCTCCCTCGGCAGCCGCCCCGGCCGCGCCGCTCGGCCCGGCCGGGGCACCGACCCTAGCCTGCCGCCGCGCCGGACGTCAGTGCCCGGGCCGGGGGCGCGGCGGGTCCGTCAGCCCAGCAGCTCCGTGGCCGTGGCGGCGTCGGTGACCAGGGTGGAGATCAGGCCGCTGCGCAGGACCACGCCGATGGCCTCGGATTTTCCGGGGCCGCCGGCCACCGCGATCACGTCGGGCACGCGCGCCAGTTGGGCGTCGGTGATGGCCAGCACCCGTTCGTCGAGTTCGCTGTGCACGCGGGTGCCCGCGGAGTCGAACAGTTGGGCCGAGATCTCGGCGCGTACGCCGGCGCCGCTCAGGTGCGCGCGTGCCCGGGCGTCCAGGCAGGCGTAGACGGTGGAGCTCTGCTCGTCCCAGCCGCCGATGGAGACCACCGCCTTGGTCAGCCGGTCGAAACGCTCCAGGGCGCCGGCGATGCCGGGGTCGCCGCGCAGGGCGCGGGCGGTGGTGGCGTCGGGCAGGATCAGCGGCGCGTAGACGGGATAGGCGGGGCCGCCGGAGAGCTGGGCGGCGCGCTGCACCGACTCCACCGATCCCTCGCTGGCGTCTTCTCCGTAGGTGCGGTGGGATACCACGCCGCCCAGTTGCACGGTGGTGCAGCGGGCCAGCCGGGTCAGCTCGGCGCCCACGGCGTTGACGGTGCGGCCCCAGGCCAGACCGAGCACGTCGCCGTCCTCGACGACTTCGGCGAGCAGGTCGGCGGCCACCGACCCGAGTTGGCGGTGGGTCTGGGCGGGGTCCTCGGAGCCGTCGACGACGATGGCGCGCTGGAGTCCGAAGGCGGCGCGCAGCCGGTCGGAGAGGTCGGGGTCGATGCGTGCGGGCACCCGGATGGAGATCCGCACGATTCCGTGGTCGCGCGCGGTCTCCAGCGCCCTGGCGACTTTGAAGCGGCTGATGCCGAACTCGTCGGCGATCTCCACCTTGGAGCGCCCGTCCAGGTAGAACCGGCGCGCGACCGTGGAGACCAGCACCAGTTCCGCGGGGCCTTTGAAGGGGGCTTTGGGCTGTGCCGCGGCTGGGGCGGCGTCGCTCTGCGGGGCGCGCTCACTGCTGCTCACCTGATCACCGTTCCGCTCATACGTGAATCATACGTTGACAGCGCGTTTCCCGCGGGGTTTGAATGTTGCACATCACATGAGCGAAAAACCGCTCATATGAGCAACCCGTGTCCGTGTTTCCGACGGCCGGGGACCACCCGTCCAGCAGCGAGGAGCGGCCGTGCGCGCAGCCATCATCGAACGTCCCGGGACCGTCACCGTGGGAGACCGGCCCGATCCCGCGCCCGCCGACGACGGCGTGGTGGTGCGCGTAGGCGCCTGCGGCGTCTGCGGCACCGACCTGCACATCGCCGACGGCGAGTTCCCGCCCAGCCCCTACCCGCTGGTTCCCGGCCACGAATTCGCCGGAGAGGTGGTGGCCGTGGGCGCACGCGCCCCCGGCGGGCTGCGCGCGGGCGACCGGGTAGCCGTAGACCCCTCCCTGTTCTGCGGGCACTGCACCTACTGCCGCGCGGGCCGCGGCAACCTGTGCGCCAACTGGGGCGCCATCGGCGACACCGTCGACGGCGCCTTCGCCGAATACGTCGCCGCCCCCGCCGTCAACTGCCACCGCCTGCCCGACCACGTCGGCTACCGCGCGGCCGCCGTGATCGAACCGCTCTCCTGCGCGGTGCACGGCGTACGCCGCATCGGCGTGCACGCCGCCGAACGCTTCCTGCTCATGGGGGCCGGGACCATGGGGCTGCTGCTGCAGCAGCTGCTGCAGAACAACGGCGCCGAGGTCACCGTCGTCGACCGCAACACCGAGCGCCTGGAGCTGGCCGCGGCCATGGGCGCCGCCGCCACCGCCGCCGACGCCGCCGACCTCGACGACGAGCGCTTCGACGCCGCCGCCGACGCCACCGGCGCGCCCGCGGCCATCGAGGCGGCCTTCGGCGCGCTGCGCCGCGGCGGGCGGCTGCTGGTCTTCGGCGTCGCCCCCGACGACGCCCGCGTCGCGCTGTCGCCGTTTCGGATCTACAACGACGAGATCACCGTCGTGGGCTCCATGGCCGTGCTGAACAGCTACGGCGCCGCCGTGGACCTGCTGGCCGCCGACCGGGTGCGCACCGAGGAGCTGCTCACCCACGCCCTTCCCCTCGCGGACTTCCCGGGCGCCCTGGAGGCGATGCGCGCCGGATCCGGTGTGAAGGTGCAGGTTCTGCCCACCGGCACGGCCTGAATCCCCGCAGAGCGACCGTCGAGGAGGAGATTTCCCGTTGCCGAGGACGAAAGGCCGCCCCGGGCGGCTCGCCGCACTGGGCGCAGTGGGCGCCGCGGTGTCACTGGTGTCGGGCTGTGCGGGCGCCGGCGGTGTCGCCGCCGGCGGCGACGGCACGACGCTGGTGGTCGCCATCGTGTCCAATCCGCAGATGGAGGACGCCATCTCGCTGCGATCGGACTTCGAGAAGGAGAACCCGGGCGTGGACCTGCGGTTCGTCACCCTGCCCGAGAACGAGGCCCGCGCCAAGATCACCACGTCGGTCGCCACCGGCGGCGGCGAGTTCGACGCGGTCATGATCAGCAATTACGAAACCCGGATGTGGGCCGAGAACGGGTGGCTGGAGAATCTGCAGCCCCACATCGACGCCTCCGAGGGCTACGACGCCGGCGACTTCCTGCAGCCCATCCGCGAGTCCCTCTCCTACCGAGGCGACATGTACTCGGTGCCGTTCTACGGGGAGTCGTCGTTCCTGGCCTATCGCACGGACCTGTTCGAGGAGGCCGGTCTGGAGATGCCGGCCGACCCCACCTGGGCCGAGGTCGCCGACCTCGCGGCCCGACTCCACGACCCCGAGTCGGGCACGGCCGGGATCTGCCTGCGCGGTCTTCCGGGCTGGGGCGAGCTGCTGGCCCCCTTCAACAGCATGCTCAACACCTTCGGCGGGCGCTGGTACGACGAGGACTGGAACGCCCAGCTCACCTCGCCCGAGTTCCGCCGTGCCGCCGAGTTCTACGTGGACCTGGTGCGCAAGCACGGCCAGCCCGGCGCCGCCGGCAGCGGTTTCGGGGACTGCCTGACCCATTACAGCCAGGGGCGCGCCGCCATGTTCTACGACGCCACGGCGATGGTCAGCACCGTGGAGGACCCCGACTCCAGCAAGATCGCCGGCAGGAGCGGCTATGCGCCCGCGCCGGTGTCCGAGACCGACTACGGCGGCTGGCTCTACACCTGGTCGCTGGCCATCCCGACGACCTCCGAGCACACGGACGCCGCCTGGCGGTTCCTGTCGTGGATGACCGATAAGCAGTACACGAAGACGGTCGCCGACGAGTACGGCTGGGAACGCGTACCGCCCGGAAGCCGCGTCTCCACCTTCGAGAACCCGCAGTACCAGGAGGTCGCCGGGGCCTACGCCGAGCCGATGCGCGAGGGCATCGCCGACGCAGACCCGAAGGACCCGGGCATACGTCCCGTCCCCTACACCGGCGTCCAGTTCCTGGCCATCCCCGAGTTCCAGGACCTGGGCACCCGGGTCAGCCAGCAGCTCAGCGCCGCCGTCGCCGGGCAGATCAGCGTCGACCAGGCCCTGGAGCAGAGCCAGCAGTACGCGCAGTCGGTGGGCGACAGCTACAAGGAGGCGCAATGAGTACTCGGCGACGCGGCCGCCACCGCACCACCGGCCCCGCGGTGGGGAGGGTGCCGCGATGAGCGCGACCGCCACCGCACCCGCGCAGCGCCCGGCGGCTCCCGCCCCCACGCCGCGGGCCCGAAGGCGCGCCCGCGGCTGGTCCCTGCGCGCCCCGCTGCTGCCGGCGCTGATCTTCACGATCCTGGTCACGCAGCTGCCGTTCCTCTTCACGATCTTCTACTCGCTGCGGTCGTGGAACCTGCTGCGCCCGGATTCGGGCGCCTTCGCCGGGCTGGACAACTACGCCTACGTGCTCACCGACGCCCAGTTCCTGGGGGCGGCGCTGAACACCGTCGTCATCACGGCCTCCTGCGTGCTGATCTCGATGGCGGTCGGAATCGGGCTCGCGATGCTGCTCGACCGCAGATTCGCGGGGCGCGGCGTGGTGCGCACCCTGCTGATCACGCCGTTTCTGATCATCCCGGTGGCCACCGCGCTGCTGTGGAAGACGACCATGTTCGACCCGGTCTTCGGGCTGGTCGGGTTCGTGCTCACACCGTTGGGGCTGGGTGAGGTGAACTGGGTCGCGCAGTACCCGGTCGTCTCGGTGGTGACCGCGCTGGTGTGGCAGTGGAGCCCGTTCATGATGCTGCTGGTGCTGGCCGGGCTGCAGAGCCAGAGCCGTGATGTGGTCGAGGCCGGCCAGGTCGACGGCGCCAACCGGTGGCAGATGTTCACCAACGTCACGCTGCCCCACTTGCGCCGCTACATCGAGCTGGGCGTGCTGCTGGGCTCGATCTACGTGGTCAACACCTTCGACACGATCTACATGATGACCCAGGGCGGGCCCGGCACGGCCAGTTCCAACCTGCCGTTCTACATCTACCAGCGGACCTTCCTCGGGTTCGACATCGGCCAGTCGGCGGCCATGGGCGTCATCGTGGTCATCGGCACCATCGTCGTGGCGACGCTGGCGCTGCGGCTGATCTTCCGCACGTTCATGTCCGACCAGGAGGCGAAGTCGTGACCGCCACCGCCACCGCCCCTGCCCCCCGCACACGCCCCGCCGCGGCCCCCGCCCCGCGCCGACGCTCCCGCGGCACCGTGGGCGGGACCGCTCTCACCGTTCTGACCTGGGCGATCGCGCTGGTGTTCGTGTCGCCGGCGCTGTGGATGGTGCTGACGGCCTTCAAAACCGAGGGCATCGCCCAGACCGATCCGCCCACGCTGCTGTTCCAACCGACACTGGAGCAGTTCCGCGACGTCGTCGGCGCGGACTTCACGCCCTATGTCGGCAACTCCCTGATCGCCACCCTGGCCTCCACCGCCCTGGTGCTGGTGCTGGCCACCCCGGCCGCTTACGCGCTGTCGATCAGGCCCGTCAAGCGAACCAAGGACGTGCTGTTCTTCTTCATCTCCACCAAGATGCTGCCGCTGGTGGCGGTGGTCGTGCCGATCTACGTCGCCGCGGCCGAGGTGGGCATGCTGGACAACATCTGGACCCTGGTGGTGCTCTACACGGCGATGAACCTGCCGATCGCGGTGTGGATGCTGCGCTCGTTCTTCCTGGAGGTTCCCGCGGGCGTCGTCGAGGCCGCGCAGATGGAGGGCGCGAGCCTGCCGCGGGTGCTGTGGTCGGTCATGCTGCCGATCATGGCGCCCGGCGTCGCCGCGACGGCGCTGATCTGCATGATCTTCTCGTGGAACGAGTTCTTCTTCGCGGTGAACCTGACGGCGTCGCAGGCGGCCACCGTGCCGGTGTACCTGGTCGGGTTCATCACCAGCGAAGGGCTGTACTGGGCGCAACTGGCCGCCGCGGCCACGATGGCGTCGCTGCCGATCGTGGTCATCGGCTGGATGGCCCAGCGCCAGCTGGTGCGCGGACTGTCGATGGGCGCGGTCAAGTAGGTCCGGGGGCGATTCGCCCGGCCCGAGAGGCGGGGGCGGGACGGCGCGCGGCCGGTGGGCGGTCGCGCGCCGTCCCTCCCCCGCATGCAGGCGGACCGGAACGGGCAAGGCCCCTGGGACGCGTGTTCACCCCCGCCGCGCGCCCGGACGGCGCCGACCGGAACAATGGCCGTTGGTGCACGCAGGCGGAGATCGGCGGAGAGGAGCAGCGGCATGGGCTTGAGGATCGGACTGCTGGGGACGGGCTACTGGGCGCGCGAGACCCAGGGCGCGGCGCTGGCCGCCCACCCCGACGCCGAATTCGTCGGCGTATGGGGACGCAACGCCGAGCGGACCCGGGCGCTGGCCGACCTCTACGGAGTGGCCGCCTATTCCGACTCCGACGCGCTGATCGCCGACGTCGACGCCGTGGCGATCGCGCTGCCGCCCGACGTGCAGGCCGAAGCCGCGCTGCGCGCCGCGCAGGCCGGGCGCCACCTGCTGCTGGACAAGCCGGTGGCCTTCACCACCGAGGCCTCCGGCGCCGTCGACGCCGAGGTCCGCCGGCGCGGCCTGGCCGGCACCGTCTTCTTCACCATGCGCTTCTCCCCGCGCATCCGGGAGTTCCTGCGCGAGACCGCTGCGGCCGGAGGCTGGGACGGCGCGCAGGCGGCCATGCTCGGTTCGGCGCTGGTCACCGACAGCCCGTTCGCCGAGTCGCCGTGGCGCCGCGAGCGGGGCGGGCTGTGGGACATCGGACCGCACGCCCTGTCGGTGCTGCTTCCGGTGCTGGGTCCGGTCGGCGAGGTCACCGCGATGGCGGGACCGCACACGACCACCCACTTGCTGCTGGGCCACAGCACGGGGGCCGTCAGCTCGCTGTCGCTGAGCCTGGAGCACCCGCCCGCGGGATCGCGCCGCGAGTTCCTCTTCCACGGCGAGAACGGGGTGGTCCGGCTGCCCGAGGGCGACCAGGACGCCGTGACCGCGTTCTCGGCGGCGATCGACGGGCTGCTGGCCCGGGCCGGGAAGGGCGGCGACACCGCCGACGACGAGTGCGGCACCGGATTCGGGCACGAGGTCGTCGCGGTGCTGGAGGCCGCGGACCTCGCACTCCGGCGCCGCGCGACAGTGCCCGTGGACACCGCCGGCGGCTGAGGCGCCGCCGGCCGTCACCGCTGACCGGGGCGCCGGGCGGAGCGGCGCAGCATGTCGACCATCGCCGGAACCGGGGCGGGGGGCCGGCGCCGGTGCACGACCGAGATCTCGCGCGCCGGCGCCGCTCCGCCGGGCGGCTCGGCCACCCAGCCGTCGGCGGGCGCGGCGTCCAGGATCATCCGCGGAACGAGTCCGATGCCCACGCCGGCGCGGATCAGCGCCAGCATCACCTCGTAGTCGCGGGTCTCGTAGGCGACCGGAAGCCGCACCCCCTCGGCGGCCGCGGCCGAATCCAGCGCGATGCGGTTGGAGATGCCCGCGGCGCCGCAGATCCACTCCTGATCGGCGAGGTCGGCCAGGCGGGGCGCGGTGCCGGCGGCCGGGTGGCCCTCGGGCAGCACCAGCAGCAGCGGATCGACCAGGATGCGCTCGCGGTGCAGACCGGTGGCGGCCGGCACCTGCACACCCGGGTAGCGGTGCGTGATGAGCAGGTCCAGCTCTCCGGCGGTGACCTGCCCGTAGCCGTCGGGCGGCTCGACGTCCGACAGCGACAGCCGCACTTGCGGGTAGGCCTGTCCGAACGCGGCCAGCGCACCGGGGACGAGGAGCTTGCCGGCGCTGGCGAAGGCGCCCAGCGACAGCCGCACCGGCGCCTCGCCCGCGGCGGCGCGCACCGCCGACTCCGCGTCGTGCAACTCGCCCACGACCCGTTCGCCGTAGGCCAGCAGCACCCGGCCCGCCCGCGTCAGCCGCACCCCGGTGCGCGAGCGCTCCACCAGGGCACAGCCCAGTTCCCGCTCCAGCTTGGTCAGCTGCTGCGACAGCGCGGGGGCGGTGAAGGCCATGTTCTCGGCGGCCGCGGCGATCGACCCGGCGTGGGCGACCTCCACCAGCACGCGCACCCGGTCGGCATCGAGCATCCGGCCTCCCGCATCCGCAGAACCAAAGCTTTGCTTAATCATCTTAAGCAACCGCAACTTTAACTTAAGCATCGCAGGGGGCACTGTGGAGGCATGACACCCGCGCCCACAGCCACGACCTCCCTGCCCACGCCCGCCGACGTGGCGGCCGCCGCCGAGCGCATCGCCCCTTACACCCGGCGCACCCCGGTACTGACCGTGCGCGTGGACGGGCACCCGCTGACCCTGAAGCTGGAGCACCTGCAGACCACGGGCGCCTTCAAACTGCGCGGCGCACTGAACGCGATGGCCGCAGCGGGCGCGCCGCCGCAAGTGGTGACCGCATCGGGCGGCAACCACGGCCTGGGGGTGGCCGCGGCGGCGCGGATGCTGGGCACCGAAGCGCTGGTCTACGTTCCCGAGACGGTGCCCGAGGTCAAGGCGCGCCGGCTGGAGCAGTCGGGGGCCGGGCTGATCCGCACCGGCGCGCACTACGCCGAAGCGGCCGCTGCCGCCCGCACGCGCGCCGACGGCGAAGGACTGCGCTACCTGCACGCCTACGACGACCGCGACGTGGTGGCCGGCCAGGGCACCGTCGGCCGCGAAATCGCCGAGGACGCCCCCGACTGCGACAGCGTCGCCGTGGCCGTGGGCGGCGGCGGCCTGGCGGCCGGGGTGCGGCTGGGCGCGGGCGCACGCCGGGTCGTGGGCGTGGAACCCGAGGGCTGCCAGAGCCTGCACGCCGCCCTGGCCGCGGGCGGTCCGGTGGACGCGCCGGTGGACTCGGTGGCGTCCTCGGCGCTGGGTGCGGCGCGCGTGGGCGAGGTGCCCTTCGGAGTGCTGCGCGAGCGCCCCGTCGAGACCGCGCTGGTCACCGACGCGGAGATCACCGCGGCCCGCGACCGGTTGTGGGAGGAGTTCCGCATCGCGGCCGAGCCCGCGGCCGCCGTCCCGTTCGCGGCCTGGCTGGCCGGCCGGGTCCCCGGCGCACACCCCTGCCTGGTCGTCTGCGGAGCCAACGCCTCCTGGACCCCCGACGGCTAGGCCCTCCATCCCGCCTTTCCGGTCACAGCGTGGGCCCGGCCACACGGCCGGCGGGACCGGGCGCTAGATTGGCCGCCGTCATGACGTCGGCGCGCAGGTGGGGGGATCATGCTCTACGACGCAGTGCGCACGCTCGGCAGGCACCTGGGGCGGGCCCTGTACCGGCCCCGCGTCGAAGGGCTGGAGCACATCCCCGCGTCGGGTCCGGTCGTCCTCGCCGCCAACCACCTGTCCTTCTGCGACAGCGTGGTGATCCCGCTGGTGGTACCGCGCCGCATCCGGTTCCTGGCCAAGGCCGAGTACTTCACCGGATCGGGCCCCAAGGGCCGGATCTCGCGTGCGACCTTCACCGCGCTCGGCGCGGTCCCGGTGGAGCGCGGCAGCGGCGGCGGCGCGCTGGAGGCGCTCGACGTCGGGCTGCGCCGGCTCAAGGACGGCGGCGTGTTCTCCCTCTACCCCGAGGGCACCCGGTCACCGGACGGGCGGCTCTACCGCGGACGCACCGGCGTGGCCCACCTCGCCCTGACCTCGGGCGCGCCCGTGGTTCCGGTAGGGCTCTGCGGTACCGAGCGCATCCAGCCCATCGGCACCCGCGTGCCGCGCATCGCCCCCGTCACGGTGCGTTTCGGCGCTCCGCTGGACTTCTCCTCGGGCTACGGCCACCTCAAGACCGGCCGCGCCCGCCGGATGGTCACCGACGAGGTCATGGCCGCCATCCAGCGCCTGACGGGCCAGGAGCAGGCCGGGGTCTACAACGACCGCAACGGCGAGTGATCCGCGGGTCCCGGTCCGGCCGGGCCGGACCGGGTGCCGACACCGCCGCGGCCGCGGTCGGAGGCCGGCCACGGGCCGCCGCCGGGCCGATCGGTCACGGCCCGCGTTGCGCCGCCGGAACAGTACGACCCCCGCCAGGCCGCCCCGGCCCGGCACCCGCCCGGTACGGCGCGCCCCGACGCTCGGCCCTCGGAGCGGCCGGGCCGAGCGGGTACCGGCGGCTCAGGCGCGCGGCAGGCGCTCGGCCAGCCACGCCTCGACGTCGTCGGCGGTGCGCGGCAGGCCCGCCGACAGCACACGGTTGCCCTCGGAGGTGACGAGGACGTCGTCCTCGATGCGCACCCCGATGCCGCGCAGCTCCTCGGGGACGGTGAGGTCGTCGGGCTGGAAGTACAGGCCGGGCTCGACGGTCAGCACCATGCCCGGCTGCAGGTCGCCGTAGAGGTGGGCCTCGGTGCGCGCTTTGGCGCAGTCGTGGACGTCCAGGCCCAGCATGTGCCCGGTGCCGTGCAGCGTGTAGCGGCGCTGCAGGCCGAGCTCGACGACCCGGTCGGCCGGCCCCTCCAGCAGGCCCCACTCCACCAGCCCTTCGGCCAGCGCCCGCTGGGCGACCCGGTGGTACTCGGTGAAGGGCCGCCCCGGTGCGACCGCGGCGATCGCGGCCTCCTGGGCGGCGTAGACCAGCTCGTAGACGCGGCGCTGGAGCGGGGTGAATCGGCCCGAGACCGGCAGGGTGCGGGTGACGTCGGCGGTGTAGAGGGTCGTGGTCTCGACGCCGGCGTCCAGCAGCAGCAGCTCGCCCTCGCGCACCGGGCCGTCGTTGCTCATCCAGTGCAGGGTGGTGGCGTTGGGCCCGGACGCGGCGATGGTGCCGTATCCGACGTCGTTGCCCTCGACGCGGGCGCGCAGGAAGAACGTGCCCTCGATGTAGCGCTCGGAGGTGGCCCGGGCCCGGGGCAGCGCTTCGGCGACGTCGCCGAAGCCCAGCACCGTGGCGTCGACGGCGCGCTGCAGCTGGGCGACCTCCCATTCGTCCTTGACCAGCCGCTGATCGTGCAGGGCCACGGCCAGCTCCTCGTCGCGCTCGGCGGCGGTCCCGGCGCTCTCCCCCGCCTGGCTGCGCACTCCGGCGACCGCTTCGTCCAGGCCGGCGTCGTGGCCGCGCAGGATGCGCACCGGAGCCGCCGGCACCGCGCCGAGGATCCGGGGCAGCCGGCGCACGTCGTGGGCCGGCAGGCCCAGCCGTCGAGCGGACTCCGCGAGGCTGTGGCGCCGCCCGCTCCACAGCTCGCCGTGGGAGTCCAGCCAGAACTCGCCGTCGTCGCGGTTGGAGCGGGGGCGCAGGTAGACGGCGGCGTCGTGGCCGCCGCCGGCGCGCGGTTCCAGCACCAGGCACCCGTCGTCGGAGCGGTCGCCGCTGAGGTAGACGTAGTCGCAGGTGGGTCGGAACGGGTACTCGGTGTCGTTGGAGCGGGTCGTGAGGCCGCCGGCCGGCACGACCAGGCGCTCGCCCGGGAAGCGCGCGCTCAGCGCCTCGCGGCGCTTGGCGGTGTAGGCGGCCTGCTCGACGGGCTCGGGGTCGCGGTCCTCCGTGTCGGCCCAGCCGGTGCGCATCCAGGCGGCCAGCTCGTCGGAGACGGTCTGGGCCTGGCCGTTCTTGCGGGCGGTGAACACCGGCGCATCGGCGGCGCCGTCCTGCTCGGGTGTGCTGCTGTGGTGCTCACTCACGGTGGTTCCTCCCGGACGCGGCTCGACGCTGGTGAGCCGCTTGTGGCGGCCCGATCCCATCCTACGGGCGCGCGGCGTCGCCCACAGGCGCGCCTGCGCCCGGCCTGCGCGCCGCGGACGGGACCGCGCGGGGCGCCGGTCACGAACGGGCCCGCCGGTCAGCAGTCCGGGTCCGCGCCGCGGGGCCGCGGCCGGGTGGCGGGATCGCCCCGCGACGCGAGTCCGCCCCCTGTGTCGTGACGTGCGCTCCCCGGGCCGGCCTTGGAGTCCGACCACCGCCCCGCTGCCGCACCGCGGTCGGAGTAGCCTTGTCCGGTCGGCACCGACGTAGCAGCTGGAGGCAGACATGCCGGACACCCTCGCCCCCGACACCGAGGCGCTGACACTGCGCCGCGGCGACCTGGAGTTCGACGCGCTGGCGGCCGGACCGGCCGACGGCCCGCTCGTTCTGTTCCTGCACGGTTTCCCCGAGTTCGCCACGTGCTGGCGGCGGCACCTGGCCGCGGCCGGGCGGGCGGGTTACCGCGCCGTGGCGGTCGACCAGCGCGGCTACTCGCCGGGGGCGCGGCCGCTGAACACGGCCGACTACACGGTCGCGGAGCTGGTCGGCGACGTGACGGCCTTCGCCGACGAGCTCGGCGCCGAGCGCTTCCACCTGGTCGGCCACGACTGGGGCGGTGTGCTCGGCTGGCCGACGGCGGCCCGCCACGCCGACCGGGTCGCGAGCCTGACGGTGCTGTCGACGCCGCACCCGGCGGCGCTCGCGGCGGCGCTGGCGTCCTCGCCCGAGCAGCGCACGGCCCTGTCCTACATCCGCCTGTTCCAGACCCCCGGGGCCGCCGAGGAGTCGCTGCTGGACAACGGCGCCGCCGGCCTCACCGGTGTCTACGAGGGCCGGGTGCCCGAGGACCTCGTCGCCGACAACGTCCGCCGCCTCTCCCAGGCCGGGGCGCTCACGGCGGCGCTGAACTGGTACCGCGCGATGGAGCTGGAGGAGGGGTCCACCGACGCTCCGGCCATCAGCGTGCCCACGCTGTACGTGTGGAGCACCGAGGACGTGGCGTTCACCGCCCAGGCCGCCCGCGGCACCGGCGAATGGGTCGCGGGCCCGTACCGGTTCGTCGAGCTGGACGGGTTCTCGCACTGGCTTCCGGAGGAGGCGCCCGAGCAGACGGTGGAACCGCTGCTGGAGCACCTGGCTGCGGCCGAGCGGGGGTGAGGCGCGTCGGCGCGGCGTAACCGCGCCTGCCGCTAGAGGTCCGCGGCGATGCCCGCGACGATCTCGGCGGCCGGGCGCTCCCGGGCCGAGCGGAAGCCGGTTCCGGCCCACAGGTGCAGCGTGTCGGCGTCGCCGGCGCGGGCGGCCGCCGCCCGGACCGGGGCGGTCATGTGGTGGACGTGCGGATAGGCGCCGGGCGCCGCCCCGCCGTGCTCGGCGACGAACCGGTTCGCCAGGGCGCGCGCCCGGCGCCCGCTGAAGGCGCGCGTGACCGCCGTACGGTCGAACCGCTGCCGCAGGAGGGCGTCCTTGTGGGTTCGTGCGGCACCGCTTTCGGGTGTGCACAGCAGCGCGGTGCCCAGCTGCACGGCCACCGCCCCGCCCGTCAGGGCGCGGCGCGCCTGGGCCGCGTCGCCGATCCCGCCGGCGGCCACCACGGGCAGGCGGACCCGGGCACGCACGTCGGCCAGCAGGCGGGCCAGCGGGACGGTGCGCTCGCAGGCGTCTTCGAAGGAGGCCTGGTGGCCCCCCGCCTCGGCACCCTGGACGCACAGCGCGTCCGCGCCGGCCTCGGCTGCGGCCTCGGCCTCGGCGGAGGTGGTCACGGTGACCACGACCTCGCTGCCCGCCCGCCGAAGCGACGCGATGTCGCCGGGGGCGGGGCAGCCGAAGGTGAAGCTCACCAGCGGAACGGGGTCGGCGCGCAGCGCGGCGAGCTTGGCCGGGTAGTCGTCGTCTCCCCACACGGCCGCTCCGGGCTCGGTGCCCAGGCGCGCGGCCTCGGGTCCGAGCCGCTCGCGGTAGGCGGCCAGCGCTTCGGGATCGGCCGTGTCGCGGTCGGGGACGAAGACGTTGACGCCGAATGGGCGGTCGGTGAGTGCACGCAGCCGGCCGATCCGCTCGCTCATCGCCGCCGCCGTGAGGTAGCCGGCCGCCAAGAAGCCGAGTCCTCCTGCGGAACCGACGGCCGCGGCGAGTTCGGGGGTGCTCGCTCCCCCGGCCATCGGCGCCGCGACCACTCCGCTGTCGAGCTCCCGAAGTATCCCCAATCCGCATCCTTTCGACGAGTGCGCCGCAACGGATACCAGCTTCGCACGCCGCCGCGCACCGCCGGGCGGCCGGGCGCGGCCGCGGCCCCCGGGGCCGCGCCTTCCCTCCCGAGCACGCCCCGGCGCCGCTGAACGGGTGCGGGGCACGGCGGGCACACGTCCCCGGCGGCCCCTCGCCCCGGAAGCGGTGGGACCGCGGCGGGCGGCTCTATGGCCGGGATCACGTTCGGGAACGCGAATCACTTCGGTGAACAGTGATTACGATCGACGCAGATAGCGGTCCGCGCCCCGATCCGCAGCGGAAGGTGATCCGGATGGTCGACACCGGACTGATGGCGACCGGGCTCCTGGTCGTGCTCGGCGGGATCGCGCTGGTCCTGCTCGGCGGAGCCGTCTACATCGCCTACCAGGCGGTCGAAGACCGCTTGGACGAGCGGGCCGGGATCCCCGCGCCCCACGGGGCGCCGCGGCCCGCGGCCGCACCCGGCACCTGCGCGGACGGCGCGGACGGCGCGGGGTGCGACACCGACGCGTCCGCCGGACGGCGCCGCGAGCACGAGCCCGTGTGAACCGCCCGGCGCCGGGCCTCATCCGGCGGCGGTGACCGCCCGCGCCAGCAGGTCGGCGTCGACGTTGCCGCCCGAGACCACCGCGACCGTGCGCCCGCCGGGGCCGCGCCCGGCGAGGTGGGCCGCGGCGGCCACCGCACCGCTGGGCTCGGCGACCAGGTGGGCGCGGCGCGCCAGGGCACCCACGGCCGCGAAGATCTCCTCCTCGCCGACCGTCACGATGCCGTCGAGCCGCGCCTTCAGATGCGCGAACGTCAGCTGGGAGGGCCCCACCCGCACACCGTCGGCCATGGTGCGCCGGGTGAGCTCGTCGGGCCAGGGGGTGAGTCGGCCGCGTTGCAGGCTCTGCTTGGCGTCGGCGGCGAGTTCGGGTTCGACGCCGACCACACGGGCCCGCGGGCACCGGGCCCCGATCGCCGTGGCCACGCCCGCGGCCAGCCCTCCCCCGCCCACCGGGACCAGCACCGTCTCGACCCCGGGGAGGTCCGCGGCGATCTCGGTGCCCACGGTCGCCTGCCCGGCGATGACGTCGCGGTGATCGAAGGGCGGCACCAGGGTGAGCCCGTGCTTGCCGGCGAGCTCGCGGGCCGTCTCGGCGCGGCGATCGCCGGCGACGGTCACGGTCTCGGCGCCGAATCCGTGCATGGCGGCCACTTTGACGCGGGGAGCCCCTTCGGGAACCACCACCGTGCAGGCGACGCCGTAGGAGCGGGCGGCATAGGCCAGAGCCTGGCCGTGGTTGCCCGAGGAATGCGTGATCACCCCGGCGCTGCGCAGCTGCGGGTCGAGGCGGGCGAGCGCGTTGCCCGCTCCGCGGATCTTGAAGGCGCCCACCGGCTGCAGGTTCTCCGGTTTGAGCCACAGCTCGCCCGGCGCCCATTCGCACGGGACCGACGCGGTGCGCAGGGCGAGTCCGGCCAGGCGCGCTTCGGCGGCGGCGGCGTCGGCATCGGTGATCAGCTCCATACCGGGATTGTTCCTCCCGGCGGGCGCCGCGACGCCTGCGCCCGAAGGGGCATCCGCACCCGTGTAGCCCGCCCGCGGGCCGAGGGGCCGGCTCCGGGCGGCCCGTCGGGGCGGGGCGGGCCGCACCCGCCGGATCCCCGCCGGGCCGCACCGCCCGTCGGGGCGGGCTCCTACCCGGCCACGCTGAAGCAGCCCACCGCGTGGTCCCCGCCCGCGTCGACCAGGCCGTGCTCGGTTTCCCTGCCGTCCTCGGCGCAGCCGGGGCAGGTCCGCTCCCCGGCGCCCGCGGCCCCAGCGCTCCGAGCACGAAAAAGGCCGGATCCGCAGCGGCGGTTGCGACCGCCGCTGCGGATCCGGCCGGGGCCCGCCGGGTCTGCGCGGGCCTAATCGCCCATCGCAGCCTCGCTCACCAGGTGGCGAGTGTGGTCCACCTCCCGGGTCGGGCCTTCCAGACGCACCCGCGCGGTGTGGCGGATGTCCTCGCTCGAAGCGGCCAGGGAGAGGTCGAGGTCGCCGGCCTCGACCACGCGGCGCCCGTCGGGCCCGGTGTAGGCCGCCAGATCGGCCGCCACCGCGAACTCCACCCGCCGTTCCTGGCCCGGCTGCAGCTCCACCCGCGCGTAGCCGATGAGGCTGCGCACCGGCCGGCTCACCCGGGCGACCGGATCGCCCAGGTAGACCTGGACGACCTCGGCGCCGGCGCGCGCTCCCGTATTGCGCACCGTGCAGCCCACGGTGAAGGAGCCGTCGGTGGCGGTGGCGGCCGGGTCGCCCGCGGCCGCGGGGCGGGCCTGGGCCCGGAAGTCCGTCCACGCGAAGGAGGTGTAGGACAGGCCGTGGCCGAAGGGGTAGAGCGCCGTCGGGTCGACCGAGCTGACCTCGCTGCGCCGCCCCAGGGCGGGAGCCAGGTAGGACACGGGCTGGGCACCGACCTCCCGCGGCACCCCCACGGGCAGCCGCCCGCTGGGATTGACCCGCCCGGCCAGCACGCCGGCGACCGCCCGGCCGCCCTCTTCGCCGGGGAAGAACGCCTGCACCGCGGCCGCCGACCGCTCGGCCAGGTCCTCCAGCCCGTAGGGGCGCCCGCTCATCACGACCAGCACCACCGGGGTGCCGGTCTCCAGCAGCGCCTCCACCAGCTGCCGCTGGACCCCGGGCAGCCGCAGATCGGCGACGTCGCAGCCCTCGCCGGAGGTGCCCCGGCCGAAGAGCCCGGCCCGGTCGCCCACCACCGCCACGCACACGTCGGCGGCCTCGGCGGCGGCGACGGCGTCGGCGATGCCGGAGGTGTCGGGATCGTCGACGCCGCACCCGCCCCGGTGGTCGAGTTCGGTTCCGGGAAGCTCGGCGCGCAGCGCCTCCAGCAGCGTGGGCACCTCGATGCCGATCCCGGTGTCGGGATGGGAGGGGCCGACGTGGGCGGGGAAGGAGTAGCAGCCCAACATGCCCTCGGTGGATCCGGCGAGCGGCCCCACCACGGCCGTGCGGGCCGCGCCCGCCAGCGGCAGCGCACCGGCGGGATTGGCCAGCAGCACCACCGACTCCTCGGCGAGGCGGCGAGCCAGGTCGCGGTGCTCGGGCGGGTCCAGGTCGATGTCGACGTCGGCCCCCGCCCCGGTCCCGCCGGCGCCTTCGGCGGGGAACGGCGACCAGTCGGCGTCGAGCAGCCCCAGTTCGCACTTCTGGGTGAGCACCCGCAGCGCGGCGCGGTCCACGGCTTCTTCGGACACCCGCCCCCGGCGCACCTCTTCGGCCAGCGGCGCGCCGTAGCAGCGCAGTGTCGGCAGCTCGATGTCGACGCCGGCGTCCAGCGCCGCTGCGGCGGCGTCGCCGGCCGAGCCGGCGGTGCCGTGCAGCGTCTCCAGGAACGTCACCGCGAAGTAGTCCGAGACCACGGTTCCGGAGAATCCCCAGTCCTCGCGCAGCAGGCGGGTGAGCAGTCCGGGGTCGGCCGTGGCGGGGACGCCGTCGTTGGCCGTGTAGGAGGGCATGACCGACCTGGCGCCGCCCAGCGCCACCGCCATCTCGAACGGCGGCAGCAGCAGGTCGGCGAACTCCCGCGTGCCCGCCGAGACCGGGGCGAGGTTGCGCCCGGCCCGCGAGGCCGAGTACCCGGCGAAGTGCTTGAGGGTGGCGACGACGCCGGAGGACTGCAGTCCGCGCACATAGGCGGTGGCCACGGTGCCGACGAGGTAGGGGTCCTCGCCGATCGTCTCCTCGGTGCGGCCCCAGCGGGAGTCGCGCGAGACGTCCAGGACCGGGGACAGCCCCTGGTGCACGCCGACGCGCCGCATCGAAGAGCCGATCTGGGCGGCCATCTCCTCGACGAGGTCGGGGTCGAATGCGGCGCCCCAGGCCAGCGGTGTCGGGTAGACGGTGGCCTGCCATGCGGCGAAGCCCGAGAGGCACTCCTCGTGGGCGATCGCGGGGATGGCGAACCGGTTGGCGGCGGCGATCTCCTTCTGGGAGTTGGCCAGCGCCTGCACCCCCATGGCCGGGTCGACGGGGGCGGTGCCGAACGGGCGGGTGAGGTGGCCGAGCCCGCGGGAGATGACGCCCTCCCAGTCGGGCGGCTCCTCGGCCAGGTCGTGCTGGTGGGGGGCGACCCCCTCACCGGATCCGTCGGCGCCCACCCAGACCCCGTAGAGCTGGGCGATCTTCTCCTCTAAGGACATGAGGCGGAGAACCTCGCCCGCCCGTTCGGCGGCCGGACGCGCGGCGTCCTGCCAGGGGGCGGGGTTGGAATGGGGCGACATATACCGTCCTTCTTCATTGTGGAGCCCCGCGCACGCGGGGCTCCAGTGGCTGTCGGTTCCGGTGGGGGGCAGGCGCGCCGGCTACTTTCCGCCGACGCCCATCATTCCGCTGACCAGGGATCGGCGAGCGATCAGGTAGACGATGAACAGGGGGACCGTCGCCAGCACGACGGCGGCCAGCAGCCCCGGGATGTCGACCCGGTACTGCCCCTGGAACTCGAACAGGCCCAGCGTGATCACCCGCTTCTCCGGGGACTGGGTCATGATCAGCGGGAACAGGAACCCGTTCCAGGCCTGCAGCGCGGCGTAGATCGCGATGGTGCTGATGCCGGACCGGGAGAGCGGGACGACCAGGCGGAAGAACATGCGTACCGACCCGGCGCCGTCCAGCTCCATGGCCTCGTAGAGGTCGTCGGAGATGTCGCGCATGGATCCGGTCAGGATCAGGATGCACACCGGCAGTGCGAAAGCCGCGGTCGGCAGCATGATGGCCAGCAGCGAGTCGTACAGGCCCATCTCGATGATGATCAGATAGACCGGGATGATCACCGCCTGGTTGGGGATGGCCAGCCCCAGCAGGAACGCCCGGAACAGCGTGTTGGTCAGCAGGGAGCGGGTGCGCACGATGGCGTAGCCGGCCGTGACCGCGAGGGCGACCACGATGGCGACCACCACCGCGGTCACGATGGCCGTGTTGAGCACGAAACCGAGCAGACCGTTGTCGATGGCCCGGGCGTAGTTGTCCAGGGTCGGATCGGTCGGGATGCTCAGCGGCCCTGCGGACCGGTATTCCGAGGTCTGCTGGAACGTGGCCGCCAGCAGGGCGTACAGCGGCACGCCCACCACCAGCAGCCAGGCGAACGCGCCCAGCCCGGCGACCGGGTTGGGGCGCTGGCGCCAGCTGCGCAGGCGCCTGCGGCGGCCCGGTGCGCCCGGGCCGGAGCCCGTGCTCGGTGTCTTCTGGCCGGCGGGTGCCGGAGAGGTCGCGGTCACATCCCCTCCCGGGTACTGCGCATCGAGCCGAATCCGGTGAAGCGCACCATCAGCAGCGAGGCGAGGGTGGCCACGGCGACGAGCACGCACGCGACGGCGCTCGCGTAGCCGTACTGGTAGTTCTCGAATCCGGCTTCATACATCAGGAACGGCACGATCGTCGTGGCGTGGCCGGGGCCGCCGCCGGTGATGATCAGGACCGTGTCGAAGTAGGTCAGCGACCCCACGAGCATCAGCACCGACGACGTCGTGACCGTGTTGCGCAGCTGGGGCAGGGTGATGTGCCAGAACGAGCGGTAGCGGCCGGCGCCGTCGATCTCGGCGGCCTGGTACAGCGACTCGGGGATCTGGCGGGCTCCGCCCTGGTACAGCAGGGTGTGCAGCGGAATGAACTGCCAGCCGCTCACGAACAGGATCACGAGGAAGGCCCCGGACTCGCTGCTGAGGACGTCCAGACCGGGTATCCCGATCATGGGACCGATCTGGGCGAGTGGACCGAAGTTGGGGTCCAGCAGCGCCCGCCAGATGATGGCGATGGCGGCCGAGGACAGCAGCAGCGGCACGAAGAAGATCGCCGAGAGCACCGCCCGGTTGCGCTGGCGGCCTGCGGCCCACACACCCAGCAGCATCGCGACCGGCGTCTGCGTGGCCCAGCTGCCGAAGGTCAGCAGCAGGGTCAGCATGATCGCCTGGTGCATCACGGGATCGCCCGCGAGGCGGGCCCAGTTCTCGAACCCGATGAACTCGGGCGATCCCAGGCCGCCCCAGCTGGTCAGCGACAGGTAGACGACCAGCACCATGGGCAGCACGGCGAACAGCGAGAAGAACAGCAGCGCGGGAAGCCCCCACCAGGCGCTGGGGCGCCCGGCCTTCGGCGCGCCCGGGCGCGCGCCGCCGGCGGCGGCGCGCGCCCGGGACCGAGTCGACGCGGGGCGTCCGTCCCGGTTCGGCGAAACGACACTCACTGCAGGGCCGCCACGTTGTCGACGAACTCCTCGGGGGTGACCTGCTTGTTGAAGAGCCTCTCGATCTCGGTCACCATCGGCTCGGCCACCGACCGGTCCAGCGCCTGGTCCCAGGAGAGCTGGAAGGTGGGCGCGTCGCGGACCATCCGGTACTGGAAGGTGGCGAAGTCGGGGTTGGGCGAGTGCTCCTCGATCATCTCCTCGGAGTTGTCGGTGGTGGGAACCTCGCCGTTTTCGACCATGTCCTGGACGTACTCGTCGGTGTAGGTCTGCTTGAGGAAGTCGACCTCGGCTTCGCTGTCGCCGTCGTCGGTGACGGAGAAGAAGTTGGTCGGGTTGCCCACGACGGCCTGGGGGGCGCCGTCGCCGTCGGGCATGGCGGGGAAGGCGGCGTAGCCCAGGTCCTCCTTGGCGAACTCCTCGGCGTCGGCCAGCTGGGTGGAGTACTCCCAGGAGCCCATGAGGTGCATGGCGGCCTTGCCCTCGGACAGCAGGGCCGATGCCCCGCCTTCCTCATAGCTCACCGAGGCGTAGTTGTCGCCGAAGGCGCCGCGGTCGACCAGGTCCTGCACCGTCTCGGCGGCTTCGAGCACGGCCGGGTCGCGCCAGCCCTCCGAGTCGCCGTTCTGAATGCGCTGGAAGACCTCGTAGCCGCCCTGGCGGTCGACCAGGTACTGCATCCACATCTGCTCGGTCCAGGGGGTGGCTCCGCCGAGCGCGAAGGGCGTCACGCCCTCGTCCTTGAAGGTGTCGACGAGGTCGAGCAGGTCCTGCCACGTCTCGGGCGGCTCGGCGCCGGCGTCCTCGAACACCTGCTCGTTGAAGAAGAGCATGACCGGCTGGGTCCCGCGCAGCGGGATGCCGTACTGGGTGTCGTTGACCTTGCCCGCCTCGAGGATGGAGGGGATGAAGGCCTCTTCCATCTCGGGGTTCTCCTGGAGCGTGGCACCCAGGGGCAGGAGCATCTCCTGGTCGACGTAGGCCTCGATGCTGCCGCCGCCCCAGTTGAAGAACATGTCGGGGGACTGGCCCGATCCCATGACCGTGCGCAGCTTGTCCTCGTACCCGTCGCCGGGCACCTCGTTGACCACGGCCTCGACGTCCTCGTGGTTCTCGTTGAACCGCTCGGCGGCGTTCTTCTGCACCACCGCGAGCGAGTCCTGGTACATCATCACGTTCAGCTCACCGTCGCCGCCGGATCCTCCGGAATCGCCGGAGCCTCCTCCGCAGGCGGTAGTGGCGAACAGGAGCAGCGCGAAAGCGCCAGCGGCGCCGGCCCTGTGGGGAATCATGGCCACGTCCTTATCGAAACTATCGGATACGTTATCGCAACGCGTGCTGCCAGAATTTACGGCCCTGCCACAAAGACCGTCAATACTCCACGAGAAGTTCATCACCCTCCCCCCGCGTCACCGCCGCCCGACGCCCAGTAAAATGCGTGCTTGTGACAGCAGAACCCGCACCGCCGCCCCACGGCCCCGCCGGATCCGAACCCGTGACGATCTCGAAAATTGCGGAGGCTGCGGGGGTGTCCGTGCCGACGGTCTCCAAGGTCCTCAACGGACGCGCCGACGTCGCGCCCGAAACCCGCGCGCGCGTCGAGGAGCTGATCCACCGGCACGGCTACCGCCGGCGGCGCGGCCCCGGCGCGGGCCGTTCACCCACCATCGATCTGGTCTTCCACGAGCTGGACAGCGCGTGGGCCATAGAGGTCATCCGCGGTGTGGAGCGCATCGCCCGCTCCGAAGGCCTCAGCGTCGTGCTGTCGGAGTCCGGCGGCGAGCAGACTCCGCGCGACGCGTGGGTCGAGGCGGTGCTGGGCCGCCAGTCCACGGCCGCGATCCTGGTCTTCTCCGATCTGGCGCCCGACCAGCAGGCGCGGCTGACCGCGCGCAGCATCCCGTTCGTGGTGGTCGACCCCACGGGCGACACCGAGGAGGACGTCCCCTCGATCGGCTCGGCCAACTGGAACGGCGGCCTGGTGGCCACCCGGCACCTCATCGAGCTCGGCCACGAGCGCATCGCCGTGATCGGCGGCCCCACCGACGTGCTGTGCAGCCGGGCGCGCATCGACGGCTACCGCTCGGCGCTGGACTCGGCCGGGCTGCCGGTGGACCACGATCTGATCCGCTCGGGCGACTTCCACATCGAGGGCGGCCACAGCCACGGCCGCGACCTGCTGACCTCTCCGGATCCGCCCACGGCCGTCTTCGCCGGCAGCGACCTGCAGGCGATGGGGCTGTACGAGGCGGCGCGCGAGCTGGGCGTGCGCATCCCCGAGGACCTCAGCGTCGTGGGCTACGACGACCTTCCCGTGGCGCGCTGGGTGGGGCCGCCGCTGACGACGGTGCGCCAGCCCCTCACCGAGATGGCCGAAGAGGCCACCCGGTTGGCGCTGCTGCTCAGCCGCGGCCAGCAGCCGCCCAACCTGCGCCTGGACCTGGCCACCAACCTCGTGGTCCGCCAAAGCACGGCTGGGTCCCGGCCCCGCTGACGCCCCGGGGCGGGCCGCGCACGGGCGGAGCCGGTACGCCCGCCGCGGGCCCGGACTCGGGGCGGCGGTTCCGGTACGCGAACGAGGGGCGGGGCCGCAGCCGCCCCGCCCCTCGTCGCGGCGGCGCCCTCAAGGGGCGGAAGGGCGCCGTATCCGGGGAGGACCGTGTCGCGGCGGCTGCGGGGCCGCCGCCGGATGCAGGCCTGGAACCGGCCGCACGAGGCCGCAGTGGTAGTGATGCGGCCGGTCCCAGGGATCGGGGGGACGCGCCGGGGCGCGGAGGCGCGAGCGTGTCCGGGCGCAGGGGATCCGCCCGGAACCGCCCGGCGGCGGCGCCGGGCGCCGGCGCGGGGCCGGCGCCGATTGCGCCCGCCGCCCCCGCGCCCCCGGCGCGCCGTCAGGGGGGCGGCAGCGGGGAGCTGCACCGCCGGATCGGACCGGTCGGCGCAGCCGGGCGCGGCGCGCGTTCGGCATGGCTCGTCCTCCCAGTCGCGATTCGGTCCGGTGGCGGATCGGTGGCCGGGGCGTGTCCGCCCGGCTCCGGGGCCGGGCGGTGCTCGGACACCGTCGGCGGCGTAGCGGGAATCGGCGGCGGCGCGGCGGTGCGCCCCGCCGGTGCGGCGGTCGGGGAGGCCTACCGGTGCCGCGGCGGACCGGCGCCGCGCGGTATCGGCGGCGCGGCTGCGGAACCCGGGCGGGGAACCGCTCCGGGGGATGCGGCCGGAGCGGCCCGGCGGCTACTCAGACGAGGTCCTCGGCCCACGGGGTGTACTCCCTTCGGGTCGTGCGCGTCCACGGTCGGCCACCCGCACTCCCCGGATTGGGAGCGCTCCCATGCAGTGACGAATGTAACACGATCGCCATGAGACACCAAGAGGTCACATACCGAAACAAACGCGAAAAGCAGAAACCGCAGGTCGCATCACCCGGTCGAGGGGCGCACACCGGCCCGGGTCCTCAGCCCGGTGGCGGCGGCGCCGTGCTGGCGCGGAGAACCAGCTCGCCCGGCGACGTCGGAACCCGGCGCGAGGCGCCTGAGGCGATCGCCTCCAGCAGCAGCGAGGCCGCCAGCCGGCCGTACTCGGGCAGGTCCCGGCGGATCGCCGTGAGCGCGGGCCGCACCGCCTGGCACAGCGGCGAGTCGTCCCCGGCCACGACCGACAACCCGTCCGGAACGGAGAAGCCCAGCTCCTGGGCGGCCCCCAGCCCCGCGACCGCCATGAGGTCGTTGTCGTAGATCAGCGCGGTCGGCGGCGCGGGGCCGTCGAGGAGCGCGCGGGCGGTGCGGGCCCCGCTCTCGCCGCTGTAGTCGGAGTGCAGGACCGGGGGCGGCTCCAGTCCGCGCTCGCGCGCGGCCTGGACCAGCGCCGCGGTGCGCACGCCGGTGTGTACGAGGTCCTGCGGCCCGGCCACGCGCCCGATCCGCCGGTGGCCCAGGCCCGCGAGGTACTCCACCGCCCGGCGCATGCTCCCGCCGTCGTCGGACCATACGCACGGCAGGCCTCCGGTGCCCTCGGGGCCGCCCACGACCACCGCCGGCAGTCCCATCTCGGGCAGGGCGCCCACGCGCGGGGCGCCGCGGCGCAGGTCGACCATCAGCGCCCCGTCCACGCGGCGCTCGGCGTGCCACCGCTTGTAGGTGGTCAGCTCCGGCGCGGTCGCTTCGACCGACTGCAGCATGAGCGCAGTCTCACCCTCGGCCGGTTCCTCCTGGATACCGGCGATGAAGCGCATGAAGAACGTTTCGACGCCCAGCCCCAGGGCGGGTCTGTCGATGACGAGGCCGATGGCGCCGCCGCGGCCGTCGGACAGGGCGCGGGCGGCGCTGCTGGGCACCCGGCCCAGCTGCCCGGCGAGCTGCAGGATTCGGCCGCGCGTCGTGTCGGACACCCCGGGCCGACCGTTGAGCGCGGCCGATACCGCGCCTTCGGACACCCCCGCCGCCCTCGCGATGTCGTTGATCGTCGGGCGCCTCATCGTCTGGTCCCCCCGCCTGTGAGCGCGCCGCCGCATCCTGAAACCAACAGCTCGCCCGGGCACGGGCCGCGGCGAGCGGGCACGGGCGCCCCCGCCGCGGCGCCGCCGCGCACGGCGCGGAGCGGCGGCCGCAACCGGCCACGGCGGCTACCGTGGCAGAACCCGGCTGGGACCATGGGGCCACGCGCCGAGGACGCGGCGCCCGTGGCGCGCCCGGCCCGGACGCGCCGGCGGCATGTATCGGACCGAAAGAGGCGGCACCATGGCGAAGTCGCGCCCCCGCAAGCGGCACGCCGCGGCCATCGGCGCCGCCGCGCTGCTGGTCGCCGTACTGGGTGTCGCCGCCGTACGGGCGGCCGCCGGACCCACCGAGGCGGGCGGCGTCCCGCTGCGCGACCTCGCCGCCGAGCAGGGCGTCCGCATCGGCGCCGCCGTCAACCCGTACCTGCTGGAAGACGCCCCCGACTACCGGGCGCTGGTCGCCGAGCAGTACGGATCCGTGACGGCGCAGAACGTGATGAAGTGGAACACGCTGCAGCCCGAGCGCGGCGAGTACGACTTCTCCACCGCCGACACCCTGACCGCGTTCGCCGACGAGCACGACCAGGCGATGCGCGGACACACGCTGCTGTGGCACCAGCAGAACCCCGAGTGGCTGGCCGAGGGCGACTTCGGCCCCGAGGAACTGCGCTCGATCATGCGCGACCACATCGACACGGTGGTCGGCGAGCACTTCGCGGGTCGCGTCTACGCCTGGGACGTCATCAACGAACCCTTCCGCGACAGCGGCGGCGAGCTGCGCCCCAACCTGTGGCTGGACACCCTGGGCGCGGACTACATCGCCGAGGCGCTGCACACGGCCCATGAAGCCGACCCCGACGCCCGGCTCTACATCAACGAGTTCAACGTCGAAGGGCGCAACCCCAAGAGCGACGCGCTGTACGAGCTGGCCGCGTCGCTGCTGGAGCAGGGCGCACCGCTGCACGGCATCGGGCTGCAGAGCCATTTCCACGCCGGAACCGTGCCCGAGGACATGGTCGCCAACATGCGCCGCTTCACCGACCTGGGCCTGGAGGTCACCGTCACCGAGCTGGACATCAGTGTCGAGGTGCCGGCCGACGAGGAGGAGCTGCGCGTCCAGGCCCGCGACTACCGCACGGTGGTGGAGAACTGCCTGCGGGTCAGCGGCTGCACAGGGATCACCGTGTGGGGCATCGGCGACGCCGACTCCTGGATCCCGTCGTGGTTCCCGGGCCGGGGGGCGGCGCTGCCCTTCGACGAGGACTACGCGCCCAAGCCCGCCTACGGGTCCCTGCAGGAGGCCCTGGGCGGCTGAGACCGCTCCCGGTTCCGGCATGTCCGGTCGGCGCCGTCCTGCATACTCGGGGCATGCGTGCGAGCCGACTCGTCACGCTGGTGCTGCTGCTGCAGAACCGCGGGCGGATGACAGCGGCGGAGCTGGCGTCGGCACTGGAGGTCTCCGAGCGGACGGTCTACCGCGACACCGAGGCGCTCAGCGCCGCCGGCATCCCGCTATACGCCGACCGCGGCTCCGGCGGCGGCTACCGGCTCGTCGACGGCTACCGCACCCGGCTGACCGGGCTGACATCCGGGGAGGCCGGGTCGCTGTTCCTGTCCGGCGTGCCCGATGCCGCCGCGCAGTTGGGACTGGGCGCCGAGATGGCGGCGGCCGACCTCAAACTGCTGGCCGCGCTCCCCCAGGAGCTGCGCGAGCGCGCCGAACGCGTCCGGTCGCGCTTCCACCTGGACGCCCCGGGCTGGTGGCGCACCGCCGAGGACGTCCCGCACCTGAGCGCGATCGCCGGGGCCGTGTGGGACCAGCACACCGTCGACGTCGACTACCGCCGCTGGGACCGGACCGAGGTGCGGCGCCGGCTCGACCCGCTGGGCCTCGTACTCAAAGGCGGTACCTGGTACTTCCTGGCGCTGGCCCACCCCGGTCCGGAGGAGCGCTCCCGCCGGCCGTCCGCGCCGCGCCCGCGCACGTTCCGCGTCTCGCGGGTACGCGGGGTGCAGGTGCGCGCGGAGGTCTTCGAGCGGCCGGCGGACTTCGACCTCGCCTCCAGCTGGGCGGAGTGGTCGCGCGAGTTCGAGCAGAGCCGGCACCGGCTGCGCACCCGCGTCCGGCTGAGCCGGCGCGGCCTGGAACTGGTGCAGGCACTGTCCTCCCCCATTACCGCCGCGGGCGCCGAGGGCGCCCGGCCCGGACCCGACGGCTGGTGCGAGGCCGAGCTCTACGTCGAGTCGGTGGCCGTGGCCACCACGGAGTTCGCCGCCTACGGCCCCGAGATCGAGGTGCTGGAACCCGCCGAGCTGCGTACGTCGCTGGCCGACTACCTGCACGCGGCCGCGGCGCGCTACGGTCCCCGGTGACCGGGGACCGTAGCGCCGCGCGGAACCGACGCCGCGCGCCCTGCGCGGATCAGCCCCAGAAGCCGTAGTAGAAGAGCATCCCGTTCGTGCCGGCGATGACCGCGACGGCCAGCATCGCACCGACCACGTAGCCGGTGCGCAGCGAGCGGATCAGAAACTCCGCGCCCACGACGTTGTTCAGCAGGAAATAGCCCAGGAACAGCGCGTGGAAGAACCCGTCGACGGTGAAGATCCCGGGGTAGAGCCAGGCGGTGCCGTTCCACATTCCCGACTCGGTGGTGAACCACTGCCAGGCATAGGACACACCGGTACCCAACGGGATCTGGATGATCGGGATGATCAGCAGCGGCAGCAGCTTGGCGAAGCCCCACAGGCCGGGCTGCTCGGCCTGGCGGGCGCCGGCCTGGGCGCGCCGGGCCGCCTCCTGCTCGGCGCGTACCCGCTCGCGGTGCGCGCGCTCGGCCTCCTGCCGGCGGCGCTGCTCCTCGCGCTGCTGCTGCTCCTCCTGCCGGCGCTGCTCTTCCCGCCGGCGCTGCTCCTCCTGGCGGTGCCGGTCGGCCTCGCCCGAACCCCCGGATCCCCGGTACATGCTGTCGTAGGAGTCGTCGCGCGCCGGAGGCATCGCGGCGGTGGGCGGCGCCTGCCGGGATCCGGATCCGTAAGCGGCGGTGGGCGGCGCCTGCCCCCCGTAGGCCCGAGTCGCCCCGGCCGGATCGGCCTGCCCGCCCTCGGGGTGATAGGGCGGCGGGGTCGGGGACGTGCGCGGGTCCGTACCGGTACCGGCCCCCATGACCGAGGTGGCGTCGGCGCCGCCCTGGCCGGCGGCCCGCGTGGGGTCCTGGTCGCCGGGCGCGACACCCGCGGCGGCCCCGGCCGCGGCCCCGCCCAGCACCGACGTCGCGCCGCTCGCGTCAGCGCCCCCGGCGGTGGTGTCCGTGCCGCTGAGGGCGGCGTTGGTCCTGGCGACCTCGTCGCGCACGCCGCGCATGACATCGGCGGGCAGCCAGGACTCACCGACGGGGATGTCGCCGAGCGCGTCGAGGAGCTGGCCGGGTGCGGGCCGGTACTGCGCGTCCTTGGCCAGGCAGGCCGACACGAGGCGCTGCAGCCGGGCGGGGACGGCCGACAGGTCGGGATCGTGCTGCATGACGCGCATGACCAGGGTGGGCATGGCGCCCTCGCCGAACGGTCCGACACCGCCGGCCGCATAGACCAGTACGGCGCCGAAGGCGAACACGTCGCTTCCCGTGGTGAGGTGGTCGCCCTGGATCTGCTCGGGGGACATGAACCCCGGCGTGCCGATGACGGACTGGGTCGCGGAGGTGCCTTCGCTGGCGCGGGCGATCCCGAAGTCGATGACGCGGGGCCCGTCCTCGGCCAGCAGCACGTTTCCGGGCTTGAGGTCGCGGTGGATCAGCCCCACGCGGTGGATCTCGCCCAGGGCCTCGGCCAGGCCGGCGGCCAGCACGCGCAGCGTGTGCTCGGGCAGGCCGCCGTGCGTGCGCACGGCGGCGTCCAGGGGCAGCGACGGTACATAGGACGTGACCAGCCACGGCACCCCGTCGTCGGGGGCGGCGTCGATGACCGGCGCGGTGAAGGCGCCGCTGACCTGGCGTGCGGCGGTGACTTCCCGGGCGAAGCGCTCGCGGAAGGAGGTGTCGGTGGCCAAGTGGGGATGGATGCGCTTCACCGCGACCGGTCGGCCTCCCGCCGAGCGCCCGAAGTACACCTGACCCATGCCTCCGGCGCCCAACCGCCCGATCAGCCGGTACCGGCCGATGCGCTCGGGATCGCCGTGCTCCAACGGACCCACGTCCGTACCTCCGCATTCCCGCTGTCGATGGGTTCCCACTAGCGATCGTAGCGGCACCGGGGCGGCCCTCGGCCGCCTCGGAGGCCGTGCTCCGCGGGCGCGCCGCCGATCGCGCCGCCGTCGGACCGACGGGGCGGCCGGTGCGGGGGCGGGTCCGCGCCCGCACCGCGCGTTCAGTCTGATGGGGCGAGGAACCCCGGTCCTTCAGGGCCGGGAGGAAGCATTCCCGCAGCCGGGGGAGGACGCCGCTCCGGGACAGCGGGGTCGGGAATGCTCCGGTTGCCACCGCGGCGGCACGGATCCAGTGCACGTTCTTGTTGCCTGAGAACCTGACATCTTTACAACGTAGATCAAATAGTTCGGGAGTGGAAGCCTCCGGGGCCGGCCGAGAGTCCGGAGCCCGCCGCGGGGGCGGCTCCGCCCGCTGCGCCGCCGCGGCCTAGGCTGCGGGGCATGGCGCGATTCCTTCCTCCCGAGCAGTGGTTCGCCACGTTGCCCACGGCCTACCTGGCCGCTTTCGGACTGATCACCGACGAGTCCGGACGCGTGTTGATGGTCGATCCCAACTACCGCGACCACTGGACGCTGCCCGGCGGCATCGTCGAAGACGGCGAGGCGCCGCACCTGGCCTGCGAGCGCGAGGTCGCCGAGGAGGTGGGGCTGGACCGCACCGCCGGCACGTTACTGGCACTGCAGTGGAGCGCGCCGCGCGGCGCACGGCCCAAGCCGTTCCTGTCGTTCGTCTTCGACTGCGGCACGGTCGGCTCGGACGTGCCGGTCACCCTGCAGGAGGAGGAACTCGACGACTACGCGTTCGTCGAGCCCGACGCGGCTCCCGGAATGCTGCATCCCGCGCTGGCGCCCCGGCTCACGGGCGCGCTCCGGGCCCGTCGCGAAGGCGCCGCGGTCTACATCGCCTGACCGGTGCGGACCGCCGTCGCCGCTGCGGCCGGCGCCGCGATCGCAGCGGCCTCACCCGTCCCCGGCGAGGCTCAACCCCACCACGCCGGCGACGATCATCCCCAAACACGCCAGCCGGCGCCGCGAGACGGGCTCGCCGAGGAAGACCATCCCGCTTGCGGCCACGCTCAGGGCGCCGATACCGACCCACACCGCATAGGCGGTCCCCACGGGCAGCGTGCGCAACGCATGGCTCAGCAACCCCAGGCTGAGCGCCGCCACCGCGATGCCCGCCACCGCCCACAGCGGCCGCGTGCACCCCTGGGCCCTCGTGAGCGCCAGTGCCCAGACCGTCTCCAGCAGGCCGGCGGCGACGAGCACGGCCCACGCCGCCGACACCTCCGGGCTCACGCGGCCCGCCCCGCCTCGCCGCCGGCCCGATCGGGCCGCGGCGACGCCCCGTCTTCGGCGTTCAGCCCGACCACACCCGCGATGATGAGGCCGATACAGACCGCTCTGGTCCAGGTGAACGGCTCCCCCAACACGAGCGTGCCCACCGCCGCCACGCCGACCGCGCCGATACCCACCCACGCGGCGTAGGCCGTGCCCATCGGAAGGCTGCGCAGCGCGCGGCTCAGCAGCGCGAGACTGAGCAGCGCGGTGCCGATACCGATCACCGACGGCCACAGTTCGGTCAACCCGTGCGCCTCGTCGAGCGCGACCGACCACACGATCTCCAGCAGACCGGCCGCGATCAGGACTGCCCAGGCCATATCCGTCCTCTCCTGCGGGGCCGCCGCACGGTCCCGCCTGTCGCTGGGCGTGTCGCGGCCTCGTCCTCCACGGGCACCAGGCGCTCGGGAGCGCTAGGAGTTGGCGCCGCCGTCCACGGTGACCGCGGTGCCGGTGACGAATCCCGATTCCGGGGCTGCCACGTGTGCGACGGCGGCGGCGATCTCGGTGGCATCGCCGTATCTGCCCAGCGCCGTCTGCGCACGCTGCTCCTCGGCACCCTCGCCGTCGGCAGGGTTCATATCCGTGTCGGTCGAACCGGGATGCACGACGTTGGCGGTGATGCCCCGCGGGCCGAGGTCGCGGGCGAGGCCCTTGGTGAAGCCGATCAGTCCGGACTTGCTGAGCGAATAGAGGCTGATCCCCGGGCCGGGAACGTGCTCGGCGAGGTTGCTGCCGATGCTGACGATCCGGCCGCCGTCGGGCATGTGCCCCAGTACCCGTTTGACCGCGATGAAGACGGCGCGCAGGTGGAGGGCCGTGGTGGCCTCGTAGTCGTCCAGCGTCAGCTCGTCGATCCGGCCGTAGGGGAAGACGCCGGCGTTGTTGACCAGGATGTCGATGCGGCCGAGGGTCGCGGCCGCCCGGTCGACGACGGCGCCGGCGGCGGAGGGATCGGCCATATCCGCCTGGAGGGCCGCGCCCGTGCGGCCCGCCGCCTCGATACGGGCGACCACCTGCTTCGCGGGATGTTCCGAGGTGTTGAAGGTGAGCGCCACGTCGGCGCCCTCGTGCGCCAGACGCTCGGCGATCGCCGCACCGATGCCTTTGCCGCCTCCGGTGACCAGCGCTGCTTTTCCGTCCAGGACGCCCATGGTCGCTCCTTTTTCTGCATCGATTGCTACATAATTGGTAGCATGGGGGCGCGAGGGCGTCAACGGAGCGCGAAAGGAGCGCCATGCCGGCACGGGGACGGCCACGCCGGTTCGACAGGACCGCCGCGCTGCGCACGGCGATGGTGCTGTTCTGGGAACACGGCTACGAGGGGACCTCGCTCAGCGCGCTCACCTCGGCGATGGGGATCACCGCGACGAGCCTGTACGCGGCCTTCGGCTCCAAGGAGCAGGTCTTCCGCGAGGCCGTGGAGCTCTACAACTCCGACAGCGCGGCGAGCGAAGAGGCCTTGGCCGCCGGCCCCACCGCGCGGGAGGCGATCGAGACGATGCTGCGGGAGAACGCCGCCGCCTACGTCGACCCGTCCACACCGCGCGGATGCATGGTGGTCCTGGCCGGCATGAACCTCACGGCCGCCAACGAGGGGGTCGGCCGCTACCTCGCGGCATGCCGGGCGGGCGACCGCGCCAACGTCGTAGCCCGGCTCCGCCGCGGTGTGCGGGAAGGAGAGCTGTCGTCGTCGGCCGATCCGGAGGATGTGGCCGACTATTACCTGACCGTGCTGCACGGACTGTCGATCCAGGCACGCGACGGGTTCACGCTGGAGCAGGCAGATGCGGTCGTCGACACGGCGATGGCCGCCTGGGACGGCTTCGCCCGCGGCTCCGGAGGCGGGGCGGCCTCCGCGCACGAGCGGGCGTGACGGTTCGCGCGCGGCGGCGGACGTCGGTTCCCCGACCGCAGCCGCCGCGCGCCGAGAACGCTTCCGTGCTCAGCCGCCGGCGACCGAGGGCAGGATGCGGACTTCGGCTCCGTCGGGAACCGGCGTGTCGAGGCCGCCGACGGCGCGGCACTCGTCGGAGCCCACGAAGACGTTGACGTAGCGGCGCAACCGCCCCCGCTCGTCGCGGAGGCGGCGGTCGAGGCCGGGATGGCGGCGGGCGAGTTCGTCGAGGACGGCGCGCAGGGTGGCCGGCTCCCCGCCGGCGCCCGCGGGTGGGGCCGGGGGTTCCGGGGCCGGCGCCGTCCCCGCGGGAACCCCGGCAGCGGGGGCGATGTCGACCCGGGCGGCTCCCCCGGCGTCGGACTGCAGGACGTGCGGCAACAGGACGGTCACAGCCATCGGTTCAGACCTCCACTGCGCGCAGGGACAGGACGTCGGGCAGGTGGGCGGCCACCCGGGACCACTCGCCGCTGGAGTCGACGGTGCAGAAGACGTCGCCGCTGCGGGTGCCGAAGTAGAAGCCGGGGTCGTCGGCGCCGTCGGTACAGGCGCCGTCGCGCAACACGATCCCGTAATAGGGGTCCGCGGGCAGCCCTTCGACGGAGGGCCGCCACGTCGCGCCCGCGTCCTCGGTGCGGTAGACCGCGAGGTGACCGTCGGGCGGCAGGTGGCAGACCTGGCTGACGACCGGGAACACGTAGCCGGTCCCGGGCACGTGCGGGTGGGTCACATAGGAGAACCCGAAGTCGGTGGGCAGCCCGTCGGCGATGGAGGTCCATCCCGCGGCGGGGTCGCTGCTGCGGAAGACGCCGTGGTGGTTCTGGGCGTAGAACTCGCCGTCGCTGCCGACGGCGACCTTGTGCACGCACTGGCCGTATTCGGGGGCGTCCTCAGGCAGGAAGACCGCGCTGATGCCGCGGTTGGCCGGGGTCCAGGCGGCTCCGCCGTCGCGGGTCTGGTAGACGCCGCCGGTGGACATGGCCACGGTCATGGCGCGGGGGTCGGTGCCCTCGGCGCTGACCCGGCCGGGGATCACCGTGTGGATCGCGGCGCCGCCCGCGCCGGGCCACCAGTCGCCGCGGTGGGGGTGGTCCCACAGCCCGCGCACGAGCTCGAAACTCTCGCCGCCGTCGCCGGAGCGGAACAGGGCGCTGGGTTCGACGCCGGCGTAGACGGTACCGGGATCGTCGCCGAAGGCGAACTGCCAGGCACGGGCGAAGGAGGCGTCGGTGTCCTCCGGGAAGGCGATCGGCGCCCGCTCGGGCTCGTTCCAGCTCTCCCCCAGGTCGTCGCTGTACCACACGCTGGGCCCGAAGTGGGAGCTTTCGGCGCCGGCGAGGATCCGGCGCGTGCGGGGGTCGACGCCGACCGCGTAGACGCCGGCGGTGTTGGCGTAGTCCTCGCTGTCCAGGCGGTGCGGACCGCGCACGTGCCACGTGCGGCGGTCGCCGTCGGCGGCGGTCGCGGTGAACAGTCCTTTTCGAGTCCCGATGACCAGGAGGTACATAGTGATCGCCCCGTGAAGTAAGTGCTGTGGCACGCCGATGGCCGCCGGGCGGGCGCTTCCGGACGGGGCACCCGCACGCGGTGTCGCGGTGTGCGCCGCGGGACTGCCCCGGGGCGGCCGGTGTGATGTACAGCATACCCGAATCGCGCCGAAAATCGAACACGTATTCGGGTGCGGATCCCCGTGCGAGCGTACCCCCGCCCGAAGGGCCGCGGTCACCCGCGGAGACCGACCGTTCGGTTTGTACGCTGCGCGGATGGGCACCCACCGCGGGGGCCCGGACCCCGCACCCGCCCGCCACACCGCCGCCGCGCGCACGGGCCCCCTCTGCCACCAGCGCCGCCGCGCGCATCACGCGGCGGGGTATCAGGGAAATCACCAGTGTGTCCCGCACCACCTGTCGGCGTGATCCACGTCCTGTGTACGTTGAGTGCGTGCCCAGTGGAAACCACCCGCCGCCCCCCGGAACGCGCCTCCGGGGCCGCGAGGCGGAACAGCGGATGCTCACCGACGCCCTGGACGGCGCGCGCTCCGGTCAGGGCGCCGCGCTGCTGGTCGGCGGCGGCCCCGGAATCGGCAAGACCGCGCTGCTGGACCACGCGTGCGAGGTCGCGCGCACCCCGCAGGCCCACCACTCCCGGCCGCCGCAGGAGTCCGTGGTCCTCAAGGGCGCGACGGTCCTCGGCTCCGCCGGCGCCGAATCCGAGGCCGCCATGCCCTACGCCGGACTGCAGCGGCTGCTGCGCCCGGTCGCCGAGCGCATCGGCGAACTGCCCGCGCAGCAGGCCGCGGCCCTCGAACAGGCGCTGGAGAGCGGCCACGTCGCCGAGAGCGACCGCTTCCCCCTGTCCATCGGCGTGCTGCGGCTGCTGTGCCTGCTGGGCCACTCCGCTCCCCTGCTGGTCTGCGTCGACGACGCGCATCTGATGGACCCGGCCTCGCTGGACGCGCTGTCCTTCGCCGCGCGCCGGCTGGGCACCGACCCGGTGGCGATGGTCTTCGCCGCCCGCGACGACGCGCCCAAGCCCGCCGTGCCCGGTATCCCGGCCGTGACGCTGAGCCCGCTTCCCGACACCGCCATCAGCGAGGTACTCGGCGACGCCGCGCCCGGGGGGATCGCCGCAGGCGTGCGCGCCGATCTGGTGCGCGCCGGCCACGGCAACCCCCTGGCCGTGCGCGGTTTCGCCGCGGGGCTGTCCCGCGACCAGCTGTCGGGCGCCCGGCCGCTGCCGCGCACCCTCGCGCTGCCCACCCGACTGCGCGGCGCCTACGCCGCGCGCCTGGAGGCTCTGCCCGAACCCACGCGCCACCTGCTGCTGCTGGCCGCGGCCGATCCCCACTCCGGTGCCGACGATCTGGTGCGCGCGGCGGGGCGGGCGGAAACGACCGTGGGCGACCTCGAACCGGCCGAGAACGCGGGCCTGGTGCGCGTCGACGGCGCACAGGTGCTTTTCGCCGACCCGCTGCTGCGCACCGCCGTCTACCAGGCCGCGCCGGTCGTGCGCCGGCGCGCCGCCCACGCCCGGCTGGCGCGCGCGATCGACCCCGAGCGCGAGCCCTCCCGCTATGCCGACCACCGCGCCGCGGCGGCCGAAGGCCCCGACTCCGAGTTGGCGGCCGAACTGGCCGCGGCCGCCGACACCGCCAAGGAGCTCAACGGACACTCGGTGGCCTCGGCCGCGCTGGAGCAGGCGGCCGAGCTCACCCCGATCCCCCGGCTGCGGGCCTGCCGGCTGTCCACGGCCGCCCAGGACGCGTGGCTGTCGGGCATGCCCGGGCGCGCCTCGGAACTGCTGGAGCGCGCCGAGCCCGACGCGGTGACCCCGCGCCAGGCCGGCGTTCTGGAGCTGATCCGCGGACAGATCCGGCTGCGCGAGGGCAACGCGATCGACACCGCGGACACGCTGCTGGCCACCGCCGAGCATCTCGTGCCCCACGACCGCGAGCTGGCCGTACGTTCGCTGATGCGCGCCGCCGACGCGGCGTCCTTCGCCGGCGACCCGGTGCGCCACGCCGCGGCCGCCCGCCGGCTGGCCCCGCTGGCCCGCGACAACGACCCGCCGGCCATGCGGCTAGCGTTCGCGTTCATGGAGGGCTGCGCGCTCTCCTTCGCCGGCGATTACGCGGCCGCGGAGGGCCCGCTGCGCCAGGCCGTCGACCTGGCAGAGGAGGTCGACACTCCGACCGAGCTGATCTGGGCGAGCATCGCCGGCCTGCGGCTGGGCGACGCCCCGCTGGTGCACGCGCTGGCCACCCGTGCGGTGTCGGTCGCGCGGCGGCGCGGCGCGCTGGCGGCGGTGCCCCAGGCGTTGGAGTTCCTGGTCTACTCGGAGTTCTGGAGCGGCCGGTTCCCCTCGGGCATCGGCAACTGCATGACGGGCCTGCGGCTGGCTCGCGAGACCGACCAGGACAACTGCGCCACCCACCATCTGGCAGCGCTGTGCCTGCTCGCCGCCATCCAGGGCGACGCCGAGACCTGCCACGAGCGCGCCCGCGCCGTGGCCGAGCAGTCCTGCGAGAACAGCCTGGGGCTGCCGAGCGCGCTGAGTTCGTGGGCCCTGGCCCTGCTGGAACTGGCCCAGGGCGACGCGCACGGCGCGTTCTCCCGGCTGCGGGTGCTCAACCACGCCGGCCCGGGCTACGGCCATCCCACCATGCGGCTGATGACGGCTCCGGTCTTCGTCGAAGCCTGCGCCCGCATCGGCGAGCACGGGCGCGGCCAGGCGGCCCTGGCTCCCTACGCCGACTGGGCCGAGGCCACCGGCAGTCTCAGCAGCCTGGCGGTCGCGGCGCGCTGCCGCGGGCTGCTGGCGGCGCCCGAGGACGCCGCCGACCACTTCGAAGAGGCCTTGCGGCTGCACCGGGCCTGCGGCGACGACGACGTCGAGCGGGCTCGCACGGCGCTGCTGTACGGCACGACGCTGCGCCGCAACCGCTTTCCCGGACGCGCCCGCGAACACCTGCGCGAGGCGCTGGAGACCTTCGAGTGGATCGGCGCCCGGCTCTGGGTCGAACAGGCCCGCGGCGAGCTGCGCGCCATCGGCGATCCCGAGCCCGCGGCCGAGCACCACGACCGCGCCGACGCCGAGGACCACGGTCTGACCGCCCAGCAGCACCAGATCGCGCTGCTGGTCGCCGAAGGCGCCACCAACCGCGAAGTGGCGGCGCACATGTTCATCAGCCCGCGCACGGTCGAACACCACTTACGCGGGATCTTCCGCAAACTCAACATCCGCTCCCGAGTGGATCTGGCCCGCATGTTCCGCTGAGAACCCGCGGCCCCGCTCCGGCGCTCTCCCGGGAGCACCGGCCCGCCCCGTCCCCGACCCCGCGACACGCCGTCGCCTCCGACGACGGCCGACGAATGCCCCCTACATGCCAACTGGTCGGTATCGCCGCAGACGAGACCGGCCCGGCACGGAAAGCAGAGCAGATGACCACCACCACGCCGGCCCCCTTACTCGCCGCCGAGGGGATCACCGTGCGCTTCGGCGGCCTGACCGCGCTCAACGACGTGGCCCTTTCGGTGGCGCCCGGCAGCGTCGTCGGGCTCATCGGGCCCAACGGCGCCGGGAAGACGACGCTGTTCAACGCCGTCTCCGGAGTCATCGGCCCGCAGCGCGGCACGGTCTCCTGGAAGGGCCGCGCACTGCGCCGGCACCGCCCCCACCACCTCGCCGACTTGGGCATCGCCCGCACACTGCAGGGGCTCAACCTGTTCCCCGGACTGTCGGCGCTGGACAACGTCATGGTCGGCGCCGACCGGCTGGCCCGCGGCGGCGCCGGAGCCATGCTCACCGGCCTGGGCCGCTACCACTCCGACGAACGGCGGCTGCGCGAACGGGCCATGGCGGCGCTGGAGGAGTTCGGCGCCGCCCACGCCGCCCACGCGATGCCCGGCACCCTGCCCTTCGGCGTACAGAAGCGCGTGGCCCTGGCCCGCGCGGTGGTCGCCGAACCCGAGCTGCTGCTGCTGGACGAGCCCGCCAGCGGCCTGTCGGGCGCGGACATGGACTCCCTGGCCGCGGCGATCGGATCCTTCCGCTCCCGCATGGGGGTCCTGCTGGTCGAACACCACATGGACCTGGTGATGGGCGTGTGCGACCACATCGTGGTGCTCAACTTCGGCGAGGTCATCGCCGCAGGGCCGCCCGACCGCATCCGGTCCGACCCCGCGGTGGCCGAGGCCTACCTGGGCGACGCAGAGGAGGTGGGCACCGATGGCTGAACAGCCGATTCTGGCCGTGGAGGGGCTCACCGCGACCTACGGCGCCGTCGCGGCGCTCAACGCGGTGAGCATGACCGTGCCCCGGGGCGGCATCTGCGCGGTGCTGGGCGCCAACGGGGCCGGTAAGACGACGCTGCTGCGCACGATCAGCGGCCTCAAACGCGCCGACGCCGGCCGCGTCCTGCTCGGGGGGACCGACATCACGCGGATCCCCGCCGAGCGCCACGTCCACCACGGCCTGGTGCACGTGCCCGAAGGCGGGGGCGTGATCGCCGAACTGACGGTGGAGGAGAACCTGCGCCTGGGCGGGCTCTGGCGCGCGGGCCGGCGCCGGCGCGCGGCGCGCACCGCCGAGGTGGTCGAGCTGTTCCCGCCGCTGCGCGAGCGCCTCGCGCGTCCGGCGGCCACGCTCTCGGGCGGCGAGCGCCAGATGCTGGCGATCGGACGGGCGCTGATGGCCGACCCCCGGGTGCTGCTGCTGGACGAGCCCTCACTGGGCCTGGCGCCCCTGGTCACCCGCCAGATCATGGACATGCTGCTGCAGCTGCGCGCCGACCGCGACCTGACGGTGGTGCTGGTGGAGCAGAACGCCCGCAGCGCGCTGTCGATCACCGACCACGGCTTCGTGCTCAACCAGGGGGAGGTCGTCATGCAGGACTCCTCCCGGCGGCTTCTGGCCGACGACCGCATGCGCCACGCCTACCTGGGCTTCTAAGAGGGGAAACCGTGGACCAATTCATCGACCTGACACTCAACGGACTGTCCCAGGGGGCGGTCTACGCGGCGCTGGCACTGTCGCTGGTCATCATCTACCAGGCGACCCGCGTGGTGAACTTCGCGCAGCCGGCGCTGGCGCTGATCTCGGTCTACATCGCCTACACGGTGTCGCAGGCCACCGGCAGCTACTGGCTGGGATTCGGCGCGGCGCTGGCGACCGGCCTGGTGCTGGGCGCGGCCACCGAGCGGCTGCTGATCCGCCCGGTGCACGGGCGCTCCCCGCTCAACGCCATCATCGTCACGCTGGGCCTGCTGCTCGTGCTGCAGGGCCTGGCGGGCATGATCTGGACCAACGAGCCGCACTCCTTCGGCTACCCGATGGACTACCGCGGCCGGTTCTCGGCTGCCGACTGGTTCGCGCTGGGCTCGGTGGGCACCGCCGCGCTGCTGCTCTTCGGGCTCTACCGCTTCACCCCGCTGGGGCTGCGGATGCGCGCCGCGGCCTTCCGCCCGGAGGCGGCCCGGCTCAGCGGCGTGCGGGTGGGGCTGATGCTCACCGCCGGCTGGGCCATCGCCTCGGTGATCGGCGCGCTGGCCGGAATGCTGGCGGCCCCGCCGTTCATCTTCCCCAACGTGCTCGACGAGGTGTTCATCTTCGCGATCGCCGCCGCGGTCGTGGGCGGCCTGGAGAATCCGTTCGGCGCGCTGGCCGGCGGCGTCCTCCTCGGCCTGGGCATGTCCTACGTCTCCGGCTACGCCGGTCCGGAGCTGACCACGCTGGCGGCGCTGGCCATCCTCGTCGTGGTGCTGAGCATCCGGCCGGACGGCCTCTTCTCCCGCCCGACCGCGCGAAAGGTGTAGTGATGGTCTCGCTGAGCGACCACGAGTCCACGAGCCGGGACGGCGGGCCCGGAGGCGCCGCCCCCGCGCCCACTCTCGGCGACCGGTGGCGGGCGCTGCCGGCGCTGGTGCGGTTCCCGCTGGCTGCCGTCGCCGCGTTCGCCGCGATCGTGGCGCTGACCTCGGTCACCGGCCCTACCGCCGACCTGCGCATCGGCAGCGTGGGCTACTACATGCTGGCCATCGCCGGCCTGCAGCTGCTGATCGGCTACAGCGGACAGATCTCGCTGGGCCACGGCGCGTTCATGTTCATCGGCGCCTACACCGTGGCCCTGCTGGTGCTGAACCAGCCGGCGCTGCCGCTGTGGCTGAACATGATCATCACGGTCGTGCTCAGCTGCGGAGCCGGACTCCTGGTGGGCGCGGCCACGGCGCGACTGCACGGGCCCTACCTCGCCGGCGCCACGCTGGCGCTGGCCGTGGGACTGCCCTCGCTGACGGTGCGCTACCCCGAGCTGCTCGGCGGCAGCAACGGGCTGGCGTTCTCCACCCGCGGCGCTCCGGCCTCGCTGGCCGGGGTCGTCACCGACACCCAGTGGCAGGCCGCCGCGGTGTGGCTGACGACGCTGATCGGCCTGGTCGTGCTGGCCACGATCAGCGCCGGGCGCCTCGGCCGGCGAATGCGTGCGCTGCGCGACGACGAATCGGCGGCGGGCCTGGCCGGAATCCCGGTGGGCCGCACCAAGGTGATCGCCTTCGTCATCAGCGCGGGCGCCGGCGGGCTGGCCGGCGCGTGCCAGGCCTATCTGCTCGGCACGGCCACACCCAGCTCCTTCGGGGTGACGCTGTCGCTCAGTCTGCTCGCAGCCCTGGTACTGGGCGGGCTGGGCAGCATGTGGGGCGCGTTCTTCGGCGCCGTGGCCCTGGTCTACATCGAGCTGTGGGGCGAGGATCTCGCCCACGCCCTGTCGCTGGACTCCAACGTCGCCAACAACCTGCCCATCGTGTTCTTCGGCGTGCTGCTCATCCTGATCATCCTCGTCTGGCCGCGCGGCCTGCACGGGATGGCGAGCAGCCTCGCCGGTTCGGTCCGCCGCGGGCGCTGACCGTCCCACCCCGCTGTTCGCCCGCATCCCCATCCCCGATCCACCGCCCGGGAGAGAGCATGAGATCACGCATCGCCCCGGCCGCCGCCCTGATGGCGGCGGCCCTGTTGGCCACCTCCTGCGGAGGCGCCGGAGAAACGCAGGACGGCGCCGGCGCCGACCTGGACGTCGCACCCGGCGTCACCGACGACAGCATCACGATCGGCTCGCACCAGCCGCTGACCGGACCCGCCGCACCCGGCTACATCCACATCTCGAACGGCGCCAGGGCCGTGTTCGACCACATCAACGACAACGGCGGCATCAACGGCCGCCAGATCGACTACGTGGTCAAGGACGACGCCTACGACCCGGCGCGCACCATCGAGGTCACCCGCGAACTGGTGCACGACGAGGAGATCTTCGCGATGATGAGTGGCCTGGGCACGCCCACCCACTCCAAGGTCACCGACTTCCTCGACGACGAGGGCGTGCCCGACCTGTTCGTCTCCTCGGGCGCTCTGCAGTGGAACCAGCCCGAGGAGTACCCCCTGACCTACGGCTTCCAGGTGGACTACACCAAGGAGGCCAAGATCCAGGGGCAGTACATCGCCGAGAACATGCCCGACGCCAAGGTCGGCTACCTGCACCAGAACGACGACGTGGGGCGCGACTCCGAGACCGGCCTGGAGCAGTACCTGGGCGACCAGCGGGTGGCGGTGGAGTCCTACGACTCCGGAAACACCGATGTGGGACCGCAGATCTCGGCGCTGCAGGACGCCGGCGCCGACGTCGTGGTCTGCTCCTGCATCCCCGCCTTCAGCGCGCTGGCGATGCTGGAGTCGGCCAGCATCGGCTACGAGCCGCAGTTCGTGATGAGCACCATCGGCGCCGACAGCGCCACGCTGCAAGGGCTGCTGTCGGAGTTCGCCGCCGACGCCGGCCAGGACGACCTGCCGGCCGAGGAGATGCTGGACGGCATGATCTACACCGGCTACTTCCCCTCGGTCACCATGCAGGACGACCCGTGGGTCCAGCTGTACTCGCAGATCTACGACGAGTACGGCGAGGGCGACACCCCGATGACCAACACCACGATCTACGGGATGCTCCAGGCCACTCTGATGGGCAAGAGCCTGATGGAGGCCGGTGACGACCCGACCCGCCAGTCGCTGATCGATGCCGTGCACGAGCAGGACCTGACCGGTCCGGGCCTGGTCCCCTTCGCCGCGATCGAGGACGACCACGGCGGATACTCGGGCGCGCAGGTCCTTCAGTTCCGGGCCGGAGAGGCGCCCGAAACCCTGCAGGAGGCGCGGATCACCGACAACGCCGGCGGGGAGATCACCGAGCCCGAGTTCGAGCGGCCCGGACCTGAGGAGTTCGCCTTCCACGACGAGTGACGCTCGGCGGCCCCGGCCGCAGCGCACCCCGGCGCCCGGTCCGCGCGGACCGGGCGCCGGCGCGTGTGCGTGCCCCGCCCCGGCGCGGGCGACCCGCCTGCCCTCCCGGGAACGGCCCCGCGTGTCGGGTACAGTCGTTGACACAGGTGAGCGGCGCGGGCAATACTCACGTTCTACCGGGAAGCCTCGTCGGCCGCGTCGGCCGCGTCGGCCGCACCTCGGTTCCCGCACTCCGAAGCCATCCGGTGACCGGACCGGGCGCGCCTTGTGCTGTGCGCTGGCTTCGCGGCAGCGGAGGCGATGCGAGTCGGAGCTCGCAGAACGGCGCAGGAGGGCGTGCGATGCTCAACAGGGACCACTCTCCCCCACCCGAAGGATTCGCCGAGGTCGTGCGGTCCCTGTTCGCCGAGCCGGACGTGCTCGCGACGCTGCAGCGGATCGCCGACCTCGCGGTGACGACGGTTCCCGGATGCGACTACGCGGGGGTGAGCCTGCTGGAGCCGCGCAGCAGGCTGCAGACCCCGGCATGCACCCACGACATCGTGCGCCGCAGCGACGCGCTGCAGCTGCAGCTGGGTGAAGGGCCCGCCCTCGGCTCGATGCGCAAAGGCACCTACGTGTACCTGCCCGACCTCACCGCGGCGTCGCGCTGGCCGAAGTACGCCGCCGAGGCCGCCAAACTGGATATCGGCAGCCTGCTGAGCTTCCGGCTGTTCACCGCGCGCGAGACCCTGGGCGTACTCATCCTGTACGCGGCCCGCCCCCAGGCGTTCGACCAGGACGCCCACGAGGTGGGGGTGATCTACTCCGCCCAGGCCGCATCGGCGCTGGCCGCCAACCGGCGCATCGCCAATCTGAGCCGTGCCCTGGACACCCGCGAGACGATCGGGCAAGCGCAGGGCATCCTGATGGAGCGCCACCACATGACCGCCGAGCAGGCCTGGGAGCGGCTGCGCGGCGCCTCGCAGAACCGCAACGTCAAGCTCGCCGAACTCGCCGAGAAGATCGCCCTCTCCGGCGAGGATCCCACCGCGCCTCCCGTCTGACGCCGTCTTCGGGGCCCCACGGTGCGGCCGGGGGTGCGCAGGCGCCCCCGGACCGCCGCGCCGAAGCGCCGACGTTTCCGGATCGTCGAAGGCTCCGCTTACGTGCCCTTTAGAAACGCCGCGCAGGACTCCCGGAAATTCCTTGCATGAGATTTCCGATAAACATACCGATGACAGCTGAGACCCCCTCTACCCTGGCTATTTCCAATCGCACGCGTTAATTTCCCGCAAAACTGGGCGGAAGCGGACAGGGCCGGGGTGGCCTGCTCGCGCATATATCGATATGGTCAACGTGTTGTGCAGGAGGTCCGAAAGCGCGGCCTGATGACGCCATCACACGCGTCCCGGCCCCCGCTGCGGTGACCCACCGCACACCACGGGGGAGCCACATCATCGGCGCGGTGCACAACGCGCCGAACGATCCGGGAGCGAGTGGTCGGCGGTCCGCTTTGATCGCAGCGAGGACGTTGACGATGAGCACATCGAGCACGCTCCGCGAACGAGAGACCGCAGTACCGCGTCCGCGCAGTGCCAGTGGGGACAGCAGAACCGACGAAACCTATTACGCCCGCACCCGCGAACTGTTCGACCGGCTCAAGAGCGCCGAGACGACGCCGGCCGAGCGCGACGAGATCTATCGGAACCTGGTGGATCTGCACACGCCGGTCGTACGCCGCATCGCCCGCCGCTACCGCAACCGCGGCGAGCCGGAGGAGGACCTGCGCCAGGTCGTGACCGTCGGCCTGGTCCAGGCGATCCGCGACTTCAAGCCCGACTACGGCAAGGAGTTCATCTCCTACGCGCTGCCGATGATGACGGGCGAGGTCAAACGCCACTTCCGGGACCGCACATGGGCGATCCGGGTGCCGCGCAAATACCAGGAGAAGCGCCCCGAGCTCAATCGCGTGACCTCGGCGTTCGCCCAGGAGAACGGACGCTCGCCCACGGTCGCCGAGATCGCCGAGCGGCTGGAGATGAGCGTCGACGACACGCTCGAACTGATCGACGCCTCCTCGGCCTACAGCGCGCTGTCCCTCGACGTCCCCTACGGGACCGAGGAAGAGGACAAGACGCTGGGCGACACGCTCGGCGAGGAAGACCACGCCCTGGAGACCGCCGCCGACCGGGCGTCGCTGCGCCCGGCCCTGGCCACGCTCTCCGCACGCGACCGCAGGATCGTGCTCCTGCGTTTCGCCGGGAACAAGACCCAGGCCGAGATCGCCCAGATCGTGGGCCTGTCGCAGATGCACGTGTCGCGGACCCTCTCGGCGTCGCTGGCCAAGCTGCGCAAGCAGCTCGTACCCGACGTCTAGGGCCCGTTCACGAAGGTGTCGCTGCGGGCCGCGCAGCCGGATGTCGATCACGTCGATCCGGCCCGCGGCCTCGCAGCGCAGGGCGGGCTCGTCGAAGCGCGCGGCCACCGCACGGAACCGCGTGGGCAGGCCCATCCCCGCACTCCGCCGCGTAGCGCAACCGGCGCGGGTCCACGGCCGGCGGGCTGCCGCCGGCCGATTCCCGTGCCTGCGGCGGCCGCCGCCGACAGCGGTGTGCGGCGCCGCTCCCCCGCCGGGTGCGGCTGGGTCGACGACCCGCCGCGCGAGCGCCACACCCCGTGGTCGGCAGTCTCGGGGGCCGGGTGGCTCGCCCCGAGGGCCGGGGGCGCACGGCGGCGCGGCAACGAGCCCGGCACGTCGTGGTGACGGCCCCGACCCGCCGGTCCATGCACCCGGCGGCATCGGCCCGGCCCCGCGGCTTCCCCGCGACCGGCGCCCGGACGCCACTGCGCTGCCACGTGCGCAGCGGGTGGCAGACCGACGGGCCTGTGGCGGTAGCGCTCGGGCACGTCGCGCCCGGATCCGCCGGCGCGGGTGCTCCGGCGGATCCCGTGCGTCGGTCGGCGGCGGCTCCGCGCGGCCGGCCTGCCGCGCGGACGCCCGCGGGACGGCAGCGGTTCGAGCGCCCCCGCTGCCCGTCGGCCCGGCGATGCCGCGCTCGGTCGGCTCGCGCCCGGCCGGTCCGGTCAGCCGGTCAGCCGGACTCGGACTCGGTGCCCGCCGCCGGCGGACGGGCGCTGCTGTCGACGCCGAACTCCAGCCCCCGGTCGCCGGCCGCCACGGTGACGCGGTCGCCCGAGGCGAGTTCCCCGCTGAGGATCTTGGACGACAGCGGGTTGCCGACGCTGCGCTGGATGGTGCGCGCCAGCGGGCGGGCGCCGAATTCGGGCTGGTGTCCGGTGGAGGCCAGCCAGCGCACGGCGTCGTCGGTGAAGTCGATGCCGATGTCCTGGGCGTGCAGCCGGCGCGCGGTCTCATCCAGCAGCAACCGGGTGATCTCCGCCAGCTGTTCGTCGGTGAGCTGGGAGAACACGATGATCTCGTCGACGCGGTTGAGGAACTCGGGCCGGAACTCGTCCTGGAGCCGGGCCATGATGCGCTCCCGGGTAGCGCGTTCGCGCTCGCCCTCCCCCGAACCGATGAAGCCGATGGGGCCTCCGCCCGTGATGAACTCCGACCCCAGGTTGCTGGTCATGATGACCACGGTGTTGCGGAAGTCCACGGTGCGGCCCTGCCCGTCGGTCAGCCGGCCGTCGTCGAGCAGTTGCAGCAGCAGGTTGAAGATGTCGGGGTGGGCCTTCTCGATCTCGTCGAGCAGCACGACCGAGTACGGCGCGCGCCGCACCGCCTCGGTGAGCTGGCCGGCCTCCTCGTAGCCGACGTAGCCCGGGGGCGCCCCCACCAGGCGCGCCGAGGTGTGGCGCTCCTGGAACTCGCTCATGTCGAACCGGATCATCTGCTCCTGGGAGCCGAACAGCGCCTCCGCCAGCGCCCGCGCCAGCTCGGTCTTACCGACGCCGGTCGGCCCCAGGAACAGGAAGCTGCCGATCGGCTGCTCGGCCGAAGCGAGCCCGGCACGCGAACGCCGCACCGCCTCCGAGACCGCGGTGACGGCCTCTTCCTGGCCGACGACGCGGGCGTGCAGGCGCTCCTCCAGTCCGGTGAGCCGCTCACGCTCCTCCTGGGTGAGCTGGGACACCGGGATCGAGGTGATCCGCGAGACGACCTCGGCGACGTCCTCGACGGTGACTTCGGGCACCTGCTCGGGACCGGAGTCGCGCGCCTCGGCGATGGAGTCGCGGGTCCGGTTGACTTCGTCGCGGGCCTGGGAGGCGGCTTCGTAGTCCTCGTCGTGCACCGCCTGCTCCTTGCGCGCCTCCAGCCGGCGCAGCTGCTCCTCGAGCTCGCGGACGTCGACGCTGGGGCGCTTGTGGCGCAGCCGCACCCGCGCGCCCGCCTGGTCGACGAGGTCGATGGCCTTGTCCGGCAGGAACCGGTCGGAGATGTAGCGGTCGGAGAGCTCGGCGGCGGACACCAGGCCGCTGTCGCTGAAGCGCACCTGGTGGTGGGCCTCGTAGCGGTCGCGCAGACCGCGCAGGATCTCCACGGTGTCCTCGACGCTGGGCTCGGAGACCAGTACCGGCTGGAAGCGGCGCTCCAGCGCCGCGTCCTTTTCGACGTTCTGCCGGTACTCGTCGAGTGTCGTGGCGCCGATCATGTGCAGCTCGCCGCGGGCCAGCGCGGGTTTGAGCATGTTCCCTGCGCTCATGGCGCCCTCGGCGCCGCCCGCGCCCACGACGGTGTGCAGTTCGTCGATGAAGATCAGCAGTTTGTCGTCGTTGCGGATCTCTTCGACGATGTTGCGGACCCGCTCCTCGAAGTCGCCGCGATAGCGGGTGCCCGCCACCACGCCGGCCAGGTCGAGCTGGACGAGCCGGCGCCCGCTGAGGGTGTCGGGGACGTCGCCGTCGGAGATGCGCTGGGCGATGCCCTCGACGATGGCGGTCTTGCCCACGCCGGGATCGCCGATGAGCACGGGATTGTTCTTGCGGCGGCGCGCCAGCACCTCGATGGTCTGCTCGACCTCCGATTCGCGGCCCATCACCGGGTCCAGGCGGCCTTCGGAGGCCAGAGCGGTGATGTCGGTACCGAACTCGTCGAGGTTGGGTGTTGTGCTCTGCTGCTGTTGCTGCTGCTGGGCGGGGGCGCCGCCCTGACCGCTCGCGGCGGCCGACGTGGGCCCCGAACTCGCCGCGGCCTGCAGCGAATCGGGGGTGACGCCGGCCTCGGACAGCATGCGGCCCATGCGCGATTCGCCGTTGACCGCCAGCGCGAAGAGCATGTGCTCGGGCGCGATGAAGGGCCGGCCCATCGCCCGCGCGATCTGGTGGGCGTCGAGCAGGGTCCGCTTGGCCGCCGGTGTCAGCGCCGGAATGCCCGGCCCGGCCTGGGGAGTGCGCTCGGCCTCGCTCTCGGCGCCTTTGACCAGCGCGTCGGGGTCGGCACCGGTGCGCTGGACCAGCTCACGGGCCGGTTCGTAGCGCAGCACCGCCCAGAGCAGGTGCGCGGCGCCCAGGTCGGTGCCGTCGTTCTGCGACGCGCGGGCGATCGCCTCGGACACGACCTCGCGCGACGGGGTGTCCATGAGCTTGGACAGGTCGACGCGGTTCGAGGCGCGGCGTTGGCCGCCGGGTCCGAAGAAGCGCGCGAGGAACTCTTCGAAGGAGCGCGGGTCGTAACCGCCTCCGCCTCCCGGAGGAAAGTCGTGTGTCATGTATGGACCTCCTCGTGGAATGGGGCACCGGTCCGTTCGGGAACGCCGGTACGGGGATCGGGCACCGCGCCCTCACGCACTTCCGGGCTGGTAGTCGCCTTTGGGGCGCGGTCCCTGGCCCCGCGGGCTGACGTCGGAGCCGCCCTGGGGTGCCTCCGGGGTCTCCGGATGGAAGCTCTGGTCGCCCTCCGTGGGCTCGGCGCCGTTCTCCAGCTCGGTGAGTCGCGACGTGAGGATCTCCAGCACGTTGGGCCGGTCGGCGTGCTCGCGCTCATAGGCGATCAGATCGCGCATCTGCTCCTCTGTCAGTGCGCGGACCCGATGCTGCAGGGTTCCGACCGGCAATCCCTCATAGCCCTCGATCGGCGGCGCGTTCCGCTCAGCGGACATGGAACATCACTCCGTTCGCCGCGTTCTCGTCCCGGCGGCGGTTGCATTGCCAGAGCGCACCGCGGCGCCGCGTTTTCCTCGGGGCCGCTGCTACCCGGTCCCTCGGCGGCGAAACAGCCGGTCGGGCGTGGGCGGACCACGCCCGACCGCCCCCGCGAAAGGCGCGATTCCGGCGGCACGGGCGCCGATCGCCGCGACGTTTGGGCGAGTCGCCGTGTGATAGCGGGTAGAAGGCGCAAACCCGCCTCTGAAAGGAACAGCATGGGCACGATCCCCGCCGACCGCGAGGACATCCTCTACAAGCGCAGCTTCGCGCACGTGGCGACGCTGGGGCCGCGCGGCGAGCCGCAGGCCAATCCGGTGTGGATCGACTGGGACGGCGCGCACGTGCGCTTCAGCCAGACCCGCGCCCGGCAGAAGTACCGCAATCTGCTGCGCGACGACCGCATCGCGATGTCGGTGCAGGACCCCGACGACCCGTACCGCTACATCGAGATCCGCGGCCGGGTGGAGTCGGTGGAGGAGGACGGCGGGAACGCCTTCATCGACCGTCTGGCCCAGCGCTACCTCGACGAGGAACGCTACCCCTGGGCGGCGCCGGACGAGGAGCGGGTCGTGATCTCGGTGCGTCCGGAGCACGCCACCAAGCAGTGACAGCGCCCGACGGGGGCCTGCGCACCCGCCGGGAACGGTCGTGCCCGGCCTGGCGCTGCGGTCGGACCCCACCCCGCCGGGGCGTGCGCGGCGCTGGACGCAGCCGGGGCGGTGCGCCACTACACTATGCACCGCGCGGATCGTTCAATCCTCAACCAAATGTGGACGGGCGGTCCTGCGCCGGGGCCGGGGGCGCCGACGAGTTTTCGCCGGGCCCGCGACCGCGCCCGCGAGGCCGTCCGTCCCGGTCTCGCGGGCGCCCCCTCTTCGCCGGCCCGCCCCGCCCGGACCGCTGCAGACAGCCGGCGGCTGACGGCGTTCATCCGGAAAGACCGCGTCGGGAGCGCCGATCCGCAGCGGCACGACCACGTTCGCGAACCCGGCGAACAGCGGAGTCGCGAACAGCAGCGCCGTGAACGGTGCAGAGCCGGTTGCGGCCCTCGTGGCTCGTCACCCGGTGCGTGCGGTGCTGCGGCGCTGCGCGCGGCGGTGCTCCGGATTCCGGGCCGCGTCCGGCTCGGCCGGGTTTGACACCGAGAGCCGGCGGTAGTGGTGCGGGCGAGGAAGGCTGCGGCCCGCTCGCGGCCGCCGTTGCGGCTCATCGCCGAGCGCCCGGCCGCCCGCGGGCCGCGCAGACGGATGCTGTCCTCGGACAGCCGACCCGGGAGTATTGCGATGGCCGAGCAGATCCACGAGATCATGACGCAGCCGCCCTACACCGTCCCGCCGGAGACGACGCTGCACGAGGCAGCCGTGATCATGCGCGACAAGGACATCGGCGACGTTCTGGTGACCGACGGCGATTCGGTGCTGGGCATACTGACCGACCGCGACATCGTGGTGCGCTGCGTCGCCGACGGCGCGGACTGCGCGCGCTCCACCGCCCGCAACGCGGTGAGCGAGCATCCGGCGGTCGTGGGGCCGCGCGACGACGTCGACGACGCCGTGCACATCATGCGCAGCAACGCGGTGCGCCGACTGCCGGTGGTCGACGGCGGCCGCCCCGTGGGTGTGGTGTCACTGGGTGATCTGGCGGTGGAGCGCGACCCCGCGTCGGTACTCGCCATGGTCAGCGGGAGCCACGGCAACACGTGAACGCGCGGTGCGGGCGCTGCGCGCCCTGCGATCCCCGTCCCGGGGCGGGGTACGGACGGCCGTACCCCGCTGCCGGAGTCGCCGGCATGCCCGGCGTGACCTCGTCGGCCGCGCGGGCGGCCCCGGGCTAGTGCAGTTGTTCCTGGACGTGGGTCAGGAACTGCCGGCACGCGTCCTCGGCCAACCGGCACCGGTCGGCGCACAGGCGGCAGTGCTCGTGCTCGCCGGCGTGGCGTTCGCATTCGCGGGCGCAGGCCCCGGTATAGAGGATCGCGGTCTCCAGTAGGCCGCGGTGCAGCTCGGGATCGGGGGCGGTGCGCCGGGTGAGTACGCGCTCGGCTGCGGAGCAGATGTCGGCGCAATCGAGGTTGAGCCGTACGCAGGCCACGAGCCCGGCCGCGTCGGGCTCGCCCAGGCAGGCGTCGGCGCAGGCCGTACAGGACTGGGAGCAGGCGGTCAGCCGCTCCACCGTGGTCTTGAGCAGGTCGACGTCGGCGACGCCGACGCCGCGCGGATGGCTGCGCAGGAACTCTTCCGTCTGGGTCGGCATGGTCACAGCACCTCTTCCGCTCGGGGTGGCGGGCCCGGGTCTGTCCGGTCCGCTACCGAGATCGGCGAGTGCCAAACCCGGCGCCGCCGGGGCGTCCCGGACCCGGGTTTGCCGCGGTCGTGTCCAGGTAGCGGGCCCGAGGACACGCGGCCGACGGTGCGACGACGCGGCCGGAAAGGACCGGACATGGACGTGCGCAGTGTCGCGGTGGATGACGGCGACGCCGTCCTGCCGGGCGATCTGACGGTGCCGACAGACGCGACGGGGGTGGTGCTGTTCGCCCACGGCAGCGGAAGTTCGCGGCACAGCCCCCGCAACCGGGAGGTGGCCGACGCGCTCGCCAAGGCGGGATCGGCCACGCTGCTCATCGACCTGCTCACCGAGGACGAGGGACGCGTCGACGCGGTGACGCGGGAGCTGCGCTTCGACATCGGGTTGCTGACGCGCCGGCTGGCGGCGGCGATCGACTGGCTGGGTGCGGACTCCCGAACGGCCGGGCTGGACGTGGGGCTGTTCGGGGCGAGCACGGGGGCCGCGGCGGCGCTGCGGGCCGCGGCCGAGCGCCCGCAGCGCGTCGGCGCGGTGGTCGCGCGGGGCGGCCGGGTGGACCTGGCCGAGGACCGCCTCGCCGACGTGCACGCTCCGGTGCTGATGATCGCGGGCAGCGACGACGAGCCCGTCGTGCGGGCCTCGTTCGAGGCGGCCCAGCACCTGCACGTCCTCCACGACGTCCACGTGGTTCCCGACGCCACCCACCTCTTCGAGGAGCCGGGTGCGCTGGAGCAGGTGACCGGAACGGCGATGGCCTGGTTCCGCGACCACCTGGGCGCCGGCACCGGGCAGCAGGGCTGATGCGCCCGGCCCCGCCCCGCACGACCGCGCTTTACTCGCCCCCAGGCGGATCCGTCAAGGCGAGCGTGTGGCCGGATTCGGACAGCTCGGTCCTGCGGCGTCCGGCGCCCCGTACCTGACCTGATCATCGACCGGTCCGGACGCCGCTCCGGCGCGCCGGCCGCCGTTCCGCGGAAACCGCCCCCATTGCCTCGCAAAAAACTAATAGTTAAGTTTCCTAAAAATACGGCGGACACCGACGGGACCCCCGATGAGCGACCCTGCACCCCGCCCCGGCCGCCCGCGCGCACCGCCGCACCACCGCTGCGGCCGACCCCCGACCCTGCCCGGCGCCCCGCCGCCGCAGACGCGCCGGTCGCCGAGCGACCCACGGCCCGCTCGGCGACCGGACCCCATCCCCCCGCCCCGTTCGGCGAAATAGGAGCGAACGCACGTGAAAACCCCCCGCATCAGACCGGCGGCCGCAGCCGCCTTCGCCGCCGTCCTCGCGGCGAGCCCGATGTCGGCAGCGCCCGCGGCGGCCGACGCCTCCGACGCCACCGTCGTCTACACCGAAGGCCAGACCTGGGAATCCGGGTACAGCGGCCAGTTCACCGTCATCAACGACGGCGACAGCGCCCTGCAAGACTGGACGCTGGAGTTCACCCTCCCCGACGGCGCCTCGCTGACCAGCATCTGGAACGCCGACGTCACCGAATCCGGCGGCACCTACACCGTCACCCCGCCGAGCTGGGGCGCACCGGTGCCCGCCGGAGGCAGCTACGGCATCGGATTCAACGGCTCCTTCTCCGACGGCGTGACCGCCACCAAACCCGCGACCTGCACGCTCGACGACGCGCCGTGCTCGGGCGGAGCGCCCTCCGACGACACCGAGGCGCCCTCGGCGCCCGGCGGCCTGAACAGCACCGGGCAGACCGCCGACAGCGCGACACTGGCCTGGGACGCCGCCACCGACGACGTCGGCGTCGCCGGTTACGAGGTGCTGCGCGAGGGCGAGGTCGCGGTCGCGACCACCGGCACCGCGACCTCCACCACCGTCGGCGGACTTCAGCCCGACACCGAGTACGCGTTCTCGGTGCGCGCCTACGACGCGGCCGGCAACCGCTCGGACGCCGCGGCCCCGGTGACCGTGCGCACCGCGGCCGACGACGGCGGCACCGACCCCGGCCCCGATCCCGGGCCGGGCGGCGACCGCCGGGTCGGCTACTTCACCCAATGGGGCATCTACGACCGCGATTACCAGGTCCAGGACATGGACACCAGCGGGACGGCCGAGAAGCTGACCCACGTCAACTACGCCTTCGCCAACGTCTCCGCCGACGGCCAGTGCTTCATGGCCAACCAGCCCGGCGAAGGCGACGCCTACGCCGACTACGGCAAGTCCTTCGCCGCCGCCGAGAGCGTCGACGGCGAGGGCGACACCTGGGACCAGCCGCTGCGCGGCAACTTCAACCAGCTGCGCGAGCTCAAGGCCGCCCACCCCGGCCTCAAGGTACTCGTCTCGCTGGGCGGATGGACCTGGTCGAAGAACCTCTCCGACGCCGCGCTGACCGCCGAGTCCCGCGAGCGGCTGGTCAGCTCCTGCGTCGACATGTACCTGCGCGGCAACCTGCCGGTGATCGACGGCGCCGGGGGCACCGGGGCCGCCGCGGGCGTGTTCGACGGCATCGACCTGGACTGGGAGTGGCCGGCGTCGGCGGGCCACCCCGACAACACCTTCCGCCCGCAGGACAAGGAGAACTTCACCGCCCTGGTGCAGGAGTTCCGCGACCAGATCGACGCCCTCGGCGCCGAGAACGGCCGCGACTACGAACTGAGTTCCTTCATGGCGGCCGACCCCGGCAAGATCGAGGCCGGCTACGAGGTGGGGCCGCTGATGGACGACTTCGACTTCGTCACCGTGCAGGGCTACGACTTCCACGGCGGCTGGGAGGACACCGCCAACCACCAGTCCAACCTGACGCCGATCCCCGGCGATCCCGGGCCGGACACCTACAGCATGCAGGAGACGATCCAGGCCTACATCGACCGCGGCGCCGACCCGGCCGACCTGGTGATGGGCGTCCCCTTCTACGGCCGCGGCTGGACCGGGGTCTCCCCCGGCCCCGACGGCGACGGGTTGCACCAGCCCGCCGACGGCGCGGCGCCGGGTCCTTACGAGGACGGCATCGACGACTACAAGAACCTCACGGACCTCAGCGGATTCACGCTCCACCGCGACGAGGAGGCCGGCACCGCCTGGCTGTACGACGGTTCGACCTGGTGGACCTACGACGACCCCACCGCCATGCGGCAGAAGGTCGCCTGGGCCCGTGAACAGGGGCTGGGCGGGATCATGGCCTGGTCCCTGGACGGCGACGACGCTCAGGGCAGTTTGATGGCGGCGATCGACGACGCCCTCGACGGCTCCTGACCGACCGCCCTGTTCCGCGGGGGCCGGGCGCTCCTCCCGGCCCGGCCCCCGACCGGGCGTGCGACCGCCGGGGTCAGCGGCGGCCGCACGCCTTTCGCGTGCGCGGCCTCTTCCGGTACCGGCGGTGCACGACGGCTTCGCGGGTCCCGTGCGAGGCCGTCCGGAACGGACGCACGGGCTACGCGCCCGAATGCTCGCGTGTCGATCCTGCGGGCGGGCGGGCAGCGCGCCCGGCGGCGCCGGTACCCGTCCCGTGCCGCCCCTGTGGCGGCCCGGCGCCTGCGGCTCCCCCGAAGACCGCGAGGCTCCGGCCTGGGACGGTTTCCGCGTGGCGCGTACTCCCGTCCGGGGCGGCGGGGTGCCCCGCGCGTAGCGGACAACCCCCACGCGGAAGAGGCCCTCGACTCTTCCCTGCGCGTGTACGAAGGCGGCTATCCGCGAGCGTCGCGATCATGCATCCCCGCGGCCAAGGATTCACCCGTCGGTGCCCGCTCCGTGTGCGCGCTCACATCCGACGGAAACGCCGCATACAAGGAGCTTCGGCACCGTAACTCACATCACGGCCAGATAAATGGCATATGGGGATTTCGTAAACGGGTGCCCGTGTTGCAGCGCTCGGTGTCCCGCGACGGGGGCTCTGCCGCCCCCGGCGAGGATCAGCCGGTCCCGTCCTGCGGACCGCCCTGTTGCGCGTCCGAGCACCGGCCCTCCCGCGGCCGCACGGTGCCGCCGCCGACACCCGTCCACCGCGGTGTCTTCCTTCGCCATGCCTGCTGGAGTCCGAGTGAACCTTACCGCTGTGCGCCCGCGTCTTCGGAGCCACGCCGCGCCACAGACGCCGAGTCCCCGGGCCGACCGTCCCCGCCGGTCGGTCGCCCTGCTCGTGTTCATCCTGGGAGTCCTCTCGGCGACGAGCTCCCTGGCCACCGACCTGTACCTGCCCGCGTTCCCGCAGATCGCGGCCGACCTCGACGCCCCCGAATCCCAGATCCAGCTCACGCTCACCGCGGTCATGGTCGGCCTGGCGCTGGGCCAGCTGATCATCGGCCCGCTCAGCGACCAGCTCGGCCGCCGCGCGCCGCTGCTGGTGGGGATCGGGGTCTTCGCCGCCACCTCACTGCTGTGCATGGTCGTGCAGACGGCCGAAGTGTTCACCGCGGTGCGCTTCGTGCAAGGACTGGCGGCGGCGGCCGGAATGGTCGTCTCGCGCGCCGTCGTGCGCGACACCTTCGACGGCGACTCCGCCGCCAAATTCTTCTCCCGGCTGGTGCTGCTGGTCGGTCTGGCACCGATGCTCGGTCCGCTGCTGGGAGGGCAACTGCTGCTCCTGGGCCCCTGGCAGCTGATCTTCGCGGTGCTGGGCGCCGCGGGCCTGGCCGGCTTCGCACTGGTCTACTTCGGCCTGCCCGAGAGCCTGCCCGCCCGGGACCGCGTCCGCCAGGACCCCAAGCAGATGGTGCGGCACTTCCTGCGCCTGGTGGTCGACCCGCGCTTCATCGGCGCGGCACTGACCATGGCGCTGAGCTTCGCCATGACCTTCACCTACATCTCGGCGTTCTCCTTCGTCTCCCAGGAGGAGTTCGGGGCGACCCCCCAGCAGTTCAGCCTGATCTTCGGCATCAACACGCTCGGCATGATCCTGGGCAACCAGGTCAACGCCGCACTGATCGGCAGGATGCACACCACCCGGCGCCTGCTCATCGGCCTGGTGGGCGCAGTGGCCTCGGTGGGGCTGCTTCTGGCGCTGCACATGTACGGCCGGACCGACCTGGTCACGGTGACGGCGGTGCTGTTCGTGATGATGTTCTGCACCGGCCTGATCTCGCCCAACGCCACGACGCTGGCGATCGTCAGCCAGCCGTCCTCCTCGGCCGGCAGCGCCTCGGCGCTGCTGGGGACGCTGCAGTTCGCCATCGGCGGCAGCCTCGCCTCCACCGCCGGGCTGCACGGCGGGACCACGATGACGAGCATGGTCGTGGTCATGCTGGTCACCGGACTGGCGGCGACGGGCATCTTCGCGCTGACGGCGGCGCGGGGGCACACACGATGATCGGAGGCGGGCGGTGCCGGCCGGCACCGCCCGCGGCACCACACGGCATCCGAACCGGCCGGCGACCCCGGCACTGACCGGGCCGCCGGCCGGCGTGTGCCGGTCCGCACACGTCCCCGCGGCGGCCCGGGCGCTCAGCCGGCGCGGTCCCCGTCCCGCTTTGCACCGGCCTGGACCTGGATGCCGAGTCCGGCCAGCAGCATGTCGGCCTGCTGCGGCGAAACCGTGGCTCCGCGCAGCACTCCGGCGTCGGCCAGGTCGATCTCACCGAGGTCGGCGCCGGTCAGGTCGGCGCCGCCGAAGTCGGCCCCGGTCAGATCGGCGCCGCTCAGCCGACTGTCCCGCCAGACCGTGTCCCGCAGGTCGGCCTCGGACAGGTCGGCTTCATCCAAGCGCACCCCGGTGATCTCCTGCCCGCGCAGCCCCGCGCCCTTCAGCCGCGCCAGCATCAGGTTGCAGCGCAAGAAGGAGTAGCCGATGCCCCGCACGCCGCCCATCCCCGCGCCGGTCATCCGGCACGCGGTGAAGACGGACTCGGTGAGCACGGCGCGGGCCCACTCGGTGTTGGCGAGGTCGGTGCGTTCGAAGGAGGCGCCGATGCACTCGGCACCGGCGAAACGCGCGCCCGCCGCGGTACCGCCCGTGAAGCGGGCGCCGTCCAGCGCGGCCCCGTCCAACCGCGCGCCGTCCATGCGGCAGTCGGTGAAGACCGCGTCGACGAGGTTCGTCTCGCGCAGGTCGGCACCGGTGAAGTCGCACTCGGCGAATTCCCGCGGGGTCGGGGGCTCGCGGCTCAGCTGCGCGCGCATATCCCGTTCGGCGAGCGCGGCGCCGCGCACCCGCCCGCCCGCCGCCAGGTCGTTTCCGGTCATGCCGCGACGGTAGCGGCCGCCGGCGACAGTCGGGCGGCGCGCGCCGGTCGTCGGGCCCCGCGCCCTAGCGGTGCAGCTTCAGCGCGAGGTAGAAATCGACCCGGCTCTGCAGGCTGGCCAGGTCGCGGCCGGTGAGTTCCTCGACGCGGCCGATGCGGTAGCGCAGAGTGTTGACGTGCACGTGCATCGCCGTGGCGCAGCGCTGCCAGGATCCCGAGTAGGACAGAAACCGGTCCAGGGTAGCCACCAGATCCGAGCGGTGCGTGCGGTCGTAGTCCACCAGCGGACCCAGCAGCCGGTCGCGGTACGAGGCGCGGACCTCCTCGGGCACCGAGGCCAGCAGGAGTTCGTGGGAGCCGAGCTCGGTTCCGGCGGCAACGCGGGAGCGGCCGCCGCGCAACCGGGCCAGGCGGCGGGCGTCGTCGGCCTCGGCGACCGCGCCCCGCAGGGCGGCGACGCCGGGCACCGCAGCACTGACCCCGACGGCCAGGCGATGATCGCCCAGCCCCGCCTCCAGTACCCCCGCGCGCCGGGCGACCTCCTCGCGCAGCGCCTGGGCGCCGGCGTCGACGTCCGCACCGCCGGCAGCGCCCTCCCCCGGCCGCCGCTCCGGGGCGTCGGCCGGAGGTTGCGCAGGGCCGGCGACCGCGACGACGGCCATCGCCGCCCCGTCGGAGGCCACCGCGGTCGCCGGAAGGTCCGCCACCAGTTCCCCCAGCACCCGCCGTGCCACGTCCGGGTCGGCGGGCTCGGGCAGCAGAGCGGCGCTGACCACGGCGTAGCGGGCGCGGGCTCGCTCCTGTTCGTCGGGCGAGCCCGAGACCTGCAGCAGGGCGGCGGCCTCGTCGAAGCGCCGGTCGGCCAGCAGCCGCGGCAGCCCGTGGGCGTGTCGGGCGCCGTCGGCGGCCCGCTGCTCGGCGAGGCTGCGCGCCAGACCGGCCAGCGCCGCCAGCTCCTCCACCGGGTCCCCGCCGTCTTCGGTCCGGGCACCGGTCTCGCCCTCGACCGCCAGCACCCAGCCGTCCAGCGGCTGAGACCCGCGCGCTCCCACCGGGACCAGGGTCATCCGGCGCTTGGGACCGCCCTCGGTCGCCAGGTCGGCGGTGTGGCGACGGGGGCGGCGCAGCGCCTGCTCGGCGATGCGCTCCCGCTCGGCGCGCGGCGGCTGCTGCCCGGTTTCGGCTACCGCCCGTCCGGTGCTGGACACCACCCGGCACACCAGGCCCGCCTGTTCGGCGGCGGCGGAGAAGACGCCGGCGAAGTCGGCTCCGGCGGCCAGTTCGGCCATGAGGCGCCGGTGGCGCTCGCGGGATTGGGCGATGCCGGCGAGCAGGGCGCCGGTGTGCGCCCGCTGGACCTCTTCGGCGACGGCGCCGAACGAGGTCTCGGCCGGCACTTCGATCAGCGGGAGGTCGTGGCGCCGGCAGGCCTCCACCAGGTCGGCGGGGGCGGCGCCCAGGGCGGCGCCGGCGCCCAGAGCCGCCGCGCCGGACCCGGTCAGGCCGCGCACGAACGTGTCGCTGTCTTCGGGACCGCGGCGCCACATCAGCCCGGTCAGCACCAGTTCACCGCCGCTCAGGTAGCGCTGGGGGTGGAGCAGGTCGGTGGTGTAGACGCGGGCGATCTCCCGGTCGGCGTGTTCGCCGCCGGCGAGGTACCGCAGCCGCAGATGCCCGGCGGCGACCAGATCGCTGATGCGCATCGGCGCTCCCCCTGCTCGTGTCGCACAACTCCGCGCAGTGGTCTCACCCCGGCTCCGCGTAGCGGACACGCTAACCCACCGGCGCGGTTGTAGGAAACGACGAACAGCGGAAGGCGTTCGCGGGTGCGGTTCATGGCATCGCGGGCTGGCCGCCGGCGGCGCCGGGCGGTCTAATGCTGTATACGCCGCGCACGGCGGCGGTTCGACGCAGCCTCCCGGTAGCCGACCGACCTCCGACGGGGACGCCGATGGAGTTTCTGAGCCCTGCGACCTTCCGGGACGCGCTGGAGGCCAAAAGCGCCGACCCGGGGCCGTACCGATCATGGGCGGCACCGACGTCATGGTGGAGCTGAACTTCGACCGGCGCCGGCCCGGTACGCTGCTGGATCTGAGCCGGATCCCGGAACTGGCGCAGCGCGGTACCGACGGCGGGTACCTGCGCCTGGGCGCAGGTGCGGCCTACACCGAGCTCGTCGAGCACCTCGCCGACCGCGCTCCTGCGCTGGCGCGGGGCCGGGGATGTTCGCCGACGCCACCCTGTTCGAGTGGCTGACGGGCTCCTATGCGCTGTGGAGCGGCCTGGACGCGCGCACGGTTTCCGAGACCGCCACCGCCGGCACCGCCTGGTTGGCGCTGTCGGGCTGCACCACCTGCTCCGACCACCACTACGTGTTCCCGCGCGAACCCGCCGCGACGGCCGCAGCCGAGGTGGAGGCGGCGCGTGCGGTCGGGATCCGGCTGGATCCGGCCCGCGGGTCGATGGACCGGGGGCGTTCGGCGGGCGGCCTGCCGCCCGATGCCGTGACCGAGTCCACACAGGACGCGCTCGCGGCGACGGAGGCGGCCGTCGACGCCCACCACGACCCCTCCTTCGACGCGATGACGCGGGTGGCCGTGGCTCCGTGCTCGCCGTTCACCGTCAGCCGCGCGCTCATGGCGGCCTCCGCCGAGCTCGCCCGCGCCAAGGGGTGCGGCTGCACACCCACCTCGCCGAGACCGTCGACGAACAGGAGCAGTGCCTTGCCGAATTCGGCACCACACCGGCGGGCTACGCCCAGGAGCTGGGCTGGCTGGGCACCGACGTGTGGTTCGCGCACGCGGTCCACCTCTCCGACGAGGCGATCGGACGGGTGGCGGCGACCGGAACGGGGGCGGCGCACTGCCCCAGCTCCAACGCGCGCCTGGGCGCGGGCGTGTGCCGCACCCCCGAACTGCTCGAGGCGGGGGTGCCGGTGGGGCTGGGGGACGGTCCGGCCTCCAGTGAACTGAGCGGGCTGGCCGACGAGATGCGCCAGGCGGTGCTGATGGCGCGTTCCCGCAGCGGACCGCGTGCGCTCACTGCCCGCCGGGCCCTGCACATGGCCACCCTCGGCGGCGCCCGCTGTCTGGGCCGCTCCGCGGAACTGGGGTCGCTGGAGTCCGGAAAGCTCGCCGACGTCGCGCTGTGGCGGGTGGACGGCTTCGGCTACGACGCGATCGAGGACCCCGTGGTGGCGCTGGTGTTCGGCCCGCAGCCGCCGTTGGAGCACCTCATGGTGGGCGGCGCCGCCGTCGTGGAGCGCGGCGAGCTGCGCACCGTCTCCGCCGAGTCCGCGGCGGCGGCCGGCCGCCGCGCGCACCGCAGGATCCTCGACCGGGAGCAGAACCGATGACCGCGAATCCGACCGGGTCCACCGCCGGCATGCGCGCCGGCGCTGACGCACGTGCCGGTGCGCCCGGAGGACATCGTGGGCATCGACCTGTGAGGCGGGGCCCGCGGCACGCGCACCGGGCCAGGGCGCTCGGGGCGCTCGGGGCGCCCGGCGGGCCGCGCCGGTCCGGCGGGCCCGCGCGGTCCGGGTCCGCGGTCGCTAGTCTCGGGCCCATGGAGTTTTCTACAGCATTCGTGACGGGCGCCAGCACCGGGTTCGGCGCCGAGATCGCGCGCCGCTTCGCGGGATCGGGCGTGCGCGTGGTGGCCGCGGCCCGGCGCGGCGAGCGCCTGGCCGGCCTGGCCGAGGAGCTGGGGTCCAACGTGCATCCGCTGGAGCTGGACGTGCGCGACCGGGCGGCGGTGGCCGCGGCGGTCGAGGGCCTGCCGGCTGAATTCGCCGAGGTGGACGTGCTGGTCAACAACGCCGGGCTGGCCAAGGGCATGGCGGGTGCGGCCGAGGCCGATCTCGACGACTGGGAACGGATGGTCGACACCAACTGCAAGGGGGCCATGTACGCGACGCGCGCGCTGCTGCCGGGCATGGTCGAGCGCGGGCGCGGCCACATCGTCAACATCGGCTCCACGGCGGCCAACCACCCCTATGCCGGCGGCAACGTCTACGGGGCGACCAAGGCGTTCCTGCGCCAGTTCAGCCTGAACCTGCGGGCCGACCTGCACGGCACCGGGGTGCGGGTGACCGACGTCGAGCCCGGGCTGGCGGGCGGCACGGAGTTCTCCGAGGTGCGCTTCGACGGCGACCGGGAGCGCGCGCAGAAGGTCTACGAGGGAACCGAGCCGCTGGGACCCGGAGACGTCGCCGAGACGGTGCACTGGGTGGTCGCCCAGCCCGCGCACGTCAACGTCAACACGATCGAGCTGATGCCGGTGTCCCAGTCGTTCGCGGGATTGCAGGTCTGGCGCGGCGGCGCGTAGGCGGGACGCCCGCCCGTCCCTGCCGATCTTGTAGCTACGGTGAGTGAAACCGGTTTCCTGTGACCGTAGCTACAAGATCGATGTGATCTACCGGGGCGGTCAGGCGGTGTCCGGGCCGAGGTGGCCGCGCAGCCAGCGTTCGACCTCCATGACGTGGGTGGTGGCCGCGGCGCGGGCCGCGTCGGGGTCGCGGTCACGCAGCGCCTGGTAGATGCGCTCGTGGTCCTCACGCAGCCGGGCGCTGAGTCCGGCCTCGCGGTGGCCGTGCCAGACGCGGGCGTTGAAGGTGCGCGAAGACAGCCCGTCGTTGACGGCGACCAGGGTGGCGTTGCCGGTGATCTCCACGATCGCCTGGTGGAAGGACAGGTCGGCGGCGACCGTCTCCCCTTCGCTCTCGCCGGAGCCGATGCGCTCCAGGATGCCGGCGATCCGGTCCAGCTGTGCGTCGTCGGCGCGGGCCGCGGCCAGGGCCGTCGCGGCGGGCTCCAGCATCCGGCGCACCTGCAGCACCTCGATGAGCGTCTCGCCCTGGGAGACCTCGGCGAGGACGGAGAAGGTCTCCAGCAGGTTGCCGGGGCGCAGCCGGGTGACGTAGACCCCGGCGCCGTGCCGGGCCTCCAGCACGCCCAGGGTCGTCAGGGCCCGGATGGCCTCGCGCATGGAGCTGCGGGAGACGCCGAGGCCGGCCGCCAGGTCGCGCTCGGTGGGCAGGCGGTCGCCCGGTTGCAGCCGCCCGTCGGCGATCATGGCCTTGACGTGGTCGATGGCCCGCCGGGTCACCGGCAGGCGTTCGGCGGAAACGGCGCCGTCGCCGGGCGCCTCGGCGCGGTCGGGCGTGCTCGCCATGCCTGCCTTCCGTGGTGGTGCGATCGTGCCGCGGCGCCGGTGCGGGACCGCGGGCGCCGACGGGGTGATACCTGCGGCGCGGTGCCCATCTTGACATCCTCGGCACCCTCCACGTAGAAGTGGTCGGACCAATCGGGCGGTTCGGACATCACATTCCCCCAGGTCCGCACCGGTATCCGGGGACACTCGGAGACCGAGCCCCTACTGCAGACGAAAAGAAATCCGACCACTGGCGGCGCCGCCGACCGCGTGCGGGTCGGCCCCGCCCGTCGTCCGGAGGGGTCGGCCCGGACCGGACGCCGACCGCGCCGCGGAGGCCGGAGCCGGAATCGAGGGAGCGCATGCGGATCGCGTTGTTCGTCACGTGCGTGAACGACACCCTGTACCCCCGCACGGGGCAGGCGGTCGTGCGCCTACTGCACCGGCTCGGCCACGAGGTGGTGTTCCCGGAGTCGCAGACGTGCTGCGGCCAGATGCACTACAACAGCGGCTACCGGCGCGAGGCGCAGAAGCTGGCGGTCCGGTTCGTCGAGACCTTCGCCGACGCCGACGCCGTCCTGGCGCCCTCGGGATCGTGCGCGGCCATGGTGCGCGACAACTACCCGCGGCTGGGCGAGGACGGCAGCCGGCTCGACCGCGCCGTGGCGGCGGTGGCACCGCGCGTGTACGACCTGTCGGAGCTGCTGGTCGACGTCCTCGGCGTGACCGACGTGGGGGCCTACTTCCCGCACACGGTCGCCTACCACCCCACCTGCCACGGCCTGCGGCTGCTCAAGCTGGGCGAGCGCCCCTACCGGCTGCTGAGCAACGTCCGCGGCATCGACCTGCGCGAGTTGGAGAGCGCGACCGAGTGCTGCGGGTTCGGCGGCACCTTCGCGATGAAGAACGCCGACGTCTCGGCCGCCATGGGCGCCGACAAGGCGCGCCACGCCGTGGCGACCGGAGCCGAAGTGCTGTGCGCGGTCGACAACTCCTGCCTCATGCACATCGGCGGCACCCTTCGCCGCCAGCGCACCGGAATGAAGACCCTCCACCTCGCCGAGATCCTCGCCTCGACCGAACAGGAGCCGGCCGTCCTATGAGCCCCGACCACTCCCGCGGCCACGCCTCCGGCTCCGCGCCGCCCTCCGGCGGGCGCGCCGCCGGCCACGCGACGTTCATGGGGATGCCGCCCTTCCCCGAAGCCGCCAAGAGCGCCACCGAAAACTCCCAGATGCGCCACAACCTGCGTCTGGCGACCGACACGATCCGCGGCAAACGCGAATCCGCGGTCTCCGAACTCGACGACTGGTCCGACCTCCGCCAGGCGGGCAAGGCGGTCAAGGACCGCACGCTGCGCCATCTCGACACCTACCTGGAGCAGCTGGAGGAGTCCGTCACCGCCGCCGGGGGCACGGTGCACTGGGCGGCCGACGCCGCCGAGGCCAACGAGATCGTCACCGGCCTGGTGCAAGCCACCGGCGAATCGGACGTGGTCAAGGTCAAGTCGATGGCCACCCAGGAGATCGAGCTGAACGAGGCGCTGGCCCAGGCCGGGATCACCGCCTACGAAACCGACCTGGCCGAGCTGATCGTCCAGCTCAGCGACGACCTGCCCTCCCACATCCTGGTGCCGGCCATCCACCGCAACCGCGCCGAGATCCGCGAGATCTTCCGCGACCGCATGGCGTCGTGGGGCGTACCCGCTCCCGAGGAGCTCAGCGACGACCCCCGCGCACTGGCCGAAGCCGCCCGGGTCCACCTGCGCGAACGGTTCCTCGACACGAAGGTGGCGATCTCGGGCGCCAACTTCGCCGTGGCCGACAGCGGCTCGATGGTGGTGCTGGAGTCGGAAGGCAACGGGCGGATGTGCCTGACACTGCCGCAGACGCTGATCTCGGTGGTGGGCATCGAGAAGATCGTGCCGACCTGGTCGGACCTGGAGGTGTTCCTGCAGCTGCTGCCGCGCTCGTCCACCGGAGAGCGGATGAACCCCTACACCTCCACCTGGACCGGGGTCACGCCCGGCGACGGCCCCCAGGAGTTCCACGTGGTGCTGCTGGACAACGGCCGCACCGACGTCCTCGCCGACACGGTGGGGCGCCAGGCGCTGCGCTGCATCCGCTGCTCGGCGTGCCTGAACACCTGCCCGGTCTACGAGCGCACCGGGGGCCACGCCTACGGCTCGGTCTATCCCGGCCCGATCGGCGCGATCCTGACGCCGCAGCTGCGCGGAACCGCTTCGGAGACCGAGGCGTCCCTGCCGTACGCGTCGTCGCTGTGCGGGGCCTGCTACGACGTGTGCCCGGTGGCCATCGACATCCCCGAGGTGCTGGTGCACCTGCGCGAGGAGGTCGTCTCGCAGCCGGGGCACCGCGCGGAGAAGGCGGCCATGGGCGTGGCCGGGTGGGTGATGGGCGGCGAGCGCCGGCTGGACACGGCCCAGCGTGCGGCGTCGGCGGCACGCTCGTTCATGCCGCGGCGCATGCCCGGTCCGGCCTCGGCCTGGACCGACACCCGCGACATCCCCGACATCCCCGCGGAGTCGTTCCGCTCCTGGTGGCGCCGCGAGGGCGCGGAGCAGGCCCCCGATCCCGGAGGCGGCGAGCACGGACCGGACGCGCAGGAAGGCGGTCGGCGATGAGCGGCTCCCGCGAACGGGTCCTGGCACGGGTGCGCGCGGCCCTGACCGACGTCCCCCGCGACGAGACGCCGCAGGACGTGGACGTCCCGCGCGGCTACGCCCCCGACCACGACCAGGGCGAGGCCGTCGGGCTGCTGGTCGACCGGCTGGAGGACTACCAGGCGCTGGTGCACCGCACCACGCCCGCTGACCTGGCCGGCGAGCTCGCTCGGGCCCTGGCGCGGCGCGGCGCATACCGCGTCGCCGCGCCCGCCGACGCACCCGGCGAGTGGTTCGCCCACACCGAGCGGGACGTGGTGCGCGACACGGGCCTCGGCGTGGCCGACCTGGACGGAATGGACGGCGTGGTCACCGGGTGCGCTGCGGCGATCGCCGAGACCGGCACCATCGTGTTGGACGCGGGCCGGGCCCAGGGCCGGCGTGCGCTCACGCTGATCCCCGACTACCACCTGTGCGTCGTGCGCGCCGACCAGGTCGTGGCCGGGGTGCCCCAGGCTCTGCCGCGCCTGGATCCGCGGCGCCCGCTGACCTGGATCAGCGGCCCTTCGGCCACCAGCGACATCGAACTCGACCGGGTCGAAGGCGTGCACGGCCCGCGCACGCTGGAAGTGCTGATCGTCGAGTAGGCGGTGCGGCGCGGGCCCGCGCCGCACCGCCGGTCTCAGGCCAGGCGGGGCGGGAAGCCGCCGGTGGCCACGGGGCCCCAGCGCTCGGGCGTGATGCGCAGCAGCGCCTTGCCCTGGGTGCGCATGGCGCCGCGGTACTCGTCCCAGTCGGGGTGCTCGCCCGAGATCGCCCGGAAGTACTCCACGAGCGGCTCCACGGCGTCCTCGCCAGCGAGCACTTCGGCGGTGCCGTAGACCTGCACCCAGGGGCCGTCGAACTCCTCGGAGAGCACCACGGCGCTCACGGCGGGATCGCGCGCGGCGTTGCGGGTCTTGGCCCGCTCGGGGTAGGTGGACACGACGATGCGCCCCTGGCCGTCGACGCCGCAGGTGACCGGCGAGGCCTGCGGCTCGCCGTCGGCGCGGCGGGTGATCAGCACCGCCCGGTGCCGGGGTCGGACGAAGTCGAGCAGCTCCGCGCGGGAGACGCTGGTATTGGTGGCGATCGACGGGCTCATGAGCGGGTTCCTCCACAGTGGCTGCGGCCGGCCGGCGAGCCGCCGCGGGCCGCGCCGGCGACCGCGGCGGTATGCCGAATGGGCACTCTATCCCCGCCGAGCGTGCCGAGCCGCCCGGCTCGCGGGCTCACCCGGCGGCTCGGCGGTTTCGACGACGGCGAAGGACTCCGCGGGCAGGCGCAGGCGCGCGCCGTCGGCTTCGGCGGCGGCCGAGCACAGCAGCACCCGGCCGGCGGGCGGGTCCAGACCGATCTCTGCCGCCTCGGCGCGCAGGTTGCAGGCCACGCGCAGCCGCCCGCGGTGCAGTACCAGGACGCGCCCGTCGGGCTCGGCGTCGACGCGGAACCGGTCCAGGCGGGGGTCGGCGAGCTCGGGGCGGGCCCGGCGCAGCGCGACCAGGGCACGGTAGGTCTCCAGGATCTCCCGGTGCGGCGGGCTTTCGCGCTCGTCCCAGCACAGCACCGCGCGTTCGCGGGTGCGCGGGTCGAGGGGGTCGGGCACGCCGGATCCGTCCCAGCCGTGGGAGGCGAACTCGCGGCGGCGGCCCGCGCGCACCCCCTCGGCCAGGCCCGGGTCGGTGAAGGAGGCGAAGAACGGCCACGGGGTCGAGGCCGCCCACTCCTCGCCCATGAACACCATCGGCGTGTACGGCGAGCACAGCACGAGTGCCGCTCCGCAGGCGAGCAGCCCGCGCGGAACGGTGGCGGCCATGCGGTCGCCGGCGGCGCGGTTGCCGATCTGGTCGTGGTTCTGCAGGTAGGCGAGGAAGCGGTGGCCGGGGATGCGGGCGGTGTCGACGGGGGCGCCGTGGCTGCGCCCCCGGAAGGCGGAGTAGCCGCCGTCGTGGAAGAAGGCGCGGGCCAGCGCGGACGGCAGCGCATCGGGCGCGGTGAAGTCGGCGTAGTAGCCGTGGCCTTCGCCGGTGAGGGCCGTGTGCAGGGCGTGGTGGATGTCGTCGCACCACTGCGCGGTGAGCCCGTACCCGCCGGCGTCGCGGGAGGTGACGGTGGCGGGGTCGTTGCGGTCGGACTCGGCGATCAGCGCGAGCGGGCGGCCCAGACCGGCGGCCAGCGCGTCGGCTTCGGCGGAGAGCTCGGCGAGCAGGGGACGGGCGCGGGAGTCGTGCAGCGCGTGCACGGCGTCCAGGCGCAGGCCGTCGAGGTGGAAGCCGCGCAGCCAGCCCAGGGCGTTGTCGACCACGTAGCGGCGGACCTCGTCGGATCCGGGCCCGTCCAGATTGAGCGAGGGGCCCCAGGCGGTGTCGCCGGTGAAGTAGGGGCCGAAGCGCGGCAGGTAGGCGCCGTCGGGACCGAGGTGGTTGTAGACGACGTCGAGCAGCACGCCCAGGCCGCGGCGGTGGCAGGCGTCGACGAAGCGTTTCAGGCCGTCGGGGCCGCCGTAGGGTTCGTGCACCGCGCCCCACAGCACCCCGTCGTAGCCCCAGCCGTGGCCGGCGCCGCCGAAGGCGTTGACGGGCATCAGTTGCACGAGATCGGCGCCGAGACCGGTGAGGTGGTCCAGGCGCCCGATCGCGGCGTCGAAGGTGCCCTCGGGGGTGAAGGTGCCGATGTGCAGCTCGTAGACGACGCATCCGGGCAGCGCCCGCCCGCGCCAATCGGTGTCGGTCCAGGCGAAGTCGGCGTGGTCGTAGACGCGGGAGGGGCCGTGCACGCCGCGGGGTTGGCGCAGCGAGCGGGGGTCGGGCAGCGGCTCGCCGGATCCGTCGAGGACGAAGGCGTAGTCGTCCCCGGGGCGGGCCCCGGGCACGCGCAGGTGCCACCAGCCGCCGGCGCCCGGCCGCATGGCGCGGTCGTGGCCCCCGATGCGCAGGTCGACCCTGGTGCACTCCGGTGCCCAGACGTCGAACCGCCGTCCCCCGTCCTCGTCCACGCGGCGGGTCCTACCCGGGCCGCTGCGGGCTCACGCGCCGGGACGGCACAGCCGGTCAGGCCGGGCTGTAGACCGTGACGGCGAAGGATGCGCGCGCCGTGACGGGTGTGCCGAGGGCGGCCACGCGCTCGGCGATCCGCTCGGGTTCCACGTGGCGGGCGCTGGGTCCCATGGCCACGAGTGCGGCGGCCTCGCCGGGCGTCAGCGACAGCCCGACCTCCAGCTCCCGGGTGCGCTCGCGGGTGAAGTGCCCGCCGAGGCTCTCCTGAAGGCGCTCCGGTTTGTCGGCGTCGACGGTGACCAGGCCGAGCGCGGCGACCAGGTCCCGCAGGTGGTGGGCGGTGGGGGTGACGACGATCAGCGCGCCGTCGTCGGCGAGCACGCGGCGGAACTCGGCGGCCCGGCGCGGCGCGAACACGTTCAGCAGCACATCGGCCGCGCCCGTGCGCAGCGGCAGCCCGCGCCAGGTGTCGCAGGCGGCGGCGCCGGCGCGGGGGTGGGCGCGGGCGGCGCGGCGCAGCGCGAACTTCGACACGTCCAGCGACAGCCCGCAGGCCCGGTGCGCCTGCTCCAGCACCGCGGCGAGGTAGTAGCCGGTCCCGGCGCCGGCGTCGGCCGCCAGTCCGCCGGCGGCCAGGTGCGGCGCCGCGGCCTCGGCCACGTGCGCGGCCAGGGGCGCGTAGTGGCCGGCGTCCTGGAACTCCTTCCGGGCCCGCACCATGTCTTTGGTGTCGCCGGTGCCGGCGGTGCCGTGGCCGGTGAGCAGCCCGGCGTAGCCCTCGCGGGCGACGTCGAAGCGGTGGCCGGCGGCGCAGGCCAGCGCGTTGCCGGAGGGTCCGAGGGCGGCGCCGCACACGGGGCAGGCCAGCGCCTTCAGCACCGGTCCGGGCATCCGCAGCCGATCGAGGACGGCGGGACGGTCGTCGGTGGAGGCCATGGGTGCTCAGCTTACGGCGTCGCGGGCGGCGGCGCGGCCGCGGGCGGCCGGCGGCGCGCGTCCCGGCGGGTCGGCGGCGGTCAGTCGCGGACGAGCAGGGCGACGGGGTAGCGGTCCAGCAGGTCGGCCAGGGGCGGGCCGCAGTATCCGTCGGTGCGCTGGGGCAGCAGCACCCGGCCGGTGAGGGCGTCGGTCCAGGGGCCGCTGCCGCCCGGCAGCGGCAGGCTCGTGTCGCCCCATCCGCCGGCGGCGGCCAGCCCCACCGGCAGCCGGGTGGCGACGGCGACCACGTCGCGGCGGGGGCCGCGGGCGAAGGCGACGGCGTGGCCGGCCGCCGGGCCCGCGGCCTCCAGCGGCAGGTAGCCGCGCAGGTCGCGGCCGCGGCGCAGGTGCAGCGCGGTGCGGACCACGTGCAGCTTGGCTTCGCCGGTGGCGTCGACGTCGGGGCGCCGGCCGCGTTCCAGGCGCTCCAGGTGGGTCTGGCGGCAGGTGAAGTCGACGGGGCGCCGGTTGTCGGGGTCGACCAGGGACAGGTCCCACAGCTCCGAGCCCTGGTAGAGGTCGGGTACGCCGGGCCCGGCCAGGTGCAGCAGCTTCTGGCCCAGGGAGTTGCTCCACCCCGCGGCGCGGATCCGGGCGGCGAAGGCGGCGACGTCGGCGCACAGGTCCTCGGCCGAGAGCACCCGTTCGGGCCAGGCGGCGACCTCGGCTTCGAAGCCGGGGTCGCCGTCGATCCAGCCGGTGCGCTCCTTCTGCTCCCGGGCCGCCTTGAGCAGGTAGTCGCGCATCCGGGCTGCGCTGACGGGCCAGGTGCCCACCAGGCTCTGCCAGGCGAGCAGGTCCAGGGCGGGGTCGCCGATCCCGCAGGCGGCGCGCCAGCGGTGCACGGCTGCGGCGAATTCCTCGGGGATCTCGCTGAGCACCGCCAGGCGGGCGCGCACGTCCTCCGAACGCTTGGTGTCGTGGGTGGACAGCGCGGTCATGGTGGCGGGCCGGGCGGCCTCGCGGCGGGTGCAGCAGGAGTGGAACTCGGCCGGGCCGACGCCGAAACGGGCGGGGTCGCCGCCGACTTCGTTGAGGGCGACGAAACGGGTGGCGCGGTAGAAGGCGGTGTCCTCGGTGCCTTTGGCCATGACCATGCCGCTGGTCTGCTGGATGCGCACGGCGAGCTCGCCGGCGGGGTCGGCACGGACGGTTTCGTCGACGGCGTCGAGTACGGCGGCGAGGTCGGGGCGCGCGGCCCGGGCGCGCTCCACGGCCCGGTCCCACACGGCCCGGCCTTCGGGCAGGTAGCTGCGGTAGGCGCCGAACGAGGCGAGCAGTTCGGCGACGGCGGCCTCGGCCGCCTCCCGGTCGGCGGTGCCGGTCAGCGCCGCGATGCGGCGCACCTCGGGCGCGAGCGGTTCGCGGGCCGCGAACCGGCGCGACTCGGTCTGCACGGCGGCGGTGTCGGTGGGGGCGCCCAGCGACGCGGCGAGCTCGGTGAGGGCGCTTTCACCGGCGGGGTCCACGAACAGTCCGCAGACCTCGCGCAGCGCGTCGTAGCCGGTGGTGCCGTCCACCGGCCACGACGCCGGCAGCGCCTCGCCGGGTTCGAGGATCTTCTCGGCGACGATCCAGCCGTCGAAGGCCGCGCGCAGCCGGCGCAGGTAGCCGCCCGGGTCGCTGAGCCCGTCGGGGTGGTCCACCCGCAGGCCGTCCAGCTCGCCCCGTTCGGCCCAGCGCAGGATCTCGGCGTGGGCGGCGGCGAAGACGTCGGGGTCCTCCACGCGGACGGCTGCCAGGCCGGTGACGTCGAAGAAGCGGCGGTAGGAGAGGCGGTGGCGGCCGCGGCGCCAGGACACCAGCCGGTAGTGCTGGCGCCCGTGCACCCGGTCCGGGGGGTCGCCGGGGCTGTAGGTTCCCGGCGCGAGCGGGAAGCGCAGGTCCTCGTAGGTCAGGCAGTCGTCGGCGACGCCGAGGCGCTCCAGGGCGCCGGCTCCCCCGTCGCCGTCGTCGGCGAGCACGGGCAGTTCGAGGGGACCGGCCGACCAGTCGACGTCGAAGAAGCGGGCGCAGGAGGAGTCCCGCCCGCTGCGCAGCACGTCCCACCACCAGGGATTGGCGGCCGGCGCCGCGACCGACATGTGGTTGGGCACGATGTCGACCACCGCGCCCATGCCGCGTCCGTGCAGCCGCTGCACCAGCGTGCGGCGGCCCGGGTCGCCGCCCAGTACCGCCGATACCGACGCGGGGTCGGCGACGTCGTAGCCGTGCGTGGAACCGGGCGCGGCGGTGAGGATCGGCGACAGGTAGGCGGCGCCGGCCCCGAGCCGGTCCAGGTAGTCGACGAGGTCGGCGGCCCGGTCCAGGGTGAGTCCCGGACCGAGCTGCAGCCGATAGGTGGAGGTCGGGCGGTAGGGGTCCATCGGAGTGTGATCTGCCCTGCGCAAACGGTGTTGAACCACCGGTTCCGCGCCGTCCCGGCAGGCCCGGATCCCCGCCCCGGTGCGGCGGGCCGGGCGCGGCGGCGGTGCGCTGTCCGCCGTTCCGGGCGCACGCACTAGGATCGAGGAGTCCGCGACCGCCGCCGCTTCGACGAAAGGGCCCCTCCCCGATGGCCGCATCCGGTTCCGGCCCCCGCGTACTCCTGCTGAACGGGCCCAACCTCAACCTGCTGGGAAGCCGCGACCCGCACCAGTACGGGTCGGTGACCCTGGCCGAGGTCGAGCGGCGCGTCCAGGCCCTGGGCGCCGAGCTGGGCGCCGGGGTGGAGTGCGCGCAGAGCAACCACGAGGGCGAGCTCGTCGAGCACGTCCACCGGGCGCGCCATCTGGACGGCGTCGTGTTCAACCCGGGCGCCTTCGCCCACTACAGCATCGCGCTGCGCGACGCGATCGACGCGGTGGAGGTGCCCTGCGTCGAGGTGCACATCTCCAACGTCTACGCGCGCGAGGAGTTCCGGCACACCTCGGTGACGGCCCCGGTGTCGGAGGGCTACATCGCCGGCTGCGGTCCGGCCGGTTACGAATTGGGGCTGCGCGCCGTGCTCACCCGCATCGGGCAGCGGCGGCCCCGCTAGACGGCGGGCCGCGCCGGCGCCGTGGCGCCCGGGTCCACGACGGCCGGCGCCGCCCGGACTACGGCAGCGGCCGGTTTCCGCCCCCTCCCCGCAGCGACGACTGCGCACGTCGCGATACCTTCTAGGCGGAATCCGGCTATCCCGCCGCCATGTTCCGTTTCCGCACGAACCCTGCGTTCCACCCAGGGTTGCCGCTCGCACACAAAGGGGAATGACAGACCCGTGACCCCGCCCGGCCACCGCACCCTGTCCACGGCCGCCCTCGTCGGCGTGCTGGCGCTGACGAGTGCCTGCGGCAGCGACGACGCGCTCCGAGCGGGCCAGGAGCCGCCCGCCGCCCCCGAGGACATCGCCTGCTTCGGCGGCAGCGTCTCGGCGGCGGGCTCCAGCGCCCAGGAGAACGCCATGTACACCTGGATCGCGGGCTATCAGCTGGCGTGCTCGGACTCGCTCGTGCTCTACGACTCGGTGGGCTCGGGCGCGGGCCGCAGCCAGTTCCTCGAATCCGCGGTGGACTTCGCCGGGTCCGACGCCGCACTGGACGAGCAGGAGCACGAGCAGGCGCGCCGGCGCTGCGCCGACGGCTCCCCCGCCGTCAACATCCCCGGCTACGTCGTGCCCATCGCCGTGATTTTCGACCTGGAGGGCGTCGACGCGCTGAATCTGCCGCCCGAGACCCTCGCCCGGATCTTCAACCAGGACATCACCCACTGGAACGACCCCGAGATCGCCGAGCACAATCCCGACGCGGAGCTGCCCGACCTGCGCATCACCCCGGTCTCGCGCGCCGACGACTCCGGCACCACCGAGAACTTCACGGGCTACCTCACCGCGGCGGCCGGCGACGCGTGGCCGCACGACACCGGCGGCACGTGGCCGATCGAACCCGTCGAGGCCGCGCAGGGCAACAGCGGCATCTCCGAGGCGGTCGAAGCCGGCTCGGGAACGATCGGCTACGTCGAGGCCTCGCACACCGCCGACATGGCGACCGTGTCCGTGGGTGTGGGCGGCGAATTCGTGGACGTGTCCCCGGATTCGGCGTCGCGGGTGGTGGAGTCCTCACCCGAGCGCGAAGGCGGGACGGAGCACGACCACGCCCTGGAGCTGGACCACGGCACCACCGAATCGGGCACCTACCCGATCGTGCTGGTGACCTACGAGGTCGCCTGCATGCGGTACGGGACCGAGCGCGAGGCCGAGCGCGTGCGCGCCTTCCTCGACTACGTGCTCAGCGAGGAAGGGCAGGAGGCCGCCTCCGCCGAGACCGGCTCGGCCCCGCTGCCCGCCGACACGCGCACGCGGCTGCGCGCGTCCGTGGCCGAGATCACCTCGGTCGGCTGAGGGAATCGGGAGGCGTTCGGAACCGGCGGGCCCCGATCGCACGTCGGACCGGTTCCGGCCGATCGATGCGGGGGCCGCCCGGCGGCGCCGAAGCGCCGCCGCTCCCGCTAGGATCATCCGGACCCGCCCCCTGCCTTTACCCATCCCTTCGTCGATTCCTCCGAGGACGCCCGATGAACCAGTTGCAGTCGCTGACCCAGCTCGCTGTGCGCCAGCGGATCCGCATGATGGTCAACCAGTACGAAGTGCGGGCTCTGCTGCCCGACGGCACCGAGGGCGAACTGCTCGCCTTCGCCCAGCAGAAGCGCATGGCCTTCAAAGAGCAGGTGACGCTCTACACCGACGACAGCAAGCAGTACCCGCTCCTGGGCTTCAAGGCCCGCCAGGTCGTCGACCTGGGCGCGACCTACGACGTCACCGACCACAACGGGCAGCCGATCGGCAACTTCCGCAAGGACTTCAAGCAGTCGCTGCTGCGCTCGACGTGGCACCTGGAGCAGCCCGGCCTGCTCACCGCCACCGGCCAGGAGCGCAGCCAGGTCCTGGCCGTTCTGCGCCGCTTCATCGACGCGGCGCAGATCGTCCCGTACCACTTCGACTTCCATGCGGGCCAGTACCCGATCTTCAGCGTCGACAAGCGCTTCGGTGTACGCGACCGCTACACCGTTCAGATCCCCGACCCCAACGTCGACCGCCGGCTGATCATCGCCATGGCCGTCGCGCTGGACGCGCTGCAGGCCCGCTGAGGGCCGCTGCACAGCGCCGTCGGCCCGGCGGCGCCCGCGCCCCCGGGCGATCGCACGACCCGGGCGTGTGCGGCTTACCTCGCTTATTCCACCGGGATCGGCCACACTACTGGAAGTTGCCGGCACGGACCCGGGCCAGTCCGCGCGTGTCCCCATGACCTCAAGCCCCCTTGCAGCCGGGGACCGCGTGTCCCGGGTCCCTGCCGGCAACAGCCGGGGCCGGCTCGCCGCCGGTCACAGCGCAGCCGCCACCAGCACCCCCATTTCCGCGGCGAGCCCGCGCACCTCCAGGGTGTGCAGACCCGCCGGGCGCAGCAGGGCCTCGTACTCGCCGGCGGTGCGCTCCCGGCCCGCGGTCATGACCATCATGTGTACGTCGAAGGCCCGCGACAGCCACGGGTTCCGGTCGTCGGGCATGACCCGCTCGACGATCAGCAGGTGGGCGGCGGGGCCCATCGCCGCCGCGCAGTTGGCGAGGATGCGCCGGCAGGAGTCGTCGTCCCAGTTGTGCAGCACCCGGGAGAGCACGTAGACGTCGGCGCCGGCGGCGACCTCGTCGAGGAAGTCGGCGCCCGCCAAGGTGCAGCGGCCCCGGTCGATGTGGGGCGCCAGCCGCTCGCGTGCGCCGGCCAGGGCCTGGGGGCGTTCCTGCAGAGTTCCGCGCAGAGCGGCGTCGGCGTCCAGCAGCCCGGCGAGCCGGCTCCCGTCGCCGCCGCCGATGTCGGCCACGTGCCGGGCCCGGGAGAAGTCGTAGACCTCGGGCAGAGCGTCGGCCGGCGACCCGCCCGCCGCCATGCCGGCGTCGAAGAGCGCGGCGTCACCGGGGTGCTCGGCGAGGTGGGTGTAGACGTCGCGGCCGTGGACGGCTTCGAAGGCCTGCTCGCCGGTGCGTACCGCATCGGTCAGTCCGCGCCAGGCGGCGGCGAAGAAGTCGCTGCGGTAGAGCAGTGCCAGGTCGCGCATCGACGAGGGGTGCCCGCTGCGCAGCAGCTCGCCTGCCGGCGCCAGAGCGAAGCCGTCGCCGCGCTCCTCCAGCACCTCCAATCCGGCCAGCAACCGCAGCAGGCGCAGCAGCGGGTCGGGGGCCAGCGACAGTTCGCCGGCGAGGTCACCGGCCGCGGCCGGGCCGCGGCCCAGCCGGTCGATCACGCCCAGCCGCACCGCCGCGGCTACGGCGTCGGCCAGCCACGGCCCGGTCAGCAGCCGCAGCAGATCGCGGCTCTCGGCATCGCTCGCGGTCATCCCGCCCCCGTCCAACCCGCTTGCCCGGCACCCCAACCGTAACGCTGTGTGGGACCGCGATCACCGCCGGAGTCCGCAGGCGCGGCGAACCGGGACCGGTGTCCGGGCGACGCCCGGCCGTCACATCCAGTGGCGCCACTTGAAGACCGCGTAGAGCGTCACGCTGATACCCGCCATCACCAGCAGCGCCAGCGGGTATCCCAGCGCCCAGCCGAGCTCGGGCATGCGGGCGAAGTTCATCCCGTAGATGCTGCCCACCAGGCTCGGGGCGAACAGGATGGCCGCCCACGCGGAGATCTTCTTGACGTGTTCGCCCTGGCGGTAGCTGGCCTCGGTGACGCGGCGCATCTCCTCGTTCTGGGCTTCGCTGACGAGGGTGGCGTTGACGGTGAGGATGCTCTGCAGCATGTCCCGGAAGCCGTCGACACGCTCGGCCACGGTGGTGGCGTGGTCGGCGACGTCGCGCAGGTAGCGGCGCATCTCCTCGTCGGTGCCGAACTCGTCGAAGGCCTCGTTGAGCGAACGGAGTACGGGCAGGAGCGGGCGGACTGCGCGCTGGAACTCGATGACCTCGCGGGAAAGCTCGTAGATGCGCCGCGACACCGCCGCGTCGCCGTCGAAGACCTGGGTCTCGATCTCGTCGATGTCGTTCTGCAGCCCCGCCACGACCGGCGCGTAGCCGTCGACGACGGCGTCGAGGACGGCGTAGAGCACCGCTTCGGGCCCGCGTTCGAGCAGATCGGGGTTCTCCTCCAGACGCCCGCGCACCGCCGAGAGGTCGGGGGCCTGGTCGTGGCGGACGGTGAGCACGAAATGCCGGCCCATGAACAGGTGCAGCTCCCCGAAGCGCACCTCCTCTCTGGCGTCCAGGTAGAGGGCGGATTTGAGGACGACGAAGAGAGTGTCGCCGTAGCGCTCCAGCTTGGGCCGCTGGTGGGCGACGATGGCGTCCTCGACGGCCAGATCGTGCAGTCCGAACTCCTCGGCGGCGGCCAACAGCTGGGAGCTGGACGGGCGCAGCAGCCCGATCCAGGCCATGGCGCCCTCGTCGTCGGGGGTGCGGCGGTGCAGCTCGGCGAGGTCCCGCAGCTGCTGCGGGGACTCCCGGCGCCGGCCGCCGACGTAGATGGCGGCGTCGATGACGCTGTCCTGCACCGGCGGCGCGGTGCCGTCGTCGTCGGTCCTGGGGTCCATGGAGTGCTCCGGCGGTCGCGGCCGGGCGGTCCTGCTGCGGTGCTCCTGGGTGCCCCGGATTCCGGGAAGCCACGCCAGCGGCTTGCGTTGGGCCATGGGCCAACCCCTCGTCATCGACGTGAGCGGGGCACGCGGCGCCGGCCGCATACCGGGACGGGACCGCGGCAGAAGCGAGAACGCGGTTGCACACCGTACCGGGAGGTCGGCCCGCCATCGGCCCCGCCTCCCGGTTCCGCTCAGGTACGCGATGCGGTTCCATGCTACCCGCGCCGCCGCGGCGGGGGTCGGCGCGTTGCCCGGTATACGTGCGCCGTGGTGCGATGGAGTGCGTGGACGGCTCCGAGACGACCCGCGCACCCGGCGCACCGGTGCGCCGGGTGCGCACCGCGGCGGCGCGTCCGCCGTGGACGAGGTCCGGTATCTGCGCGCGGAGGCGTGGTCGGCGATGAGCGAGCCGCTGTTCGGGGCCGAACCCGTCACCGTCGCTCCGGGTGCGGTGCACCTGCCGGGATGGCTGAGTGTCGGCGCCCAGCGCGATCTGGTCCGGCGGTGCCGCGCATGGTCGCGCGGCGCCGGGGGGATGGTGCGGCACCGCATGCCGCGCGGGGGCGTGATGAGTGTACGCATGACCGCCCTGGGGTGGTTCTGGGAGCCCTACCGCTATTCGCGCACCCTGCCGGACGGCGCGCCGGTTCCGCCGTTCCCGCCGATCCTGGGCGAGCTCGCCCGTGCGGGTGTGGAAGCCGCGTTCGGGGCGCCGCCCGGGCCCGCCGACCCGCCCCACGACGTGGCCCTGGTGAACTTCTACGACGCCGACGCCAGAATGGGCATGCACCAGGACCGCGACGAGCAGGCCGACGTGCCGGTGGTGTCACTGAGCCTGGGCGACACCTGCGTCTTCCGGTTCGGCAACACCCGGACCCGCACCCGCCCCTATACCGACGTGGAACTGGCCAGCGGCGACCTGTTCGTGTTCGGCGGCCCGGCCCGCATGGCCTACCACGGCGTGCCGCGCACCCGGCCGGGCACGGCCCCGGCCGGTATCGGCATGGAGCGGGGGCGGCTGAACATCACCGTCCGCGCCTCGGGCCTGGAATGAATTCCGGACCCGGCGGGGTCCGCGGGCCCCGCCGGTCGGCTCAGCCGCGGATGAGGTCGCGCAGGTTGACCCACAGCAGCGCGATCACGACCAGCGCCGTGGGAACCAGCAGGGCGATGCGCCAGGCGACGGCGAAGGCCGCGATGATCCCGGCGATCACCGCCAGGATCACCAGCACGATCGCGATGCCGGTCAGAAAAGCGGTGAACCTGCGCCGGGCGATGGCGTCGACCATGGCGAAGACCAGCACGACGCCGATCATGGCCGGCGCGGTGTAATCGCTGCGCAGCAGCAGCATGCCGCCGAGAGCGAAGATGAGCAGCGGGGTGCTCAGCGCCGCCCACGCGTGCAGGAACCGGGTGGTGTTCTGCTCGCCCGAGGCGTAGGGCAGGTGCGGCTGCACCAGGTGTTCGGCGGGTGCGGGGACGATGGGCCGATCGCTGTCCAGGGCCTGGCGGCAGGTGTCGCGCTCGTCGGCCATGAGGGCGCGCTTGCGGTAGACGCTCGCCAGTTCGCGCTCGTCGGTGCGGACGCGCTCGTCGTGCTCTGCGGCGCGGGTCCGGGAGTGGCTCTGGTGGCCGAGCACGATGCGGGCGGCCGACAGCCGGCGCAGAGCGTCCCGGCGCCGGACGATGTCGCTGTCGGCCTCGGCGATGCGCTCGTCCAGATCGCCCACGTGCGCGGCGAGTTCGGCGCGCCGGTCCTGCTCGGTGGGCGAGACCTTCTGCAGGCCCACCCAGGCCAGCGGGTCGGCCCAGGACCAGCGCACGGTCCCGTCGCGCTCGTAGCGGGGGCCGCTGGGCGCGCGCTCGCCTTCGAAGAAGTCGCCGGTGTCGCGTCCCCAGAGGCCGCGGAAGCCGCGCACCCAGGGGGTGTCGCCGTCGACGGCGTGGGCGTACCACTCGCGGTCGCCTCCCGGGCCCACCCGCACGCCGTCGCCGCGGGCGTAGTCGACGAAGGGAACGCCGATGCCGTGCCGGACGATGGCGCTGTCGCTGCCGAACAGCCGCAGGGTCAGCTTGCGCCACAGGCGCACGATGCCGCGCAGCACCGCGGGGTCGACCTGGATGAGGTAGTCGCCGGGAAGCATCTGGTGGGAGTGGGAGCCCGCGCCGACGTAGACCACGGGGTGGTCGCCTTCCCGGTGCAGCTGGGGATCGTCCCAGCTGCGGCGCAGGTCGTCGCCGTAGTACTCGTGGGAGGAGGCGCCCACCCAGGCGGGGCGGGGACCGTCGTCGGGGTCGTCCACGAGGTAGACGGTGACCTTCTCCCAATCGGCCTCGTGGTCGTTGACGCCGCCGTAGGTGGAACGCCAGTCGTTCATGGCGTAGAAGAACCAGTACTGCAGCGCGGTGTAGCCGCCTTCGCGCACCACGCGGCCGTAGTAGCTGGCCGGGCGGTCAGCGCCGCCGCCGACCCGGTCGCGGTAGCGGGTGGCGGCCGCGGCGGCGACTCCGCCGGGGACGGCGCCGCGGATGAGCAGGGAGAGCTTCATCAGGATGTCGACGACGCGGCCGAGCACGCCGACGGCGGCCAGCCTGCCGCTGCGGGGGATGACGCGGCGGGCGGAGCGGCGGTGCCGGCGGGCTTCGGCGCGCAAGGACGCCTCCTGCACGAAGCGCAGGTGCTTGTCGCGGCCGGGCAGTTCGTGTTCGGCGCCGGCGAGGCGGTCGAGGGTGAGTTCGCCCGCGGGGACGCACTCGTACTCTTTGCCGTCGCCGTCCTCGCACCACAGGCTGCAGCAGCCCACGTAGGCTTCGACGTCGGCGGGGAAGAAGAGCTCGCCGCGGGTGAACACGAGGATCGGCTCGTAGGCGCGCAGGAGTTCGAGATCGAGATCGGTTTCCGTACCCATGATTGTGTGTGACTTTATTGCATCCGGAGCGGGCCGCGAACCGCGCGGAGGCTGCGGCGACCGCGCGCGGCACGGGTCGCGGCCACGACCGCCGCGGCCGCAGCCCATCGGCGGGCGGGGTCGTGCACAAGAAGCGCGGGGGCGCCCCGCCGAGCGGGGAGCCCTGCGGCCCTGTCAGCCCGCGTGTGCGTGCCGGCGCGCAGTGTCGTCGGCGGCACCCCCGGCGGGCGGGACCGCGGGCGCCGCCGCCCCGTCCAGGGCCTGAGGGGCGCCCGCCGGTCCGCTCCGGCGGTCCCGCACGGCTCGGCCGTCTCCGCGGGCGGCGCCGATCCCGGCGGCCACCACCAGCGCCATGCCCCCGACCTGGACGCCGACGGGCGACTGTCCGATGACGGCCATACCCATGGCCAGACTGACGGCGGGTTCGAGGCTGGCGAAGGTGGAGAAGGCGGTGCGGCTCATACGCTGCAGCACCACCATCTCCAGCAGGAACGGGATCAGGGGGAACAGCACCGCGATCGCCAGGGTGATGCCGAGCACTCCGGCCGGATCGGGCGCGGCCAGGACCTGCGGGACGCCCAGCGGGGCGGTGACGGCGGCGCCGACGGCCATCGCCACCGCCAACCCGTGCACCGCCCGGAACGTGCTGCCCACGCGCTGGGTGAGCACGATGTAGAGGGCGACGCACACCGCGCCGCACAGGCCCAGGGCGACGCCGACCGGGTCGGCTCCGCTCGCCCAGGGACGGGTGAGCAGCAAGACGCCGCCCACGGCCGCCGCGATCCACACGGCTTCGCGCCGCCGCCGCAGCGCCAGTACGGCCACCGTCAGGGGGCCGAGGAACTCGACCGCGGTGGCGGTGCCCAGGTCCACACGGGCCGTGGCTTCGGAGTAGAACACCATCATCCCCGCGCTGATCGTGCCCAGGATCACCGCTGCGCCCAGGTCCCGCGGGGTCGCCGAACGCAGAGCGCGCCACAGGGGGCGCCCGCCCAGCGCCGCCAGGATGAGCGCGGCCCACAGCAGGCGCAGCCAGGTCACACCCATCGGCCCGGCCTCGCTGAACGCGCGCACTGCCAGGGCGCTTCCGGTGTGCAGCACGAACATACCCGCCAGCAGCAGTACGGCAGGCGGTATCCGTCCCAGGGCAGCACGAACCGCGGTCGAGGAGGAGGTGATCATCCGACCATTGCACTCACCTCGTCTGTTTCTGTCCACGGACCATAGGCGGATCGATCATGTAGTTTCGGTGGATGGATTTGACACGGCTGCGGCTGCTGGTGGAGCTGGAGCGGCTGGGCACGATGGCGGCGGTCGCGGAGACGACCGGGATGGGCACCTCGGCGGTGTCCAAGCACTTCGCGGTGCTGGAGCGCGAGGCGGGGACGCAGCTGCTGGTGCCCGACGGCAGGAGAGTGCGCCTGACCCCGGCAGGGCACCGGCTGGCCCGCCACGCGGTGGACATCCTCGCGCGCGCCGACACCGCCCGCGCCGAGCTGGCGGGCGAAGGCGCCCCCGTGGGCCAGGTGGACCTGGTCAGCTTCATCAGCGTCGCCGGCCCCATCGTGCTGCCGGCGGTCCGCCGCCTGCAGTCCGACCACCCCGGCATCGACGTGCGGCTGATCGAGCACGAGCCCGACGAGGCACTGGAGCTGCTCCAGTCGGGCACGGTCGACCTCGGCCTGGTCTACGACTACAGCCTGGTGCCGCGGCGGTTCCCCGGCACACTGACGCTGCGCCCGATCGGCACCGAACCGCTGCTGCTGTCCCAGCCCTCGGGCGGGGCGGCCACAAGCCGCATCATGACCCGCCGCCGGCTGTCCGGGGCGGCCGAGTCCTCGTGGATCGCCAACTCCCGCGGCAGCGACGAGGACGAGCTGGTGCGGCGGATGTGCGCCGGTGCCGGTTTCGCTCCGCGCATCCGGCACCGCATCGACAACCTGGAGGTCGTCGAGCAGCTCGTGGCCGCCGGGATGGGCGTGGGCGTCATGCCCAAACTCGCAGCGGCCGCGCGCCGCGGGGTGGTGCACTCCCCGCTGGGCGATCTCGGCGGCACCCGGCGGATCTCGCTGGCCAGCAGCACCGGCGGGTGGTCGTGGCGCCCGATCACGCTGCTGGCCCGCTACCTGTGGGAGCAGGCGCGCGGCGTACTGGACGACACCGCACCGACGCCGCCGGTCTCCGGCGGAGCGGAGGTCGCCGGGGACCCCGAGCCACCGCCGGGCTGAGTCCCGCCCCGGCCTCCGCGTCCTACCCCCGGGGACCGTGCGGCGCGGCGCTTCAGGCCGCGCCGCCCCCCGAAACCAGCAGCGGGCTCGCCGCGGGCACCGGAACCTTGCTCGCCGCCTCGCGCACCGCGCTCAGCAGCGGCTCCGCGTCGTAGCCGGCGCGGGTCACGACGACGACGTGGCGGCGGGCGGTGTTGCGCACCGTGCGCACCACGACGTGCGGCGCGGGCATCCCGGTCCAGCCCAGCCGCGGCATCAGCGCTACCCCGAGCCCGGCCCGCACCAGCGCGAACACGGCGCTGAACTCGTGGACGGTGTGGGCCACCTGCGGCTGGAACCCGGCCTGGTGGCAGGCCGCGGCCACGCAGTCGTACCACGGCGACCCCGGCGGCGACATGATCCAGTGGGCGTCGGCGAGGTCGGCGCCGAGTTCCAGGTCGGTACAGGCGGCCAGGGGGTGCTGGTAGGGCAGGACCACGTCGAAGGGCTCGACCATGACCGGGGCGAGCCGGAATTCGCCGGTGGCGTTGGGCGGGATGTCGGAGGACATGGTGACGGCGATGTCCAGCTCGCCCGAGCGCAGCATCTCGGTGGACCGGTCGGGTTCGGCCTGCACGATCTCGAAGCGCCACCCCGGGCGGGTGGTGCGCAGGGCGGCGACCGCCGGGGCGACGAGGTCGCAGATCCCGGTGGCGAAGGAGCCGACACGGGCCGATCCCACCCGGCCTTGGGCGTACTCGGCGAGGTCGGCTTCGGCGCGCTCCATCTCGGCGAAGATCACGTCGGCGCGCTCGACGAGCAGGCGGGCGGCACCGGTGAGGATGAACCTGCGCCCCTGCCGTTCGACGAGGGCGACTCCGGCGTCCTTGGCCAGTGCTGTCAGCTGCTGGGAGACCGCCGAGGGGGTCACACCCAGCGCGTCGGCGGCTGCGGCGACCGTCTGGTGGCGGCCCAGTGCCTGCAGGAGCTGCAACCGGCGCACATCGATCATGCCGCCAATGTAATCCGCCGGAAACACCCGGCCGGGGCACCGCACCACCGTATTCAACAGCAGCGGTTACGCAACGCCACCGGATCCGCGGGCTCGCGTCACCCGCGCAAGATACCCCGGATTCCGGATATATGACCGCTGTCCGGCGTCTTCGTTGGACACGGAGCATCAGCGGACCCGATCCGCCGCGCCGCAGCCGACTACCGTCAGTCGTCGCCGCGCGTCCTCGCTTATGTCGGAGCACACACCGCGGTGGCCGGCGCCGTACGCCGCAGTGCTCCGGGAGCGGGCCGCCGCGGAAGCGGCACAGGACGAGTACCGCCCGGTGGATGCGAGTCAGGGCGCGGCTGCCGTCGGGGGACCGCACCGACGGCGCTCGGCGGCCGGCAGCTTCGGGACGTCGAGGACGGATTCCCTCCGCAGCGACGACCTCGCCGACCTCGAATCGAAACCGCCCCCGCTCAAAGAGTTCCTGCTGGCCAACCGAACCGCCCCCGCTCGCCGAAGCGGCATCGGTGGCCTGAGGAGGCTCAGCCGTGTGTCCTGTCCCGCCGTCAGCACTTCCCGCGCTGCCGAGGGTCTGCACTTTGCGGGGCATCGTGAGCGGTTTTTCCGAATCCATGGACACCAGGGAGGTGCGGACGATGGAGCACGGCCGGACGACGCAGCACCGGGGCGACGGCCGGCACTGATCCGCTGCTTGCGGCGCGGGCGGCTTCGCCGGGTGCCCGGCACCGGGACGCGCTCCGCCTCGTTCACGGCGATCCGTGGACATCGAGACCGACAGTGACGCCACCGGACATGGCTTCGGCAACCACGGAACCCGTGGAGGCCCAACGGTGATTCAACGGCGTCGATCGCGGGAGTTCCCCCGGGGCGGGCTCGCCGGCGCGATCCGGAGCAGATCGTCCACCAGGCGCGCCACGACGGGCGCGGCGACACCCGCCCGCCGAGCCGCACGCAGCAGCGCACCGCCCAGCGCGTCGACCTCCATGGGCCGTCCGGCCTCGCGGTCGCGCAGCATCGAAGGTTTGACGGCGCCCGGTGCGGCGTCGAACATCTCCACGACATGGGCGGTGTCCAGGTCGATGCCGCCGGCGGCGGCCACCGCGGCGGTCTCCTCGGCGACGCCGATCATGTCGGCGCGGCGCTCGGTACGGGCGGTTCCCAGGTCGCTGCGATGGTGCGTGCACACCAGCGCGGTGGCCAGAAGGAACTGGTACTTGCGCCACAGGACGGCGTCTTCGTCGTCGCTGAGCCGCACCTGCAGCCCCGCCGAGTGCAGCGCCGCGGCCAGGCCCTCCACCCGCTCGGGCGGCGCACCGGAGTAGGCGATGTCCAGCGCGGCGAACGGGCTGGTCTGGCTGATGCGGCCGGGTTCGGTGCGGGTGGACTCCACGCGGATGGAGGCCCCCAGCACGTGGGCGCGGGGATAGTACGACCGCAGCAGGTCCAGGTGCTCGTAGCCGTTGAGGAGCGGGACCACGAGCGCGTCCGCGGCCAGGTGCGGAGCGACGCGCTCGAGAGCCGCCTCCAGCGCCGTGGCCTTGGGGGCGACCACCAGCACGTCGGCGGGTTCGCCGGCGACCGGTACGGCGGGGACGTCGGCGCGGAAGCGGCCGAGTACGGCGGAGTCGACGTGCAGGCCGTGCTCGGCGATGCGGGCGGCGGTGGGTTCGGTGGCGACCACGGTGACGGCGCGGCCGTCGCGGGCGAGCGCTCCGGCTAGCAGCCCGCCGACGCCGCCGGGGGCGAGCACGGTGGTGCGGCCGGGCTCGACCGCCCGGGCGGGGTCGGGAGTGGGGTCGCTCATACGGCGGTTCGCCTCCTCGTCGCACGGCCGGCGGACGCCGCGCAGGGCGCCCACCGCGGTGGGCCAACACTGCCATCCATGTTGGACCGGGCGGCCCCGGGGGTAGCCGCGGCCGGGACGGTCGCGGACACCGACCCTCCGGATTCCCCGGCGGCCCCAACGAGGGAGCAGGACGTGAAGATCGCACGATCTTTCTTTAACGTCACGACACTGCCACCTTTTCCTCGTGTCGCGGCGGCATTGCGCTCACCGGGGACGTACGGTCGAAACACAGCCCACCTCGCCGCTCGGTCTGTGCCACGGGGGCAGACTCGGCGAGACCGGGGTGCGCGGACGCATCGAGAACGGGTGGAAAGAACATGGAAACTTCGTTGGCGACCAAACCGCGCGGTGGAGTTCCGGCGCTGCGCTTCCGGTACCTGAACCCCGGCGACGTAGACGAGCTCGCCGGCCTGTGGGCGGCGCTGCACGAGCGCCACGAATCCACGGCACCGCACCTCGAGGACATCATCACCCGGGTGAACGCCGACGAGTCCTGGCGCCGCCGCCGTGCGCAGTACCTGGCGTGGCTGCACGAGCCCGAGACGCTGGCCGTCGTGGCCGAGCGCGAGGGCGTGTCGGTGGGCTATGCGATGGTGACGATCCGCGAGAACCAGCAGGGCTCCTGGGACCGCGGCTCGCGCGTGGCCGTCGTGCAGACCCTGGCGGTCCTCCCCGACCACGTCGGCACGGGCGTGGGATCGGGCCTGCTGGACGAGCTGCGCAGCCAGGTCGGCGCCATGGGCATCCACGACCTGGAGCTGACGGCGCTGGCCACCAGCTCCGAGGACATCCGGTTCTTCGAGCAGGAGGGGTTCCGCCCCTTCGTGACGACGATGGTCAGCCGCATCGGCGGCTTCGGCGGCCACGACTAGGGCGCAGCGGCCCGCGGCACACGCGCGAGGGCACCGCCCGGGACGGGCGGTGCCCTCGCGCGTGTGCCCCCGGCGTTCGCGGAGAGGCCCCGCGCCCGGGATTCCGCGCCGCTCAGCCCCCGGCCGCGGGCCGGTCGTCGGCCTCCCCGGCCAGGAGTTCGTCGTAGACACCGATCTTGTAATCGAGATAGCGCACGGTCTCCTCCGTGCGCTCCATCTCCGCACGCAGCCGCTTCCGGTGCTCCACCAGCATGCCGCGCCGCCGCGCCGCCGCCTCCGGTCCCCGGCGGACGAGCCGGGCGTATTCGAGCATCCCCCGGATCGGCATGCCGGTGTCCCGGAGCCGGTTGATCAGCTCCAAGCGGTCCAGTTCCCCCTCGCCGTAGACCCGCTGGCCCGACGCCGAACGCGGAACGGGGTCCATCAGCCCGATGCGCTCGTAGTACCGGAGGGTGTCGGCGGAGAGCCCGGTGCGGTCGGCGGCTTCGGAGATCGACAGTCCCTGCGTCGGCGCGGTGCTCATACCGTCGAATCTAACCGCGGCCCGTGGACGGTCCGCACCGTTCGGGGCACCGCGCTTGCCCTGGAGCGCGCTCCAAGCGGCAGGGTTCGGGGCGCGGCGCCGCTCCGCGGCGCAGCACCGACCTCGCAGTGCGGCTGACGGAAGGAGGCGGGCCGTTGCTCGCCACGAACACACTCGGTACCGGCGGACCCGCGGTCGGCGCGATCGGCTTGGGGTGCATGGGCATGTCGCACGGCTACGACCCGCACGGGCGCGACGACGCGGCCTCGGCCGCGGTGATCGGCCAGGCCCTCGACGCCGGAGTGAACCTGCTGGACACCGCCGACGTCTACGGGCCCTGCACCAACGAGGAACTGGTGGGCGCGGCGCTCGCCGGCCGGCGCGACGAGGCGGTACTGGCAACCAAGGTCGGGCTGGTCGCCGACGGGCGCCATCCCTTGGGGCGCCGCAACGACGGGCGCCCCGAGCACGTCCGGGCGAGCATCGACGCGAGCCTGCGCCGGCTGGGCACCGACCGGGTCGACCTCTACCAGCTGCACCGCGTCGACCCCGAGGTGCCGATCGAGGAGAGCTGGGCGGCCATGGCCGAAGCGGTCGCCGCGGGCAAGGCGGGGCGCATCGGGCTTTCGGAGGTGTCGGTCGCGGAGATCGAGCGGGCGTCGGCGGTCCACCCGGTGGCGTCGGTGCAGTCGGAGCTCTCGGTGTGGACCCCCGAGGCCCTGGCCGACGTCGTGCCCTACTGCCAAGCGAACGGCATCGCCTTCCTCGCTTACGCGCCGCTCGGGCGCGGTTTCCTGACCGGGCGCTTCAGGAGCGCCGACGACATCGCCGACGGCGACTGGCGCCGCACCAACCCGCGCTTCCAGCCCGACGCGCTGGACGCCAACAGGGCGATCACCGACGCCATCCGCCGCATCGCCGAGCGACGCGGCGCAGGCCCCGGTCAGGTGGCCCTGGCCTGGACACGCGCCCAGGCCGGATGCGTGGTGCCGATCCCCGGCACCAAGACCCCGCGCTACCTCGCCGAGAACGCCGCGGCGGCCGGTGTCGAACTCACCTCTGAAGATCTGGCCGAGCTCGACGCCGCTCCCCCGGCGGTGGGGACGCGCTACCGCTTCGTCGGCAGTGCTCGGCCGTGAACGGCGGATGTGTAGCCGACCCTCCCGCGTAGCGGGGCGCGGCACGCTGATTCGCCCGCAGGGCGAAACAGCGCCTGGCAACGTGTGCGCGTCGGGTACCGCCGGACGGGCGGGAACGGGGCCGTCAGGCTCGAAAGCCCGTGGAGACCGGGTGAGACCGGCCTCACGGTCGGCACAGGTCGATGAAGCGGGAAGCCATGGCCGTGCCGCGCGATGCGGTGCGGGCCGGAATCCCCCGGCTTCAGCCGGGGGAGCGCGTCAACGAGACCGCCCCGGCCGCGCCGCGCACGGCCGGGGTACCGCGCCGGCGGCGCCGTGCCGCTAGGCTCGGCTGCGTGGCAAGCGACGCGAACACCTGCAATTTCCCCGGTTGCGCACGCCCCGTGCCGCGCAGTTCCTCGCCCGGTAGGCCGTCGCAGTACTGCGACCTGCCCGAGCACACCCGCTGGCGGGCCTGGCGGGAGCGCCAGCGGCTGGAGCAGGAGACGGCCGAAGGCACGGTCGAAGAGGCGCGCGCGGAGCCCGCGCCCGGCGATCAGGCGCCGTCGTCGGCCGGGGCCGGTCCCGTCACCGAGGCGCGCCTGCGCGCCGAGGACCTGCTGACCCGCTTCTCGGTCCAGGCCGAGCAGCTCGCGGCGACACTGGGCACCGCGCGCGAAGCCTTCGCCACGATGACCGATCCGGCCAGTGTGGAGGCCCAGGTCGAGGCGGCGCGGATCGACGCCGCGCGGCGGGTGGCCGAGGCCGAATCGACCCGGTTGGCGGCCGACAACCGCCGCCGGGCCGCCGACCAGGCACGCGGCGGCGCCGAAGAAGCGGCGGCGTCGGCGATCTCGGCTGCGGGCGCGGCCGAGCGCATGGCCGACGAGGCCCTGTCGCGGCGCCGGGACGCGCTGGCCGAGCGCGACCGCGCCGCCGGGGAGGCCGAGCGCGCCGGCGCCGAGCGCGACGCGGCCCGTGCGGAGTACGAGGCCGGGCTCGCCGAGGCCCAGCGCCGCGTCGACGCGGCGGAGCGCGCGGCCGCCGAACGCGTCGAGACCGAGCGGCAGCGGGCCGAGGCCGAGCTGGCCGAGGTGCGCGAGCGGGCCCGGCGGGAGGAGGCGGCGCTGCAGGAGCGGCTGGAGGAGCGGCGCCGCGCCGCCGAGGAGGCCGACCGGCGGGCCGAGGAGGAGCGGCGCGGCGCCGAACGGGCCGAGGCCGAGGCCGCCGAGCTGCGCGGCCGCGTCGAGACCCTGGCGGGCGAGCGCGACCGGGCCTCCGAGGCGCTGGAGCGGTCCCGCGCCGCCGCGGAGGAGGAACGCGCGCACCACCGGGCCGAATCCGCGCGCCGGCAGTCCGCGGCCGCCGACGCCCTGAGCGAAGCCAAGCAGGACGCCGCGGCGCGGTTGGCCGCCGTCGACGACGCGCGCGCCCAGGCACTGCACCGCGCCGAGCGCGCCGAGGGGCAGCTGGACGAGGCGCTGGCCGACCTGAAACGCCTGCGTGCGCTGGTGCCGGCCGAGACCGCGTCCGCTCCGGAACGCTCGGCCGACGGTTCCGGCTGAGGCGCCGCGCGCCGCGGCGGCGTTTTCCGGCGGAGGCCGGCCCCCGTGCGGGGCTCCGGCGCTAAAGTTTGGTCTAGACCTCTGCCCCCGCACCGGGGGCAGCGACCCCGGGACGCGCAGAGAAGAGGGCGGATCCATGACACAGCTGGTCGACGTCAGCCATCAGATCACGGCGGGAATGACCACCTATCCCGGCCTGCCCGGGCCGGACATCGACGACCACCTGTCCTTCGAACAGTCGCAGGCGACCTACGCGCAGGGCACCGAGTTCACCATCGGCCGGATCTCCCTCGTCTCCAACACCGGCACCTACCTCGACACACCGGCGCACCGCTACCGGGACGGCGCCGACCTCGCCGACTTGGAACTGGAGAAGATCGCCGACCTGCCGGGCACGGTGATCGACCGGCGCGACAGCGACGAGCGGGCGATCACGGCCGAGGACGTCACGGGCGCCGACGTGGCCGGGCGCGCCGTGCTGCTGCGCACCGGCTGGGACCGGCACTGGCGCTCCGAGCGCTACGGCTCGCCCGAGCACCCCTACCTGACCGCCGACGCGGCGCGTGCCCTGGTCGACGCCGGCGCCGCGCTCGTGGGCATCGACTCGGTCAACATCGACGACACGTCGCCGCAGAGCCAGGGGGCGCGTCCGGTGCACTCGCTGCTGCTGGCCGCGGGCGTCCCCGTGGTCGAGCACCTGTGCCTGCTGGACCGGTTGCCCGAGACGGGGTTCGCCTTCTTCGCCGTCCCGGTCAAGATCCGGGGTATGGCGACGTTCCCGGTGCGGGCTTTCGCCATCGTGCAGTAGGAGGTCCGCGGCGCGGCGGCGGCAGGGTTCCGCGGCCGCCGCGCCGGGTTCACAGGTCGGCGTCGACCTCCTCCTGGGCCCGGCGGTGCTCGCGCTGGGCGCGGCGCGCGTGCTCGCGCTCGGCGGTGCGCGCGTCCTGGGCAACGGCCGTGCGCGTCGCCGACGACAGGGCCCGCAGCTCCATGTTGATGCGGGGGTAGTCCACCAGCCGGGGCAGCGCGCCCAGGCGCGGCGTGCGCCGGTCCCGCAGCGCCGAGATCAGTTCGTCGAAGGCCAGGTCGAGCCGCTGCAGGGTGATGTGGGACGCGGTCGGGGGGTTCTCCAGGGCCAGTGCCGACAGCGCCAGGTACCCGGCGCGCTGAGCGGCCACCACGACCGGCCACAGCGGCCGGGTGGTGTTGGCGCGCGGGACGTCGCCGATCGCGCTGTCGTAGACGCCGCGCAGGCTCACCAGGGCCGAGCGCAGGTCCCGGCGGAGCCGGTAGGTGCGGGCGGGGCCGGGCTCCTCGTCGGGGTCGAGCACCGCGAGCAGCACGGTGCGGGTGGTGTCGAGCACGTCGATGATGGTCCGCGGCAGCCGCGCCGCGGAGGCGCGCCGCCACAGCAGCAGGGCGCCGGCCATCGCGGCGACCGACCCCAGCAGGGTGTCGACGATGCGCGCCTGGGCGAGCTGCTCGACCGGGTGGGGTGCGGCCGTATGGGCGAGGACGAGCGCCATCGGGGTGAGGAAGACGCTGGCGTAGAAGAAGTTGCGCGCCACCACGAGCTGGGCGACACCCATGAAGCAGGCCGCCATGGGGACGGTGGCGGCCAGCGGCAGCGGCGCGCTCAGCACCAGCGCACCGATCACCACGCCGACCAGGGTTCCCAACGCACGCTGGAGGGAGCGGTTCACCGTCAGCACGACGTTTCCGCCCTGCAGCACCGCCGTGACGGTGATCGAGATCCAGTAGAACCGCTCGATGCCCAGCGCGAGTCCGACGACCCCCGCCACGGCCACGGTGATGCCCATGCGCAGCGCGGTCGGGCGCACCAGCGATCCGGCGGTCAGGCTGGAGCGCAGCGACTGCAGCAGCGGCGGGTAGGGGGTGTCGTGCAGCGCCAGTCCGCGCCCTTCGGGCTCGTGCTCGCGGCGGCGCGCCGCTTGCGCGGCCCGGCCGAGCCGGCTGTAGAGGCGCCCTTCCAGCGAGCGGGGGCGCAGCCCCTTGCGCAGTTCGTCCAGCTCGGCTTCGTCGGGGGTGAGCTCGGGTCTGGTCACCGCGGCGGCGAGGGCGTCGGCGTAGTCCGCGGCCACGGCCGGCAGCCGGTCGGTCCGCGAAAGCGAGACGTCGGTCGCGGCCAGGTGGATGTCGGAGACCCAGCGCAGCAGAGCGCGCAGCCGCGCCGCCGGCGGGCTGTCGCGGTAGCCGCGGGTCTGGCTGAGCAGGACGATGCGCCAGGCGTTGGCGACGGCGACCGAGGCGTCGTGCTGGACGTGGTCCAGGCGCGGCGTGCCGATCGCCCGCAGCAGCAGCGCCAGCTGCCGGAACGCGTCGGCGACGGCGCGGTGCTCGGGGTGGCGGCTGCGCATCAGGCCTTCGGCCATCGAAACGGCCCACCCCACGCCCGCGCCCAGCGCGGCGACCAGCGCGTGCACCGGCACGTCGGCCGGACCGCCGGGGACGATGGTGGAGATCGCGCAGACCAGCACGAAGAACAGCGGGCCGGGCTTGTCCACGCGCAGGGCCTGGCACAGCCAGGTCACCACACCGGCGACCACCCCGATGGTCACCGCCGCCGCCCACGGGTCGAACGCGGCAAGCGAGCCGACGGCGACGCAGGCGACGAATCCGAGGCCCACCAGTGCGAGCGCGACCGACCGGTAGCGGTAGGGGGTCTCGCGCTCGTAGAGCACCGTCATCGAGCCCAAGGCGGCCAGGGTGGCCACACTCGGGTCGAACAGCAGGACGGCCAGTCCGAAGGACGACGACATCGCGACGGCGGCCTTCACGGCGATGCTCCAGGCCCAGCCTCCCGAGGAGAGCCCGAACAGTGCCGTCAGGTCGACGCGCTGGCGCGGGCGGTCGGCCACGCGGGCGCGCACACGGGTGGGCGGGTTCCAGACGGGCTCGCTCGGATTCGGATCGTCGGCCCCGCCGCTCGCCTTCGCCCCCTCGTCCTGCACGGTCCCCATGGTAAGGGGAGGCGGCGGCACCGGGGCAGAGGCGGGGTGCGCCGGGCGGACGGCGCCGCGCTCGGCGGTCCGGTACCGGGCACCGATAAGGTCAGGCCGTCGGCACCGCGCCGACGCCCCCGCCGTGCCCGCACCGGCGCCGGCCCGCCCCGCTTCGAAAGAGGACACCAGCCGTGGAGCTGTACGCAGCCGCCAAGACGGTGATCGCGCCCGCCGCCCGAGCGGCCTGGCCCCTGCACACGGAGGGCATGCACAACATTCCCGCCGAAGGGCCGGTCATCCTCGCGTCCAACCACTTGTCCAACATCGACCCGCTGTTCATCGGCGTGGCCGTGCCGCGGCAGGTGACCTTCATCGCCAAGCGGGAGCTGTTCGCCGAAGGCAACGCCGCCCAGCGCACGTTCGCGCGTGCGCTGCGCGCCATCGGCCAGCTCGCCGTCGACCGCAGCCCCGGCCAGACCTCCCAGGCGGCCATGGAGGAGAGCCGGAAGGTCCTCGGCGGGGGCGCCGCCTTCGGGATCTTCCCCGAGGGCACCCGCTCCCCCGACGGCCGCCTGTACCGCGGCCAGACCGGAATCGCCTGGCTGGCCCTGGCTTCGGGCGCACCGGTGGTGCCGTTGGCACTGGCGGGCACCGACCGGATCCTGCCGCGGGGCCGCCGCGTGCCGGCTCTGCGCCGTATCGGCATCCGGGTGGGTCCGCCCGTGGATCTGTCCCCCTGGATCGGCGAGCAGGGCAAGGCGCGCTCGCGCCGGGCGGCGACCGACGCGGTCATGGCCGCCGTCCGGGGGCTGTCGGGACAGGCGCAGGTTCCGCGCTATGCGGCCTCGGTCAAGGCCGAGCTCGACCGGGGCGGATCCTGAGCCCTTCGCCGGGCGCGCCCGCCGCGGGCAGGGGCGGCGCGCGGCTGCGGACCGGTTCCCGTCCGCGGCCGGGTCCCGATCGCGCCGGAGCGCCGCGATCCCGGCGGCTTCACCTGCGGCGCCCGGCACCGCTCCAGCTCCCCGCGTGAGGTAATCCACAGCCGCGCCCCGGCTTAGTGCGGCGCGCAGCGGTGTTGCGCCTTACGGGCCCGACGCCGCCGCTGACGTGGGCGGATACGGACCGGAACGGGCCGCACCCCCGGTGCGCGCCGCTCGGGGCAGGCTGCCTATCTTCATAGTCGGTTTAGTAGGCTTTAGACACGGAAGCAACAATGAGGTTAGCCTAACCTCGTCAAGCGTGCCCGGGTGATCGCGTCGCGGCCCCGAGCAGACGCGACTTATGGAGATGTGCCAATGACGCGACCACTGCGCGTGGGAATCGTGGGGTCCGGCCCCGCCGGTATTTACGCGGCCGACCTGCTGACCAAGGACGAGACGCTGGCAGCGTCCGGGACCCCGGTCAGTATCGACGTGCTCGACCGCCTGCCCACCCCCTACGGCCTGGTCCGCTACGGTGTGGCACCCGACCACCCGCGCATCAAGCAGATCCAGAACGCCCTGCACAAGGTGCTGGAAAAGCCCGAGATCCGCTTCGTGGGCAACGTCGAGTACGGCCGCGACCTCAAACTGGAGGACCTGCGCCGCCACTACGACGCCGTGGTCTTCGCCACCGGATCCGACCGCGACCGCCCGCTGGACGTCCCCGGCATCGACCTGCCCGGCTCCTACGGCGCCGCCGACTTCGTCTCCTGGTACGACAGCCACCCCGACGTCGACCCCGGATGGCGGGTCGACGGCACCTCCGCCGCCGTGATCGGCGCCGGCAACGTCGCCGTGGACGTGGCCCGCATGCTGGCCAAGGACGCCGACGACCTCCTCGGCACCGACATCACCGACAACGTCCACCGGTCGCTGGCCGCCAAGCACATCACCGACGTGCACGTCTTCGCGCGCCGCGGCATCGCCCAGGCCAAATTCACCCCCATGGAGCTGCGCGAGCTGGACAAGCAGCCCGGCGTGGAGGTCGTGGTCGACCCCGAGGACTTCGACCTGTGCGCGGCCAGCATGTCCGCGATCGAGGAGTCCAACCAGGTCAAGACCAACGTCAAGATCCTGCAGAACTGGGCCATCCGCGACCCGCGCGGCGAGCCGCGGCGGCTGCACCTGCACTTTCTGCACCGGCCCGCCGAAGTGGTGGGCGAGGACCGCGTGTGCGGGCTGCGCACCGAGCGCATGGAGCTCACCGGCGACGGCGACGTCCGCGGCACCGGCGAATACATCGACCACGAGGTGCAGACCGTCTACCGCGCGGTGGGCTACCTCGGATCCCCGCTGGCCGACCTCGCTTTCGACGACGAGCGCGGCGTCGTTCCCAACGACGGCGGCCGGGTACTCGACCTCGACGAGCGGCCCGTCGCCGGCGTCTACACCACCGGCTGGATCAAGCGCGGACCGGTGGGCCTCATCGGCCACACCAAGGGCGACGCGCTGGAGACCGTCACCAACCTGGTGGCCGACCGCGCGGACCTCGCGCCGGCGGCCGAGCCCGACCCCGAGGCGTTCCTGCGCCTGCTGGAGGAGCGCGGCGTGGCCCACACCAGCTGGGAGGGATGGCAGCGCCTTGAGGCCCACGAGGAGTCCCTGGGGGCGGACCGCGACCGCAAGCGGGTCAAGGTGCGCACGCGCGAGGACATGACGCGCATCGCGCGCTCCGAGGAGCCCTCCGCGGCCGAGCACGGCTGATCCGGCGCCGCACCCGCCCGATGTGACGCGGATTACCGCCGCCGATTCCCGCCCCTGCGGCACAGACGGCGATGTGATGGGTTAAGGTCGCCAGTGGTCGGTGTGGTAGCAAGTGTCCCCCGGGCCTCACCTATTGCCTTCGCGGAATACCGCGTGCGGCGCCCGCTCGCCGGGCGGCCGTACGGACTTCGGAGCCGCGTTGTGCCGCGCGCCGAGAGGCGACCGCCACACCGGCCACCCACCCTCGTCCCCGCCCCGCGCTTCTGCTCAGGAACGCGGGGCGGTGTTGTTCGGAAGGACGTGCCCCGTGGAAGACGACCGGCGCCCTTCGGGGCCGGGTGAGCCCTCCTCCGCCGCCCCGTCCGGCGAGTACGACGGCCGTTCCGGTCCCCCCGAGCCGAGCGCGGAGCCGTACAGCGCCCCTGCCCCGGAGCCGGGATCCGGCGGTCCGCCGGCCTCCGCCGCCGAGCCGCAGAAGCCCCACACTCCCGGTCCCGCTGCGCAGGCGCCGGGGTCGACCGGATGGCAGCCCGTCTCGCCCTCCTCCCCGTACACGATCCCGGCTCCCGCTCCGCAGGCGCCGGGAGCCGACGGTGCGCCCGGGCAGCCGCCGTCCGGCGCCGATCCCTTCGCCGCACCCGACGAGCACCGGCCCGCCGCCCCCGAAACCCCGCTCCACGGCAACGCCGCCACCCCCCGCGAACCGGCCCCCGACCACAACACGGCACCCGGCCACACCGGCACACCCGACGACCCCGCCGCTTCCACCGGCGGCGGACACACCCACTCCCCCCACAACCACCAGCCCCCCGCACCCGACCACAGCACCGCCCCCGAGCAGAGCACGACGCCCGGCTACGGCCACGCCACCGCGCCTCCCGGCGCCCCCGCGCGCGACACGCCCCAACCGCCTCTGAGCGCCGATCCCTTCGCCGCACCCGACGAGCACCGGCCCGCCGCCCCCGAAACCCCGCTCCACGGCAACGCCGCCACCCCCCGCGAACCGGCCCCCGACCACAACACGGCACCCGGCCACACCGGCACACCCGACGACCCCGCCGCTTCCACCGGCGGCGGACACACCCACTCCCCCCACAACCACCAGCCCCCCGCACCCGACCACAGCACCGCCCCCGAGCAGAGCACGACGCCCGGCTACGGCCACGCTCCCGGCTCCGCCGGGCAGGCCCGGCCCGCCGACGACGGATACACCCGTGCTCCCCACGGCGCCCAGGCCGCCGCATCCGAGGGGCGGGTACCCGCCTCCACCCCGGCCGGCGGCGACAGCGGGGACTACGGCGGACCCCCGGTCCCCCCGAGCTTCGAGCCCGCCTACACCGGCGGCGCCCCCGACCCGGCCGACGAGCCGCGCCGCTCGCGCACGGGCCTGATCGTCGGCGTCGTCGGCGCCGCGGTGGTCCTCGCTCTCGTCGGCGGCGGCGCCTCCTGGTACGTGCTGACCATGCCCCAGCCCGAGGACACCGTCACCTCCTACGCCCAGGCGTGGAACTCCCAGGACTACGCGGCCATGGCCGGCCTCGCCGAGGGCGGCGAGCCCGCCGAGGTCTTCGGCCGACTCGACGAGAACCTCGGCGTCGACGCGGTCCAGGTGAGCACCGGCCCGGTAGAAGAAGGCGACGGAACCGCCACCGCCGCTTTCGACGCGACCCTCGACCTGAGCAGCGCCGGCGAGTGGAGCTACTCCGGGGAGCTGCCGCTGGTGCACACCGACGGCGAGTGGAAGGTCGACTTCAGTCCCGCGGCCGTACACCCCGACCTCGGCGACGGCCAGACCCTGATGCGCACGAACCAGTGGGGCGAGCGCGGGCACGTGCTCGCCGCCGACGGCAGCCGCCTCGACGACGGCAGCGCCTCGGGGTCGGTGCAGATGATCGTAGGCGAGGTCGGCACGGCCTCCGAAGAAGACCTGGAAGACCTGGGACCGGCGTATCAGGCCGGCGACCCGGTGGGCGTCAGCGGGGCCCAGCAGTCCTACGAGGAGCGCCTGGCCGGCAAGGCGGCCACCGCCATCCGCATCGGCGAAACCGGAACCGAGTCCGCGGACCTGCCGGAGGACGCCCCCACCGTGGCGACCCTCGGCGGCTCCGACGGCACGGACGTCACCCTCAGCCTGGACCCGGCGGTGCAGGCGGCGGCCTCACAAGCGATCGTGGGACAGTCCAAGCCGACCGCGATCACGGCGGTGCGCCCGTCCACCGGCGAGGTGCTGGCTGCGGCCAACGTCCCCGGCGGATTCAACCGCGCGCTGGAGGGCCAATACCCGGCGGGGTCCATTTTCAAGATCATCTCCTACCACGCTCTGCTGAGCTCGGGCATGGGCATGGGCGCGCAGATGTCCTGCCCCGAAACCGTCGACGTGGGGGGACGCACCTACAAGAACGCGGGTGACGCCGCCTATGGGGCCCAGTCGGTCACCGAGGCCTTCGCCACGTCGTGCAACACAGCCCTGGTGCAGGAGGTCGCCGACCGCCTCGACGGGGCGTCGCTGCTGGACAGCGCCGAACGCTTCGGGTTCAACACCGGGTTCGCGAGCGGGATCGACGTCTTCAAGCCCTCGCTCCCCCAGCCCGACAGCGTCAGCCTGCTCACCGCCTCCAGCATCGGCCAGGGCCAAGTGCTCACGTCGCCGCTGCATCTGGCGTCGCTGCCCGCGGCGGTGGCCGACGGGTCGTGGCGGGCGCCGCTTCTGGTGACCGACCCCGCGCCGGCCGAGCGGCCCGAGCCCCGGCCGCTCGACAACGCCCAGAGCCTGCGCGACATGACACGCGCCGTCGTCACCGAGGGCACCGCCCAGAACGTCGGGTTCACCGGCGAGGTCCACGGCAAAAGCGGCACCGCCGAGTACGGCACGGCCGAGGAGGGCGAAGAGCTGCCCGCCCACGGGTGGTTCGTCGGTTACGAGGACGACGTTGCCTTCGCCGTGGTCGTGGAGGACGGCGACAGCGGCTCGGGGGCGGCGGCGCCGCTGGCGAAGGCGTTCCTCGACGCGCTGTGATCCCACGTGCGCACCGGAGCCGCCGGTACGCGGCTCCGGGCGCGGGCACCGTCCCGCAGCGGCCCCTCAGCCGCCTCCCGCACCGGGCACGCCCTGGCCCGCGGGAGACGACGCCGGGGCGGCGGGTTCGGTGCCCTGCACCGGGGCGCTGAAGTAGATCCCGGCCAGCAGGGCGCACAGCACCAGGGCTCCCGCGCCGATCAGCAGCAGCAGGACGCCGCGCCCCGGCCGGTCCTCCTCGTCGTCGGACGGGTCGTCGATTCCGAAACCCTTCAGGTGCTCGTCGAGGTCGGGATCGTCCTCGGCCAGCGCCTGCTCGATCTCGGCGAGGATCCGCCGCTCGTTCTCACGCAGTGACACCGCACCCTCCTCGCCGCTGACGGGCCGGGCGGCCGCCGGTCGCGCGCAACGGCCGCCGCTCTTCACAGGTTTCTAACCGCGCGGACGCCGAACACGCATCGGCGCGCCGAATTCGTAGCCGAATACGAGGTCCCGGGGCCGGCGGCCGCCGCCCGGCGCCTGCGCGGTGCGGCCGGGCGCGGCACGGGACGTCCGGGCAGGCCCGATCAGCCCGGCGAGACCCGGGCCGCCGGACCGGGACCGCTCTCGGCGCGGTAGTCGTCCAGCACCGTCACGTGGTAGCGGACCGGTCCGTCGGCAGGGGCGTCGTCGGTGAAGGCGGGCCCGTCGCCGCCCGCTCCGGTGGTTCCGATCAGGTGGTCGGCGTCGGCCAGGTCGCAGGGGTCGCCGCCGTCGCCGGGCACCCGGTAGACGGCGTAGAAGCGGGCGCCGTCGACCGGGGTCCAGGCGAGGTCCACCCGGCCGGGCCCGACCCGCTCGGCGGTCAGCTCCGAGACCGGATCGGGCGCCTCTCCGGCCGAGTCGGAGGCGGGTGGCAGCGCCGGCCGCGTGTAGTGCGCGTCGCCGACGGCGGCCATGGCCTCCGCGGCGCGGCCGGTCGCGGTCAGGTCGCTGATGGAGAAGTACACGTCGCCGCCGACCTCGCCGTGCTCGGCGTTGACGTCGAGCTGGCGGGAGAGCGCGTCCGCGCCGCGGAAGCCCTCGTCGCCGACGCGGTAGGCGGCCTGGCCGATGTAGAGGTCGACGCCGGTTCCGGCGACCTGCTCGGACCACCAGGGCACGAGCTCGGCGTAGTCGGCGGTGTCGAAGCCGCGCTGCCAGTAGAGCTGGGGGACGATGTAGTCGACCGTGCCCTCCTCGATCCAGGTGAGGGTGTCTGCGTACTGGGCGCTGTAGGACTCCAGCCCGGCGGTGTCGGACCCGGCGGGGTCGCTGTCGGCGTTGCGCCAGATACCGAAGGGGGAGATCCCGAAGCGCACCCAGGGACGGGTCTGCTGGATGCGCTCGTGGATACCGGCGACGAGGGCGTCGACGTTGTGGCGCCGCCAGTCGGCGCGGCTGTCGAAGTCGCCGCCGTGCTCGCGGAAGCTGCTGTCGTCGTCGAACTCTTCGCCGTCGCCGGGGTAGGGGTAGAAGTAGTCGTCGAAGTGCACGCCGTCGACGTCGTAGCGCTCGACCACGTCGAGCACGACGTCGGTGACCCAGGCGCGCACGTCGGGGTTGCCGGGGTCCAGGTAGCCCTCGTCGCCGTACTCGACGAGCCAATCGGGGTGCTGCCTGGCGGGGTGCTCGGGGGCGAGGTTCTCCAGGTCGGGGTCCTTCCACCCGACCCGGTAGGGGTTGAACCAGGCATGCAGCTCAAGGCCGCGCCGATGGGCCTGCTCGACGGCGTAGGCCAGCGGGTCGTAGCCGGGGTCGCCGCCCTGCTCGCCGGTGAGGTAGCGCGCCCAGGGCTCCTTTTCGGAGGCGTAGAGGGCGTCGGCGGTGGGGCGCACGTGCAGAAACACGCTGTTGAGGCCCAGCCCGGCGGCGCGGTCGAGCAGGTCGTCCAGTTCGCTCTGCTGTTCCCGGGCGTCGAGGCCGGGTTCGGAGGGCCAGTCGATGTTGCGGACAGTGGTGAACCACGCGCCGCGCATCTGCCGCTTGGGGGCGGCGGGGTCGGTGTCGCACTGGCCGGGGGCGGGCATGGCGGCGTGCGTTCGGGGATCGTCGGCACCGTCTCCGGATCCGGGGTCCGACCACGGGACGCAGGCTCCCAGCAGCGGCGCTGTCGCGGCCATGGCCGCGACACTCAGCAGCAACCGTCGCATTTGTCGGTTTACCTCCCCGTCACTCCCTTTTTATGCAGTGCAGACAAGAATACGGGGGCGCGGTGGCCTGTGGGTCCGTTCCGGATGAACACGGCCGTGCCGGTTCGCACCGCACCCGCGGGACGGCACGGGTGAAACCGGCCGCAGCGCCGAGGCGACGCCGCACCCCGGTCGGGGCAGGGCGTGCCGGCTTTTAGGATGATCGGTTGTGACCGCCGCCCTGGATGAGCTGCCGCCCCTGAACGTGCGCACCGTGCCGCTGGACGCGGCGCCCGATCTGATCGCGCACCTGCCGCCGACCGCCCCGACGGCCTGGCTGCGCGGCGGCGAAGGCCTGGTCGGCTGGGGCGAAGCGGTTCGCGTGGAATTGGCCGCCGAAGAGGCGCCGCGGGGCACCGGGCGCTTCTCGACGGCGTCGGCGGCCCTGGAGCGGTTGGCGGCCGGAGCCGGAACCGGCGACGCGGTGGGACTTCCCGGAACCGGCCTGGTCGCCTTCGGCGGTTTCTCGTTCGACGCCCGCTCGCCGGGATCGGTGCTCGTCGTGCCGCGTGTGGTCGTAGGCCGCCGGTGGGGGCGCTCCTGGCTCACCACCATCGCCCCCGCCGGCGAACCGCCTCCCGACACCGGCGGCGCCGCGCCGCCCCCCGCGCCCGTGGGTCCACTGACGTGGCGCACCGGATCGCTCTCCGCCGGCGCGTGGCGGGATGCGGTGGGTGCGGCCGTCGAGCGCATCCGCGCCGGGCAGCTGGACAAGGTGGTCATGGCCCGCGACGTCGTCGCCGAGGCCCGCAGCGGCATCGACCCCCGGACGCTGCTGACGCGGCTGGGCCGCGACTACCCCGACTGCTACACCTTCGCGGTGGACGGCATGGTCGGCGCCACCCCGGAGCTGCTGCTGCGCCGCCACGGCGACGAGGTCGCCTCGCTCGTGCTGGCCGGAACCCGCCCGCGCGGCGCCACGCCCGAGGAGGACGCGCGCCTGGCGGACGAGCTCGAATCCTCGGCCAAGGACCGCGAGGAGCACCGCTACGCCATCGACTCGCTGCGTGCCACACTCGCACCGCTGTGCGCCACGGTCGAGGCGCCCGAACGGCCCGGCCTGCTGCGGCTGGCCAACGTCCAGCACCTGGCCTCCCGCGCCCGCGCCCGACTGCGGCCGGGCGCCTCGACCCTGGACGTGGTGGCGGCCATGCACCCCACAGCGGCCGTCGGCGGCACCCCCACGACCGCGGCCATGGAGCTGATCGGCGATCTGGAGGGCATGGACCGCGGCCGCTACGCCGGCCCGGTGGGCTGGATCGACGGTTCCGGAAACGGCGAGTGGGCCATCGCTCTGCGCTGCGCCCACGTGCGCGGCCCGCGCGCCCGGCTGTTCGCCGGCTGCGGCATCGTCGCCGGCTCCGACCCCGACGCCGAGGTGGCCGAAGCCGACGCGAAACTGCGGGTCATGCGCGAAGCCCTGACCGACTGAGCCGGAAGGTCCACGACCCGGCCGGGCGCCCGGCGCGCCCCGCCGCCGGGTCCCGCTGCAACGGCGCCGTTCTAGTCCACGGCCTCGAAGTCGGCGAAGTCGAATCCCGGTGACACGAAGCAGCTGACCAGTACCTCCCGCGCGGTCAGCGGGCGGGCGGCCTGCCAGGTGCCGGCGGGAACCAGGCCCTGCAGCCGCCGGCCGTCCTCCAGGTCGGGGCCCAGGATCAGGCGCGCCTCCTCCTCGGGGCGCTCGCCGACGCCGCCCAGGGCCAGTTCCAGCGGCCCCCCGCGGTTGAAGACCCACATCTCGTCGGAGCGGACCCGGTGCCAGCGCGAGTACTCTCCCGGATTGAGCAGGAAGTGGATACCGGTCGCGGTGGAGCGTTCGCCGGGATAGCCCTCGGGGCGCACCGCCGCGCCGGCCGTCCACGTCTGGCGGTACCAGCCGCCTTCGGGGTGGGGCAGCAGATCGAGCAGCTCGGCTGTGGAACCGCGCTCCTCGACCGAGACGAACACGCCTCCGGGGTCGCGGCGCAGGTAGCGCACGCCCGCCACCGCAGCGCGGGGGACGGGCCCGTAGATGTGCGGGAACCGGGCGTCGTCGGCCACGCCCGGGGGCGGGGCCGGCTCCGCGGCCTCCCACCGCACCTCGGCGTCGAGCAGTTCGGTGTCGACGATGAGCACGAGCTGGGGTTCGGCGGCGTCGGCGTAGACGGCGTTGGCGACGGCCAGCACGGTGGCGTCGTCCGGCGAGGCGTGCACGAAGCCCTCGCTGCGCAACGACGCGGGCGCGACGGGCCCGTCGCCGTCGCGCCAGGTGCTGATGCCGGTGATATGGCGCAGATACCGCATAATCCGCAAAGCTAGCAGCAGCGCGCCGCCTGCCGCGCCCGGGCCCCGGCCGCTCAGTCCTGCAGGGCGGCGTCGACCGCCCGCTGCACGGTGCGGCGCAGCGCCGCGGAATCGGTCCGCCGGGTGCTCACTTCGACCACCCGCAGCCCTTCGCCGAGCAGCGCCTTAGGCAGATCGGAGGCCCATTCCAGACGGGTGTAGGGCACGTCGGCCATCTGGGCGATCCGCTCCATCGAGACGCCGTGGGGGGTGCCGAACAGCCGCTCGAAGCGGGGGTGGCCCGCCTGCTCCAGGCCGGAGAAGATCCCGCCCCCGTCGTTGTTCACCGCCACCACCGCCAGGTCCGGGCGGGGCTCGCCGGGGCCCAGCACCAGCCCGTTCTGGTCGTGCAGCATCGCCAGGTCGCCCAGCAGCGCGTAGGCGCCGCCCCCGCCTGCGCTGCTGTGGGCCAGTGCGGCGCCGACGGCCGCCGACACCGTGCCGTCGATGCCGCTGGCTCCGCGGTTGCCGAGGATGCGCGCACCGCAGCGGGCGCTCATCGCGGAGTCCAGATCGCGGATGGGCATGCTCGATCCGGCGAACAGCAGCGAACCGTTCGGGGCGTGGCCCGCGAGGTCGCGGGCGAGGCGGACTTCGCTGAGCGCCTCGTCGGCGTCGAGGACCGCGTCGATCGCGGCGCGCGCCCGCTTCTCGGCCTCCTGCCAGGAGCGCGCCCACGGCGTGTCGGGCCGGGCGCCGGCGGGGGCGGACACGGCCGGAACGACGTCGGTGGCGGTACGCACGGGGTCGGCGAACGAGCACGGGGCGCCGACCGCGATGTGGCGCTGCGCGCGGCCCAGGTAGGACAGCAGTTGGCGGGAGAGCCCGGGCCGGCCCGCGGTGACGACGAGCTCGGGCTCGTGCTCGGCCACGAACCGCGGCGAGGCCAGGAGATGGCGGTAGGCCGAGACCGCCTCGCCGCGGCGCGCGTTGGACGTGGGTTCGGCCAGCAGCGGCCATCCGGTCTCGGCGGCCAGCGCCAGCAGAGGGATCGGGTCGTAGTCGCCGTCGCCGCAGACCACCACCCCGCGCTCCACCGGCGGAAGCTCGACCGGTGCCGGCTCACCGGGGCCGCGGCGGAACTCGATCCACGGGCCGCCGCCCGCGCGCCCGCCCAGCCGGTCGGGCCAGTCGCCGGCCTCCAGGAGCGGGGCGGCGCTCTCGGCCGCGTCCGGCGCGTCGCCGGGGTCGGGCAGCGGCGTCTCGGGCACCAGGGGATCGCGGAAGGCGAGGTTGAGGTGCACGGGGCCGGGGCGGTCGGCGCCTTCGGCTGCGCCCCAGGCCCGGCACGCCAGCGACCGCCAGTAGGCCGCCATGCCCGGAACCCGATCGGGGGTGCCCACCTCGGTGAACATCCGTACCGCGGAACCGAACAGACCGATCTGGTCGACGGTCTGGTTGGCGCCGGTGCCGCGCAGCTCCGGCGGACGGTCGGCGGTGAGCACCAGCAGCGGAACACTGCTCTCGTCGGCTTCCAGCACCGCGGGGTGGAAGTTGGCCGCGGCGGTCCCCGACGTGCACACCAGGGCGGCCGGGCGGCGCTGGACGCGGGCCAGGCCCGCCGCGAGGTAGGAAGCCGACCGCTCGTCGACGCGGACGTGCACCCGGATGTCCGGGTGGCCGGCCAGGGCCAGCGCCAGGGGCGTGGAGCGCGACCCCGGCGCGACGACGGCCTCGGACAGCCCGCACCGGGCCAGTTCGTCGACGAGGACGCGCGCCAGAGCGGTAGACGGGTTCATGCGGTGTCTCTCAGTTCGTCAGGTGTGTCCATCTGCCGGCCCGTCAGCGGCCCCGGCCCCTCTCGGTGTCCCGCCGCCGCTCCCGCCGCCTCGGCGGCGGGAACCGCCGTTCGGCGCTCGGGTCCCGCCGGCGCCCGGCGGAACGGGACGTAGCGCCCGCGGCCTCCGGTCCCCGCACTGCAACGGATCGCGGCGCGGGATCCGTCCCCGCCGGCGGACGGATCCCGCGAGTGTGACCGGAATCGCCGTGTTCTCGGCGGCCGGAGCCGGCTGTTCGCACCGGGGCGCGCCCTCCCCCTCTCCGACGAACGCGGCGCGACCTGCTCACCGAAAGGCGTACCCGATCTCACGCGTTCCACCGGCGGATGCCCAAGGCTCGGTCAACCGCCGCTCGCTCCCCGGTCGGCCTCCGGGGCGGCGCGCCCGGCGCGGCGGGCCGCTTCGGCCCGCTCCAGCCACGGGGCCGCGTCGGCCTCGACGGCGGCGATCCGGTCGGCGTCCACGCCGGGGCGGCGCACCGCAACCGTGCCCCCGCGCGCGAGCAGGGGGGCGGCGGTCACGTCGTCCTCCAGCAGGTGCATCGTCGCCAGCCCGCAGGCATAGGGCAGGGCGGGCAGGGCGGCGGCCAGCGCGACGCCGGCGGCCAGCCCCACTGAGGTCTCCACGGCGCTGGAGACCACCACGGGAAGCCCGCAGGCCTCGGCGACCTCCAGCGCGGCGCGCACCCCGCCCAAGGGCTGCACCTTCACCACGACGATGTCGGCGGCGCCGGCGGCACGCACACGCAGCGGATCCTCGGCGCGCCGGATCGACTCGTCGGCGGCGACGGGAACCGCGGTGCGGCGGCGCACCTGCGCCAACTCCTCCAGCGTGGCGCAGGGCTGCTCGACGTACTCCAGATCGAAGCGCTCCAGAGCGGCCAGCATCCGCACCGCGGTGTCGGGGCTCCACGCACCGTTGGCGTCGATGCGCACCCGCCCGCGGGGACCGATGGCGCTGCGCACGGCCTCCACCCGGGCGATGTCGTCGGCGGGCCCCTGCCCGGCCTCGGCGACCTTGACCTTGGCCGTGGAGCACCCGCCCTCGGCCACGATGCGGGCCGCCCGCTCCGGATCCACGGCGGGCACGGTGACGTTGACCGGGACCCGGTCGCGCACAGGAGCGGGCCATCCCTCGTCGGCGGCCTCGCGGCAGGACGCCCACCAGCGGGCGCACTCGCTCGGGCCGTACTCGGGGAAGGGCGAGAATTCGCCCCAGCCCGCGGGGCCGCGCACCAGCAGGCCTTCGCGCACGTCGAGCCCGCGGAAGCGCGTGCGCATCGGTATAGCGAACGCACGCGCCTCGGCCGTGCCGCTCCGGCCGCCCAAGCTGGCCAATCCGCCTCCCGCGGGGTGTGGTCCTGCTGCGGTGCGCCGGCCCGGCCCGGGGCCCGCACACGGCCCGCCGCGCCCGGCGGCGGGCCCGGTGGCCGCGACCGCCCTCAGGGACGCCGCGGGAAGCGGTCGAACTCCGGGCTGCGCTTCTCCTTGAAGGCGTCGCGGCCCTCCTGGGCCTCGTCGCTCATGTAGTAGAGCATCGTGGCGTCGCCGGCGAACTGCTGCATCCCCGCCGCGCCGTCGCTGACCGCGTTGATGGCACCCTTGACCATGCGCAGGGCCAGCGGGGACTTCTGCAGCATCTCCCGCGCCCAGGCGACGGTCTCCTCCTCCAGGCGCTCCAGCGGGACGACGGTGTTGGCCATGCCCATCTCGCGCGCCTCTTCTGCGCTGTACTGGCGGCACAGGTACCAGATCTCGCGCGCCTTCTTCAGTCCCACCGTCTGGGCCAGCAGCCACGATCCGTACCCGCCGTCGAAGGAGCCGACCTTGGGCCCGGTCTGGCCGAACTTCGCGTTGTCGGCGGCGACGGTCAGATCGCAGCACACCTGCAGCACGTTGCCGCCGCCGATGGCCCAGCCGGCGACCATGCACACCACGGGCTTGGGCAGCCGGCGGATCTGCACCTGCAGGTCCAGCACGTTGAGCCGGCCGATCCCCTGGCGGGCCACGGTGTCGTCGCCCATGTAGCCGTCGTCGCCGCGGATCTTCTGGTCACCGCCGGAGCAGAACGCCTGGTCCCCGGCCCCGGTGAAGATGATCACACCGACCTCGGAGTCGTCGCGGGCGGCGTTGAAGGCGTCCTGGAGCTCGAAGAGGGTCTGCGGCCGGAAGGCGTTGTGGCGTTCGGGCCGGTTGATCGTGATCTTGGCGATCCCCTCGGCGGTCTCGTAGATGATGTCGGTGTACTCGCCCGACCTCTGCCACTCCACGCCACTCACGACTGCCGTCATCTCCTTCGCTGCGTCATCGCCTGGTGCCGGGGTCCGGTCGGCCGGCGCCGCGCCCGGACCCGCCGCAGGCCAACCCTAATCGCTTCGGCGCACACGGTCGCACCCCGCCACCGCGGTCGCGCCCGGAGCCGCACGGGCCGCGCTGCGGCGCTAGGCTGGGCCGACGTGGCCGACCGACCTCTGCAGGCGGTGATGGGCGTGGAGCCCGCCGAACTCACCGACCTGCTCGACGACTCCCTGCAGCAGCGCGGACCCGCGCTGCTGCCGCTCGACCCCGCTCTGCCCCGGCCCCGTCTGGAGGCCGTGCTGGCGGCGATGCGCCCCTCCTCGCTGCGCACCCCCGAAGGCGTGACGGCCCTGGACGGCGGCAGCGGCACCGGCGAGGACACCGCCCTGACCATCGCCACCTCCGGGTCGACCGGTGCGCCCAAAGGCGTCGAACTGCCCGCGCCGGCCCTGCTCGCCTCGGCCCGCGCCTCGCTGCGGCGCATCGGGGCCGCCGACGGCGACCGGTGGCTGTGCGTCCTGCCGCACACCCACATCTCCGGGCTCCTCGTTCTCGTGCGCGCCCTGGCGGCCGGCACCGAACCCGTGGTCGAGCCCTTCGGGCCCGCCGCGGCGGCGCGCGCGGCGCAGCGCCACCGCCCGCACGTCTCCCTGGTGCCCACCCAGCTGCGCCGGCTCGTGGACGCCGGCTGCGACCTGTCGGCGTTCGGCACGATCCTGCTCGGGGGCGCCGCCGCGCAGCCGGGCCTGCTGGAGGCCGCCCGCGCAGCCGGCGGCCGGGTGGTCACCACCTACGGCATGAGCGAAACCTGCGGCGGCTGTGTCTACGACGGCGAGCCGCTGGAGGGCGTGCAGGTGCGCCTTGAGGACGACGGCCGGATCCTGCTGGGCGGTCGCACGCTCTTCGCCGGCTACCGCCGCGATCCCGGCGCGACGGCCGAGGCCCTGGTGTCGGGCGAGGACGGAGCGCCGTGGCTGCGCACCGGGGACCTGGGCGGGTTCGACGACCGGGGGCGGCTCGCGGTGCGCGGCCGGCTGGACGACGTCGTCAACACCGGCGGGCACAAGGTGGTCCCGGCCGAGGTCGCCGCACTGGTGATGCGAATGGACTCGGTCGCCGACGCCGCCGTGGTGGGCCGCCCCGACCCCGAGTGGGGCGAGCGCGTGGCCGCGGTGGTGGTGCCGGTCGACCCGGCGGCCCCGCCCGGGCTGGAGGAGGTGCGCACGTGGGTGGCGCGGCACCTGCCCCGCTACGCGGCGCCGCGGGAGGTGGAGATCCGCTCCAGCCTGCCCCTGCTGACCTCGGGAAAACCGGACCTGGCGGCCCTGCGCTGGCAGGCTGTCGAGCGCGATTGACGCGACCGCCCGCGGGCAGGATGATCGGTGACCGCGATCATTCGGTAACGGATCCGCTAACGGCGGAACTTCGCACGCCGGGCAGGCGTCTACCAAAGCACCGAATCCAACCCCTCGCGACGAAGGAGGTGGGCGGTGCGGATCGGTCGGCACCGGCCCTGCGGACGCAGCTGTGCGGCCGCGCCGAAAGGGCCGCGCACCCATACGCCAATACCCGTTCCCCGGAGCCGCCCACGCCGCATCGGAGCGTGATCTAGACCACGTCCCGCGAGATCCAATCGAGACCGGGAACATTTGACTCTCTGACGCGTTAGACATAGTGGCGTGCGAAACCGGCGGGCTCCTACCGCCACGCGCCTTACGTCTTGGAAGGGAGGGAGGTGCCTTCATGTCGCGCACTGCCCTAGCCACTTCTGCCACGGTGGCGGATACCGCAGCCGGCAAGGATGTCGCGTCCGCGTCGTCACTGGACGAGCTGATCACCCGGGGGCGCTCCCAGGGACACCTGTCCCTTGCGGAGCTCCGCGCGGCGTTCACCGCTGCGGGCATCAGCCCGGCCGACGGCCGCTCCATCCTGCGGGAACTCGCCGACGCAGGCGTGCGGCTCGCCAACGGGGGCGGCGACGCAGCGGTCGAGTCCGTCGACGCCGACGCCGAGGACGAAGCGCTTGAGGAGGCGCTGGACACCGCACCCCGCGAGGCCGACGAGGCCAAATCCGAGGATACCGAAGAGGTCAGCGTCAGCCTGCCCACGCAGGAGCCGGAGGCTCCCGAGGCCGACCTCGACGACCAGTCCCCGGCCATGGGCGACTCCGTCCACACCTACCTGAAGGCTATCGGCCGCCGCCAGCTACTGACAGCCGAAGAGGAGGTCGACCTCGCCAAACGGATCGAGGCCGGGCTCTACGCCGAATACCGCCTGGGCACCCTCGAGGAGTCTCCCGGCCCCGAGGAGCTCAGCGCAGAGGACCACGAGGACCTCACCGAGATCGCCGACGACGGCCGGCGCGCCAAGCAGCACATGCTGGAGGCCAACCTCCGGCTGGTGGTCTCGGTCGCCAAGAAGTACAGCGACCGCGGAATGTCGCTGCTGGACGTCGTGCAGGAGGGCAACCTCGGCCTGATCCGGGCCGTGGAGAAGTTCGACTACACCAAGGGCTTCAAGTTCTCCACCTACGCCATGTGGTGGATCCGCCAGGCCATACAGCGCGGCTTCGCCGACTCGGCCCGCACCATCCGACTGCCCGTGCACGTACTGGAACTGCTCAGCAAGGTCAGCCGCCTGGAGCGGGACATGCACCAGACTCTGGGCCGCGAACCCACGCCGGAAGAGCTGGCCAAGGAGCTGGACAAGTCGCCGTCGCAGATCGAGGAACTGCTGCGGATCACCCGCCAGCCCATCAGCCTCGACTCCACCATCGGCGAGGACGGCGAGACCCGCATCGGCGACCTCATCGAGGACATCGACGCCTCGGAGGCCTCCGAGGTGGTCGACCGGCAGCTGATGGCCGACCAGCTCCGCAGCGCACTGGACGACCTCGAACCGCGCGAGGCGACGATCATGTCGCTGCGCTTCGGGCTGATGGACGGGCGCCCGCGGACCTTGGACGAGATCGGCAAGCACCTGGGGCTGACCCGCGAGCGTATCCGCCAGCTGGAGAAGCAGTCGCTGTCGAAGCTGCGCCACCCCAGCCGGGCCCAGCAGCTGCTCGACTTCGCGAGCTGACCGGGCGGCGGCCGCACCCGATCCGCCCCCGGACGACAGACCCCGTGCCCGCCACCGTGCGGGCACGGGGTCTTTTCGCGCCTTCTTCGCCCGGTTCCCGGAACTCGGGGTCACCCCCGAGGTTGCCCGGAGATCCCCATGCGGGGGGTGACCGCCGCCCGCGCGGGGGCGAGAATACGGTCATGGTCCACGAAACCGACGCCGCCCCGACCGATCCCGCCTCCCCGGCTCACGCGGCCGACACCGGTGCCGCCGCCGACGTCGCCGCCTCGCTACGGGCTTCACGCGAACTCGGCCCCGAGTACGACGGCGCGATCGCCACCGCGATCGTCGAACGGCTCGACGCGTCGGTCGACGAACGGGTCGGCCGCCGCCTCGCCGAAGCCGGAGTGGGCCCGACGCGGCCCGACGCGCGCTCGGCACCCCAGAAGAAGGGCGACCACGGCTGGACGCCGCGGATGACCATGGGCCTCGTGGCCATGTGCTTCTTGATCCCGCTGAGCGCGATCTGCGGCGGCATCATGGGCGCCCCGGGCCTCGTCCTCGTCTGGGTGGGGACGCTCCTGTTCTACCTCGTCAGCGTGGTCGGTACCCGGAGGTGACGTCCTCCCCCTCCTGAAGGAGGGGGTTCCCACCGTCCCGATGGGGCGGCCCCGCTCAGGCGGACCGCCTCGCGGCAGCGGCGTCCTGCTTCACCGCCGACCGCGGACGGGCGGACCCGTACCGTTTCACCTGCTGCTCGGCCAGGACGAGCCGCCCCTCGCGCATCCGGAACGCGCTGCGGGGGCCGTGCGCCGACTGCCTCCCGCCCCGGTCGTCAACCGGGGGTACGTCGCCCGCCCCGCGAAGCCGGGCGCGGCTCGCTACACTTCGGCTTCCCGGCTCCGCAGGGCGGCGCGGACGATCTCCAGCGCTTCGCCGCGGTCCAGTCCCAGCTTCGCGATGACGTCGGCGTAGCTGCGGGCCGCCGCGACCGCCTCGGCGCGCTGTGAGTCGCCGCCGGCGGCGATGTAGGTGCCGGAGCGGCCGCGCGTCTCGACGACCCCGGCCTGCTCCAGCTCACGGTAGGCGCGTGCGACCGTGTTCACGGCCACCGACAGGGTCTCGGCCAGCGCGCGTACGGTCGGCAGCCGGTATCCCACGGGCAAGTCGCCGTTGGCGGCCGCGTTGGCCACCGCCGCCCGTATCTGCTCATACGGGGGGACCTTCGACGTCGGGTCGATCCGGATCGCGTCCGGCATCCTCGCCCCCCACTCCCTGTAACCTGCGCGGTGCCTGCGGCGTGCACGCGAACGCCTGCCCCGATCGTCCCACCGTGAAGCAAGCGGCGCACATCGTCACACCGCTGCGGGGTCGCGCGGCACCTGCTCGATCCCGTGCAGGCGGTGCTGTTCGCGAGCGGTCAGCAAGCGCTCGGCGGTCTCGGTCGCGCGGCGGACGTCGCGGGTGGCCAGCCGCTTGCGGCGGTAGATGCCGTCGGAATAGCCGCGCGCGCCGATCAGCACCCGCTCCTGGGCGTAGGCCGCGCGCATCGCCCCGGTCAGAGCGGTGTCCAGCTCCACGCCGCGGCGGTTCAGCTCCTGGACGCCGGCGTCGGCGCGCTGTGCCTCGGCGAGCCGTTCTTCGGCCCCGGCGACCGCGCGGAGCAGTTCCGGCAGCCGGTCGGCTTCGTGCCGGTCCTCGGCGAGGCGCGTGCGCGCGGCGTCGTCGACTTTTCGCTGTCCCAAGGCCATATTCGCTCCCGATGTGCGATTGAGTGTACGAAGGGGACGCGCCGAGGGCGTCGGCGCTTCCACTCTAGAGGGGTCGAGATCACCTGGCGAGGCCAGGATGCAGTAACAGCCGCCTTTACGTAGTAATCCTAGGATCCGGACGTGACCCGAAACAACGCCGGCCTCAGCGCCGACCGCATCATCACCGAGGCCCTGCGCATCATCGACGGCCAGGGCCTGCGCCGGCTGACCATGCGCCGACTGGGCGACGCCCTCGACGTCGAGGCCATGGCGATCTACCACCACTTCCCGCTGGGCAAGGAGCAGCTCTTCGAGGCGATCGTGGCCCATATCAGCGACGTCTCCGGCGGCTCCCCCGGCGATGCGGACGCCGAATCCGGGGAGGTCGGGCCGGGCGGGGAGGACGGCGCCGCCGGCGGGGCCGGAGAGCCCTCCGACAGCAGGTCTTGGGACGAGCGCCTGCGGACCTGGGCGCTGGACTACCGACGCGCCCTGCTGGATCACGCCCAGGCGCTGCCGCTGTTCATCCACCGCCGCCCCGACACCGAAGCCGCGCTGCGCACGCGTGAACTGCACTACGCCGCGTTCGCCGAGGCCGGACTCGGCGGCGCCGACGCGGTCCAGGCGGCCGCGGCGCTGGACTCCTATGTGACCGGCGCCGTCATCCACGAAGTGCGCGCCAACGGGCTGCCCGCGCGGGATCCGGCGGTGGTCGACGGCCGGTTCCCGCACACGGCGGCGCTGAGCGGCATCGAGCTGGACCCGCGGCGCCGGTTCACCGACGGGCTCGACTCCCTGCTGGCGTCGCTGCGCCCCTAGAGCTCCGACCCGGCGATGGACGCGCACCCCTAGCGGGTCAGCCCGAGCTCCTGGGCGGCGATGGCGGCCTGCACGCGGCTTTGCAGATCCAGTTTGGCCAGGATGCGGCTGACGTGGGTCTTGGCCGTGGGTTCGGTGATGCCCAGCCGCCGGGCGAGCTGCCGGTTGGACAGCCCTTCGCCCACCCAGGCCAGCACCTCGCGTTCGCGTGGAGTCAACTCGGCCACCGACGCGGCGGCGGGCAGGACGCGTCCGCTCGCGGCTCGGGCGCCGGGCTGCCCCGCGCCCATGCCCGCGCCGTCTCCGGCTCCGGCTCCGGCGAACGTGCTGATGAGGCGGCGCGTCACGGCCGGTGCGATCATGCCCTCGCCGCGTGCGACCACGCGCACCGCATCGGTCAGGCCGTCGGCCTCGATGTTCTTGAGCAGGAAACCCGCGGCTCCGGCACGCAGCGCGCCGAAGACGTACTCGTCGAGGTCGAAGGTCGTCAAGATGAGGACGTCGGTTCCGGACCCGGCGAGTTCGCGCGTGGCTGCGATGCCGTCCTTGCGCGGCATCCGCACGTCCATCAGCACCAGATCGCAGCCGGTACGGCGGGCGGCCGCCACCACCTCCTCGCCGTCGGCGGCCTCGGCGACGACCTCGATGTCGTCGGCGGCGTCCAGGATCATCACCAGGCCCGAGCGCACCGCCCACTGGTCCTCGGCCACCACCACCCGGATCACCGCACACCGTCCTCGGCTCCTGCAGGGCGCTCCGCCGCGCCGGCACCGCCCGGGTCCTGGGCGGCACCGCCGTCCGCGGCCGACCCACGCGGCTCGGCGCCGGACGCCTGTTCCGCGGGCGACAGCGGTATCTCGGCCCGCACCCGCCACGTCCGCGCGTCCACCGGACCCGCGCTGAACCGTCCGCCGAGCAGCAGCACCCGCTCGCGCATCCCGGTCAGCCCCGCTCCCGCGCCCTGTCCGTGGAGCACCCCGGTCGCCCCCTCCCCTGCCTCGGCGACGCCGTTGCTCACGCTCACGACCAGCGTTCGCCCCCCGGAAGTCTCGCCCGCGCCGATCCCGTCCTCCCGGCCGTTCCCCCGTCCGACCGCATCGCCGGCCCGAACGTCCACGACCACCTCGACCCGCCTCGGATGGGCGTAGCGTAGCGCGTTGGTCAGCGACTCCTGCAGCACCCGGTAGGCGGCGGCGTCGGCGCGCGGAGGCAGCGGCGGCACGCCGTCGGGCCAGGCGACCTCCACCTCCACCCCGGCTTCGCGGGCATCGGCGAAGAACCGGTCGGCGTCGGAGAGCCGGGGAGTCACCGCATCCAGGTGCGATCCGCCCTCCTCGTCGCGCAGCACCCGGATCATGGCACGCATGTCGGTGAGGCCGTGCAGGCTGCTGTCACGGATCACTCCCAGGATTCGGCGCATCCGCGCAGGATCGGCCTCGCGCATCGACAGGGCGGCGGTGGACTGCACCGCAACGGCGCTGAGGTGGTTGGCGATCACGTCGTGCAGCTCGCGGGCCACCCGGCCGCGTTCCTCGGTCACGGCGTTGCGCCGGTCCAGTTCGGCCATCCGCTCGATCTGGCGGGCCCGCTCGCGTTCCAAAGCCGTGCGCTGACGGTGTTCGCGTACGCTCAGGCCGCTGATGACCGGGCTGGCGAAGACCAGGACGTAGAGCCCGATCACCTGGACGAGCTCCAGTAGCCCGCCCCGGAAGGCTCCGAGCATCAGCGCCGCCGCCAGCGACGCGGTCACCGCCACCCCGCCCGCGCAGACCAGGGCCAGCACCGTGTCGGCCGATCGGCGCCGGCCCCACACGCATGCCGCGTACAGAGCGTCGCCGTAGACGATGATCACAGCGGAGGAGGGGCCGATCGCGGCGTCGACCGCGAGGACCAGTGTCGCCGCGCCGAGGACGGCGCCGGGCGCCGTGCGCCGGAAGAGCATCAGACCGCAGACGGCGGCCAGGGTGGCCAGCAGCCAGTGCGGACCGATGCCGTCGCGCCAGAAGTAGGCTCCCACGCCCCACAGCAGCAGTCCCAGCGCGAACATCGCCCCCGCCCACAGGGCGCTTCCAAGGTAGGCGCGGCCACCCAGCAGCGGGTGGTCCAGCAGCTCGCGGCCGGGCGGTCGTCCTCTCACGGCTCCATCCCAGCACGTGCGGCCCGCGGATGCGTACATCCAACGTCGCAGGGATCTCCCTACCCGCGACGATCCCCGGGGAGGGGGCGGCCCGCGATGCTGGGGACATCGACTGCCCGCGCGGGCGTAAGGGGGATCGCTGTGATCGTCGGGCTGATCCTGGCGTGCGAAGCGCTGTTCTGGATATTCGCGGCAGGCGGGCTCGCCGCCCGCTACGTACTGCGGCGCAGCCGCCTGAGCAGCGCGCTCCTGGTGTCGGTACCGCTGGTCGACCTGGTACTGCTGGCGGTGATCGCGGTGCATCTGGCGCTGGGCGGGACGGCGGACTCCTCGCACGGTCTGGGCGCGCTCTACCTCGGTTTCACCGTGGCCTACGGGAGCAGCGTCGTCGGCTGGCTCGACGTGCGCTTCGCCCATCGCTTCGCCGGCGGGCCGCCGCCGACGCGACCGCCCAAGCGCGGCATACCGGCCGTGCGGCGCGAAGCCGCCGCGTGGCTGCGCTGCGTAGCGGCGTGCGCGGTCGGCGCCGGCGTCCTGGGCGCACTGATCCTGCTGGTGGGCGATCCCGAACGCACCGCGGCCCTGCAGCAGACGTTCCCTCCGCTGGGGATCGTCCTCGCGATCCACACCGTCGCTTCGGTGTGGATCGCCGCCGAGGCGCTGCTGCGCCCGGGCTCCGGCGCCGAGGACGGGGACGCCGTCGCCGGGGGCGGCCGCCGGTAGCGGGCGGCCGTGTGCTCGGCGCCGCGGACGGCGCCGAGCACACGGTCACGGCCGGTGCGGCCGGCCTATGCCGCGGTCGACGCGCGGCGGCGTTCGGCGCGCTGCTCCCGTTGCCGCTTGGCTTCGACCGGGTCGAGGACCGGGGCCGCTGTCAGCAGCTCGCGGGTGTAGTCGTGCCGGGGCGCCTCGTAGACGGTGTCGCTGTGGTCCAGCTCGACGATCTCGCCCTGGCGCATGACCGCCACCCGGTCGCTGACCTGGCGGACCACGGCCAGGTCGTGGGCGACGAAGATGTAGGTCAGATCGAAGTCGTCCTGGAGCTCGTCGAGCAGCCGCAGCACCTGGTCCTGGGTGGACACGTCCAGAGCCGATACCGGTTCGTCGCAGATGACCAGCTTGGGCCGCAGGATCAGGGCGCGGGCGATGGCGATGCGCTGGCGCTGGCCGCCGGAGAACGCGTGCGGGAAGCGGTTGTAGTGCGACGCCTCCAGGCCTACGCGCTCCAGCAGCTGCTGGACCTTGCGCTGGATCTGCTTGGTGTCGGTCTCGCCCTGCACCCGCAGGCCGGCGCCGATGCTGTCGCCGATGGTGACGCGGGGATTCAGCGACGAGTACGGGTTCTGGAAGATCATCTGGATGTCGCGGCGCAGCGGGCGCAGCTTGCGCTCGGACAGCCGCGTGATGTCGCGGCCTTCGAAGGCGATCTCTCCGGAGGTGGGGGTGAGCAGCCGGGTGATCATCCGCGACAGGGTGCTCTTGCCGGATCCGGACTCGCCCACGATCCCCAGCGTCTCGCCCTGGTGCAGGTCGAAGGAGACGTCGTCGACGGCGTAGAAATCGCTGGCACCGCCCAGCAGACCGCCGCGGACTTTGAAGCGCATGCGGGCGTTGCGCACCGACAGCAGCGCCGCGTCCTCGTCGCTCTTCTCCGGTTTGGCGGTGGCGCCGGTGCGCTGCTCGGCCGCCTCCGCGTCGGCACGCCGGCGTGCGCGCTGAGCTCGCTGGGCCTGCTCGCCCTGGCCTTCGGAGGCGGGCTCCAGGCGCTCGGCGCGCACCTGGGCGCGGCGCTGGGCGCGGGAGACGTCCACTCGCGGGACCGCGGCGAGCAGCGACCTGGTGTAGGGGTGCGCGGGCGCGGACAGGACGTCGCGCACGTCGCCGCGTTCGACGACGCCGCCGTTCTGCATCACCAGGACCTCGTCGACCGACCCGGCCACCACCGCGAGGTCGTGGCTGACCAGGATCAGCGACATCCCCAGATCGTTGCGCAGGTCGTCGAGCAGGTCGAGGATCTGGGCCTGGACGGTGACGTCCAGGGCGGTGGTGATCTCGTCGGCCAGCAGCACCGTGGGTTCGCACATCAGCCCCATGGCGATCAGCGCGCGCTGGCGCATGCCGCCGGAGAACTCGTGCGGGTAGGAGTTGATCCGCTTGGCGGCGTCGGGGATGCCGACGCGGTCCAGCGATTCGACGGCGCGGGCCCGGGCGTCGGAGGCGGAGGCGCCGGGCCGGTGCACCTTGAGCGCCTCGATCAGCTGGTTGCCGATCGTGTACTGCGGGTGCAGCGAGGACATCGGGTCCTGGAAGACCATGGCGATGTCGTTGCCGCGCATGGCGCGGACCCGGGTGTCGCTCGCGGTGTTGATGCTGGTGCCGGCGACGGTGATGTCGCCGGTGACGTCGGCGTTGGTGCCGCGGTGCAGGCCCATCAGCGCCAGGGACGTGGCGCTCTTGCCCGAACCGGACTCGCCGACGATGCCCACCGCCCCGCCGTCGGGGACGTCGAAGGAGAGGCCGTCCACCGCGGTGAGCCGCCCCTCCAGGGTGGGAAACGTGATCCGCAGATCCTTGACGCTGACGACCGGATCGGTCATGGCCGCCTCACCTTCGGTCCGGTTGGCCCCTGCGGGCGTGTTTGCGGTGCTGGACACGGAAATCGGCATGGCTTTCCCCCTGCCTCAGGCGCCTACGCGCACGCGGGGGTCGACCCAGGCGTAGAGCACGTCGACGATCAGGTTGCACACGACCACGAACGCCGCGGTGAGCAGGGTGACTCCCAGGACCACCGGCAGGTCGTTGCCGCGGATGGCGTCGACGGCGAACTTGCCCAGGCCGGGGAGGGAGAACGTGCTCTCGGTGAGCACCGCCCCGCCCAGCATCAGCCCGAAGTCCAGGCCGAAGATGGTGATGATCGGGGTCAGCGCGGCGCGCAGGCCGTGCTTGGTGACCACCGTGCGCTCGGGCAGGCCCTTGGCACGGGCGGTGCGGATGAAGTCCTCGCCCATGGTGTCGAGCATGCCGGCGCGGGTCAGCCGCGCGTACATCGCAGCGTAGAGGAACGCCAGGGTCACCCAGGGCAGGACCAGCCCGTGCGCCCAGGCGAGCGGGTTCTCGGTGATGCCGGTGTAGCTGCCGCCCGGCGGGAAGATCGGCCAGTAGTAGCTCAGCAGTGCCAGTGACACCAGGCCGGTGAAGAAGATCGGCAGCGAGACGCCGGCCAGCGCGGTGATCATCGCCGCCCGGTCGAGCAGGGATCCGCGGCGCAGCGCCGAGAGCACGCCGATGGACACGCCGGCCAGCACCCAGATCACGGCGGCGCCGATCGCCAGAGAACCGGTCACGGGCAACCGGTCCATCAGCTGCGGCCAGACCTCGGTGTTGGTCTTGAAAGAGTAGCCGAAGCACGGGGCGTCGCAGTGGATGATGTCGGTGCCGCTGTCGTACTCCGTACCCGTCACGAGTCCGGAGACGAATTCCCCGTACTGCACGGTGATCGGCTCGTCGAGGTTCAGCCGCTCCTTGACCGCGGCGATGGCCTCGGGGCTGGGCGACTTGCCGACGTAGCGGGCCGCCAGCCCGTCGGAGTCGATGCCGGCCAGGCGCGGCACCAGGAAGAAGATCGCGAACACGACCATGGTGACCACGAGCAGGAGGACGACGCCCGCGACCAGGCGGCGGAGAATGTATCGGATCACAGCGGGCGGCCGAAGCCTTCACCTGCCTTGCTACGAGTGAGAATGCCGGGGGTGCGGCCGGGCTTGTGGCCGTCGCGCACCGGTGACAGACCCGGGACCGGGCCCCCGCTGGTGCGCGGGGGCCCGGCCGGATCAAGGGTCAGTTCTGCTCCAGCCCCAGCGCGGAGTAGTCGTACATCTTGTACGCCTCGCTGAAGTAGACGTTGCTCAGGCCCTCGGGCCGGTAGAGCAGCGCCTTCTGGTTCAGGTAGGGCAGGAACGTGGCCGAGTCCATGGCCAGGGCGTTGACGTCGGCGTAGATCTCCTCGCGGGAGGTCGGGTCGTCCGTGGTCGCCGCCTGGTCCAGCAGCTTGTTGACCTCCGGGTCGTCCAGCTCGGAGAGGTTGGCGTTGCCGGCGTCCTTGATGGCGTCGCCGTGCATGATCTGCTGGAGGAAGCCGTAGCCGGAGGGCCAGTCGGCGCCCCAGCCGTAGGCGAGGATGCCCAGCTCTTCACGCTCGACGAACGCGGGCGAGCCCGCCTGCTCGCTGGTGTAGGTGCCGGCCGGGTAGCCCTTCAGTTCGGTGTCGATGCCGTACTGCTTCAGGGACTGCTGCAGGGCCTCGGCGGCCTTCTTCTCCTTGTCCCGGTCGGACCGGTAGGCGATGTTGGTGGAGAAGCCGTCGGCCATGCCGCACTCTTCGAGGCTTTCGTCGACCTTGGCCTCGTCGCCCGTCTGGCCCTCGGTGCCGTAGGGGTCGGTGTCCTTGTAGCCCGGGATCGAGGGCGGCAGCATGTTGGTGGCGATGTCGCCGGCGATGGATCCGCCCCAGGCGCCCTGCATGGCGGTCTTGTCGGCACCGTAGAGGATGGCCTCGCGGCAGGCCCGGTCGTCGAACGGCTCGACGTTGGAGTTGAGCGCGAAGTACAGCAGGAAGCCGGTCTGCGGGTTGTCCGCGTTGGCCTTCAGCTCGTCGTCGCGCAGGATGTCCTGGCGGGCGGAGGCCTCCACGCCGACGCCGGAGACGTCCATGTGCAGGTCGCCGTTGAGCAGGCGCTTGTCCCGGTCGTTCTCCTCCTGCTTCCACTGCACCTGGACCTTGTCCGGGCGGTTGCGGGTCAGGGGGTCGGTCTCGGGGTCGTACTCCTCGTTGCGCACCAGCGTGAGCTGCTTGCCGGGAGTCCATTCGCCGTCGAACCGGTACGGGCCGCTGGAGACGACCTGGGTCTGGTACTGGTCGCCGGTGTCGGCGTCGGCGGGGACCGGCGCCGTCTGCGGGAAGGCGGCCAGGTAGTCGAACTCCGCGAACGGCTCGTTCAGGTGGAACTCGACGGTCCGGTCGTCAGGGGTGCTGATGCCGGAGAAGTTGTCGAGGTTGCCGTCCTCGTAGGGGCCTTCGTAGCCGCCGGCGTCGAGGTGGGTGTTGAAGTAGTTCGGCCCCTTGTTGAGGACCTCGGGGGCGAAGTTGCTGCGCGCGATGGCGTACTTGACGTCCTCGGCGGTGATGTCCGAGCCGTCCTGGAACTTCAGGCCCTCCTTGAGGGTGTAGGTCCAGGTGAGTCCGTCGTCGCTGACCTCGCCGAGGTCGGTGGCCAGGTCGGGGACGAGTTCGAGGCCGGCCTCGCCGGGCTTCTGCTCGTAGGTCACCAGGGTGCGGGCGAAGTACCGCGTGAAGTCCCAGTTGGCGGCGTAGTAGGTGTTGCCGGGGTCGAGCGAGTCGAACTGGTCGGAGTGGGCGTAGTTGAGGGTCCCGCCCTGCTCCGTGCTCTCGTCGACGATGCCGCTGATCGCGGAGTCGTCGACGGAGACGTCGCTGCCGCCGTCCTCGTTACCGCCGCCGCCTCCGCAGGCGGTCAGGAGCATCGCCGCCGATGTACCGGCGGCGGCGAGGCCCAGCCATTTCTTACTCACTGGCGTTTGCCTTTCTCTACGCGATCGGTGGTGCGGGCACCGGTCGGGTGCGGTGCACCTGTGCGGATCCGTGGTCGGTCAGGACTGTGTGCGAGGGTCGAGCGCATCGCGCAGACCGTCGCCGAAGAGGTTGAACGCCAGCACCGTCAGGAAGATCGCCAGTCCGGGGGCGAGCATGAAGTTCGGCGCGGAGTCGTAGTAGTCGACCGCTTCGGAGAGCATGCCGCCCCAGGTGGCCGTGGGCGGCTCGACGCCGACACCGAGGAAGGACAGGGCGGCTTCGAAGAGGATGTTGGTGGGGATCAGCAGCGTGGAGTACACGAGGATCGGCGCCACCAGGTTGGGCAGCAGCTCCTTGCGGAGGATGTAGAAGTTGCCCGCTCCCAGGCTGCGCGAGGCCTCGACGAACTCGCGCTCACGCAGGCTGAGGGTCTGGCCGCGGATGATGCGGCCGATGTAGGGCCAATTGAAGAACCCGATGATGAACACGAGGATCGCGATGCGCAGCGCGTTGTCCTCCAGGCCGAACGCGGCGTCGGGCAGCACGCCCACCAGGGCCATGGCGAACAGCAGCAGCGGGAAGGCCAGGAAGATGTCCATGAGCCGGCTGATCAGCGAGTCGACCCAGCCGCCGAAGTAGCCGGCGATGATGCCCATGACGGTGCCGAGGACCACCGAGACCAGAGTGGCCAGGAACCCGATGAGCATGGAGATGCGGGCGCCGTAGACGATGCGGCTGAAGATGTCGCGGCCGGTCACCGGCTCGACGCCGAACAGGTAGTCCCCGCTCATACCGCCCATGCCGCCGATCGGCGTGCCCAGCGCGGGGTCGAGCATGTCGCGGTTCCACTGGTTGGGCGGCTGCCCCAGCAGGCCGACGATCAGCGGAGCGAAGAGCGCCACCGCCGCCATCAGGACGACGAACGCGCCTCCGGTCATCGCGACCCGGTCCTTGCGCAGCCGCATCCAGGCGATCTGGCCCAGGGAGCGTCCGCGGTCGCGGACGCCGCCGGACTCGGCGTCAGCGTCGGGCTGAGCCTGCTCGGTCGCCCCCGGTTCGTCCAACGGCGCGGTCATGGCACCACTACTCCCCCACTAGTCCCGCCCTGTACGGCGGCACAGTCTTCTGCGTTCGGGAGATGCCGGAGGTACCCGGCACACCCGTGAGGCGCACACGCCCGGTGGGCGTAGGCGCCCGGACTCCGCGCCGGCACGAACCGCGGAGGATGCCCCGCGAGCCCGTGTAGCAGAGTTCTCCGCTGGACCCGTGAAAACGTGGACAGATGCACCGTTACCGCCGGTCCAATGCGGCACGGCGATCAATGTACGCCGCAGTACAACACCGAACGTCCAAAATCCGACGATGTAGCCCAATCGTGACGCGAGTACCGCGGATCCGTCACTCGACGTGACGTGACTCCGCGCGCGCACGCCGGGACCGTGTGTGTACAACGGAAGACGGCGGTCACCTACGACCACGCCCCAGGTCAGGGACTTAACCGAAGTCTTAAGCCATAATAAACGGAAACTAAGGACATAGATCCCGTCCGTGGGGAAAATTTACTTCAGCGGCCGCAACCCGGGGCGATTCGGGATGCGCTTCCCGCCGCCGGCCGGAGCGGAAGCCGCGCGGCGCCGACCCCATGCGGGGCGCGCCCGGACGGAGCGCTCTGCGGCGCACCGCGCCATCCGGCCCATCCGGCGCGCGGGGACCGGGGGCGAGCGCACTCGCCGGTGCGCACACGCCGGCCCGCGCCCGGGCCCGGGCGGCACACGGGCGCCTGCGCCCGGGCGCGGAGCGGGCACACGCCGCGCGGTCCGCGCCCGAGCGGCGGGGCCGCTACTCGATCCCGTGCTTGCGGAGCAGGTCCTCGATGTCTCCGAAGTCGTCGTCGCCGCCCGCCTGCTGCTGCTTCTTCTTCGCACCCTGGGCGTCCGCAGCCCCCTGGGCGCCCGCAGCGGCGGCGCCGCCGGCACCGGCCGCGGACTCGACCGACCCGGCCGCCCCGCGGCCCGGTTCGGCCGCAGGGGCTGCGGCGCCGGTGCGCACGCCGACGCCGCGTGCCCGCATGACACCCGACGCCACCCACAGCACGACCGCCAGGCCCGCCACGACGACGCCGGCCCACACGATCGGGTTGAAGGCCAGGGAGACGAAGAACCCGACCAGGTCGGTCACGAGCCGCCAGAGGATCGTCATGAGCCCCATAAGGCCCGCGGCCAGCGGCAGCAGGGACCACGCGACGCCGCGCAGCCCCGAAGCGGCGCCGCGGCGCCGCCAGAGGATCCACGAGACGATCAGCCCCACCACGGTGAGTGCGGCTCCCAGCATCGGACCTGCGATGGGCAACTGTTCCGGCATGCCTCCAGTCTTGCATCCGCGTCCAGCCCCGCACATCGGGCGCATCCCCTAGATCGTTGATGGGAGTTTGTCGGAACTCCTGCGGACATGACGAAGGGCGCCCATGCTCAAGCTGTGAACACGAACCTGGACGCCCTTCTCACCGCACTCTACGTCCACCTGGACGACCACGTCCTGCCCTCGGGCAGGAAACCGGGAAAACGCGGCCCCGCCCGGCTGCTCACCGACGCCGAACTCGTCTGCGTCGCCATCGCCCAAGCCCTGCTGCGCTGCGACTCCGAACGCCACTGGATGCGCGCCGCACCCGACCGGATCGGCCACCTCTTCCCCCGCCTGCCCGGCCAGTCCGAGTACAACCGCCACCTGCGCGATGCGGCACCGGCCCTGCTCGCCGCCTCCATGTGGCTGGCCCGGGCGGTTCCGACCTGGCAGGAGAAGCTGCGGCTGATGGACGGCACCCCGCTGCGCTGCGGCGCCTCCCGGGTCACGGTCAACCGCTCCGGCCTGGGCGAAATCGCCGGATACGGCCGCGACGCCTCCCACCACGCCTTCTACTGGGGCGCCAAGCTCATGCTCGTCACCACCGCCGACGGGGCGGTCTGCGCCTTCAGCCTGGCCCACCCCAAGGAGCTGGACGAACGCAAGCAGGCCCTGCACCTGCTCCACGCCCAGCCGCCCGCACCGGGGCCGGGCCCGATCGTGTGCGACAAGGGCTTCGCCGGGGCCGGCATCGAGAGCGCCGCGGCCGGGCTGGGCCATCCGCTCCTCCGCCCGGCCCGCGCGGACGAGCCCGAGAACCCCTCGTTTCCCGGGTGGCTGCGCCAGCGGATCGAGGCGGTCATCTGGACGCTGAAGAACCAGCTGGGGCTGGAGCGCCACGCCGCGCGCACCACTGAAGGGCTCTGGGCGCGCACCTGCCAGCGCATCTGCGCGCTCAACGCCGCGATCTGGCACAACTGGCTGATCGATGCCCCGATCAAGCGGTCACTGATCGCCTACGACCACTGACCAGGCCACCAAACCCCCATCACCGATCTAGGTGTTCCACGAAAACGCGGCGCCGCCGGCACGGCGGGCGGGAGGCGATCCCGCTGCCGTGCCGGCGGCGCCGCGCAGCACCGGCGCGCCCCGCCGAGGGAGCGGCACCGGCCTTACCGGGTCACACGTTGAAGTACTTCGCCTCCGGGTGGTGGACCACGATCGCGTCCGTGGCCTGCTCGGGGACGAGCTGGAACTCCTCGGACAGCTTGACGCCCACGCGCTCGGGCTGCAGCAGCTTCATCACCTTCGCGCGGTCCTCCAGGTCGGGGCACGCGCCGTAGCCCAGCGAGAAGCGGGCGCCGCGGTAGCCCAGCTTGAAGAACGATTCGAGCTCGTCGGGGTCCTCGCCGGCGAAGCCCAACTCCTTGCGGATGCGGGTGTGCCAGTACTCGGCCAGCGCCTCGGTCAGCTGCACCGAGAGCCCGTGCAGCTCCAGGTAGTCGCGGTAGGCGTTCTTCTCGAACAGCTCCTGGGTGGCGCCGCTGATGGCCGAACCGACCGTGACGACCTGCAGCGGAAGCACGTCGAGCTCACCGGACTCCTTGGGCCGGTAGTAGTCCGACAGGCACAGGTGGCGGTCGCGGCGCTGGCGCGGGAAGCTGAAGCGCACGCGCTCGTCACCGCTCTTCTCGTCCACCACGACCAGGTCGTCGCCCTCGCTGTAGCAGGGGAAGTACCCGTAGACCACGGCGGCTTCGAGCAGCCCGTCGGTCTGGATGCGGTCCAGCCAGGCCCGCATGCGCGGCCGGCCTTCGGTCTCGACCAGCTCGTCGTAGCTGGGGCCGTCGCCCTTGGAGCCCTTGAGGCCCCACTGGCCCATGAAGGTCGCCCGCTCGTCCAGGTAGGCCGTGTAGTCGGCCAGCGGGACGCCCTTGCTGATCCGGTCGCCCCAGAACGGCGGGGTGGGTACCGGATTGTCGGTGGCGACGTCGCTGCGCGCCGGCATGTCCTCGGGCGCGGTGAAATCGAGCTTGGCGCCGCTCTTGACCTTGCGCTTGCGCAGCTCGGGCAGCTCGGCGCCCTCGACACCGCGCTTGTAGTCCATGAAGGCGTCCATCAGGCGCAGGCCTTCGAAGGCGTCCTTGGCGTAGCGGACCTCGCCGCCGAACATGTCCGCGAGGTCTTCCTCGACGAAGGAGCGGGTCAGCGCAGCGCCGCCCAGCAGCACCGGGTAGTTCTCGGACATCCCCCGGGAGTTCATCTCCTCGAGGTTCTCCTTCATGATGACCGTGGACTTCACCAGCAGGCCGGACATGCCGATGATGTCGGCCTTCTGCTCCTCGGCGGTCTCCAGGATGGTCGACACCGGCTGCTTGATGCCGATGTTGACCACGTCGTAGCCGTTGTTGGAGAGGATGATGTCGACGAGGTTCTTGCCGATGTCGTGCACGTCGCCCTTGACGGTGGCGAGCACGATGCGGCCCTTGCCCTCGTCGTCCTCCGACTTCTCCATGTGCGGTTCGAGGTGGGCCACGGCGGTCTTCATGCACTCGGCCGACTTCAGCACGAACGGCAACTGCATCTCGCCGGAGCCGAACAGGTCGCCCACGACCTTCATGCCCGCCAGCAGGGTGTCGTTGACGATCTGCAGGGCCGGGCGCTCGGTCAGCGCCTCGTCCAGGTCGGCGTCCATGCCGTTCATCTCGCCGTCGATGATGCGGCGCTCCAGCCGCTCCCACAGCGGGAGCTGGGCCAGCGCGTCGGCGCGCGACTCCTTCATCGCCTGGGCGTCGACGCCCTCGAACAGTTCGAGGAACTTCGACAGCGGATCGTAGTCCTCGGTGCGCCGGTCGTAGATCATGTCCAGCGCGACCTCGCGCTGCTCGTCCGGGATCCGGTTCATCGGCAGGATCTTGGACGCGTGCACGATCGCCGAGGTCAGGCCCACCTGGGAGCACTCGTGCAGGAACACCGAGTTCAGCACGATGCGCGCTGCCGCGTTGAGGCCGAAGGAGAGGTTGGACAGGCCCAGGGTGGTCTGCACGCCCGGGTAGAGCCGGTTGATCTCGCGGATGGCGTCGATGGTCTCGATGCCGTCGCGCCGGGTCTCGTCCTGGCCGGTGCCGATCGGGAAGGTCAGGGCATCGATGATGATGTCCTCGCGGTCCATCCCCCACTCGCCGGTGAGCTCGTCGATGAGGCGGCTGGCCACACGCACCTTCCACTCGGCGGTGCGGGCCTGGCCGTCCTCGTCGATGGTCAGCCCGACCACCGCGGCGCCGTGCTCCTTGATGACCGGCATGAGCCGCTTCATCTTGGCGTCGGGGCCGTCGCCGTCCTCGTAGTTGACCGAGTTGATGACCGCGCGGCCGCCGAGCTGCTCCAGACCGGCCTCGATGACGTTGGGCTCGGTGGAGTCGAGCATGATCGGCAGCGTCGACGCGGTCGCCAGGCGCGAGGCCAGCTCCCGCATGTCGACGGTGCCGTCGCGGCCGACGTAGTCGACGTTGAGGTCGAGCATGTGGGCGCCGTCGCTGATCTGGTCGCGAGCGATCTCCACGCAGTCGTCGTAGCGCTCCTCGACCATCGCCTCACGGAACTTCTTGGACCCGTTGGCGTTGGTGCGCTCGCCCACGGCCAGGTAGCTGGAGTCCTGGCGGAAGGGGATGGACTGGTACAGCGAGGCCGAAGCCGCTTCGTGGACGGGCTTGCGGTCCTTGACGCCGCGGCCGCCGACGCGTTCGACGACCTTGCCCAGGTGCTCGGGCGTGGTGCCGCAGCAGCCGCCGGCGAGGTTCAGCCCGAACTCTCCGGTGAAGGAGTCGTGGGCGTCGGCCAGCTCGCTGGGCTGCAGCGGGTATACGGCACCGTCCTTGCCCAGCTCGGGCAGCCCGGCGTTGGGCATGCAGGAGATGGGCACCTGCGCGTGCTGGGACAGGTAGCGCAGGTGCTCGCTCATCTCGGCGGGGCCGGTGGCGCAGTTGATGCCGATCACGTCGATGCCGAGCGGCTCCAAGGAGGTCAGCGCGGCGCCGATCTCCGAGCCCAGCAGCATGGTTCCGGTCGTTTCGATGGTGACCTGGGCGATGATCGGAATGTCGACGCCCATGGCGCGGCGCGCGCGCTGGGCTCCGACCACGGCCGCCTTGGTCTGCAGAACGTCCTGGCAGGTCTCGACGAGGATGGCGTCGGCGCCGCCCTCGATGAGGCCGCGGTGGCACTGTTCGTAGTAGTCGCGGATGGTGGCGAAATCGATGTGGCCGAGAGAGGGAAGTTTGGTCCCGGGTCCGGCCGCGCCCAGGACGTAGCGGGCATGGTCAGGTGTCGTGTATTCGTCGGCGACCTCGCGGGCCAGGCGGGCGCCGGCCTCGGCGAGCTCGTAGGTGCGTTCGGGGATGTCGTATTCTCCGAGCGCGGCGTAGTTGGTGCCGAAGGTGTTGGTCTCGACACAGTCGACGCCTACGTCGAAGAAGGCCGCATGCGTGGATCGCACCACGTCCGGCCGAGTCACATTAAGGATCTCGTTGCAGCCTTCGAGCCCGCTGAAATCATCGAGGTCGAGATCATGGGCCTGAAGCATCGTGCCCATTGCGCCGTCGGCGACGAGGACACGTTGGGCGAGGGCATCACGGAAGGAGAGTCGAGAACTCATAATCGTCAACTGTAGTGTCGTCCGCTTCGCGCTTCCGGGTGCGGGTCCCCTCATCGGGCATTTCGGACACGAAAACGCAGGTCAGAGGGCATGTGTTCAGGGCCACAGCGGCGCTGCGCCCGTCAGGGATGAACGTGCGGCGCTTCGCGGTTATGCCCGTCGCGGCCTGAGCCATAGGGTGGTCGCGGCCCTCTGCGCGGCAGGCGCGGCGACCGGCGGCCCGTCGGCTGTCGCCGCCGCAGGCACGCGTGGTAGGTCTGTATGGCGCGTGGGCTTCACGCGCCGTAGATCCGACGACTGGACCGGATCCGCCGAAGGACGCGGCGTCCGGGACCGGGAAACGTGAGGAGGCGGTCAGTGGCCGAGCTCGACAGCGCACCCGAGCTCGTCGAGCCTGTCATGGTTGCCGCGTTCGAGGGCTGGAACGATGCCGGCGAGGCCGCGAGCGCGGTCATCGAGCATCTGGCCTCGGCCTGGGACGCCGACGAGCTGCTGTCGCTGCAGCCCGACGACTACTACGACTTCCAGGTTTCGCGTCCGCGCGGGACCGTCGTCGACGGCGAGCACCGCGGCATCTCCTGGCCCACCACGCGCGTATCGATCGCCCGCCCCAAGGGGGCGCGCAACGACGTCGTACTGGTCAGCGGCCCCGAACCCAACATGCGCTGGCGGGGGTTCGCCGGCGACCTGCTGTCCATCGCCCGCGAGCTCGGCGTGCGCCGGATCGTCCTGGTGGGCGCGCTGCTGGCCGATTCGCCGCACACGCGGCCGGTACCGATCACCGGCACCACCTCGCCCAGCGCACTGCGCGGCTCCCTGCACCTGGAGCCCACCTCCTACGACGGCCCCACCGGAATCCTCGGTGTGCTGCACGACGCCTTCGGCTCCGCCGGTCTGGATGCGGTGTCGCTGTGGGCGGCGGTTCCCCACTACGTCGCCCAGCCGCCGTGCCCCAAGGGCACCCTGGCGCTGCTGCGGCGGGTGGAGGACGTGCTCGATCTCACCGTTCCCATGGGCGACCTGCCCGAGGAGGCACGGGCCTGGGAGCGCGGCGTCGACGAACTGGCCTCCGAGGACGAGGACATCGCCGGCTACGTGCGCAGCCTGGAAGAGGCCAAGGACGCCGCCGAGCTTCCCGAGGCCACCGGCGAGGCCATCGCCCGCGAGTTCGAGCGCTACCTCAAGCGGCGCGGCCGCGGCTGAGACCGGCCTTCGAGCGCGGGTTCCCCCTGCCGCCGCGAGGGCTCGTCGCCCGGCACCGGTGGGAGTCCCGTCCCACTGCCGCACGGCGGCCGCCGCGGCAGGGGCCGCCCGCGCGAAGCGCCGGTTCGGGCGTGCCGCGGCCCGCGTTCAGACCCGGATTCCGCGCCACTCTCCCGTGGCCAGCACCGCCGCCCAGGCCGCCGCGATGCGTGCCAGGCCGCGGCGGACCTCGTCGACGACGGCGGGCGCGAGCAGCTCCAGCGGGTCCTCCGGCGGCTCCAGCCGCACGGTCACCCGCAGACCGTCGAGGATGCGCTGGCCCCGCGCGATCGCCTCGTCGTCGTACCCGGCTCCCCCGGCACGGAGCAGCTGCGCGGCAAACGCGTCGCGCAGCGAGACGGCCTCCTCGAAATCGGCCATCGTGATGGGGATGGACCCCTCGGCCGCCAACCGGTGCTTGCGCAGGAACGCCGCGAGGTCGGCGCGGTCGGCGAGGCCGTCCCCGGTCGCGACGAACGCCTGGACGAGGGCTGCTGCGGGACTCTGCTGTGTGGGGGTGGTCATAGCCACCATCACACCACGGACACGGCCGCTTCCGTGACGCACACGGCCAGCGCGTCCGCTTCCGGCCGCCCCGGTGCGGAACCGATCCGGCGCAGTCCGCCGCGCCGAGCGGCCGGCGCCGACCCGTCCGCAGGCCGCCGCCGACCGGGCTCTGCGCCGCAGACCCCCTTACAGCCGCACACCCAGCAGGGTGTCGGCGATGTCGCGCATCAGCGCCGGTGCGGCCGGGTCGGCGCCCCCGCCGGCCAGTGCGCTGTCGGCCCACGCGTCCAGAGCCGACACCGCCGCCGCGGTGTCCAAGTCCTCGGCCAGGGCCGCACGGACACGCTCCAACGCCGGACCCGCGTCCGGGCCGGATTCCAGGTCGGCGGCGGCGCGCCAGCGCTCCAGCCGCCGGGCGCCCTGCTGCAGCACCTCGTCGCTCCACTGCCAGGCGGTGCGGTAGTGGTGCGGCAGCATGGCCGTGCGCACGGCCATCGGGTCCACCCCCTGTTCGCGCAGCCGGGAGGAGAAGACCAGATTTCCGCGCGATTTCGACATCTTCTCGCCGTCGAGCCCGACCATGCCCACGTGCATGTACGCGCGCGAGTGCGGGCCGGTCCCGGTGGCGCAGCGCGCTTCGGCGGCGCCCATCTCGTGGTGGGGGAAGACCAGATCGTCGCCGCCGCCGTTGAGATCGAAGCCCGCACCCAGCTCGGTCAGCGAGATGGCGCTGCACTCGACGTGCCAGCCGGGGCGGCCGCGCCCCAGCCGGGTGTCCCATGCCGGCTCGCCGGGGCGCTCCGCGCGCCACAGCAGCCAATCCAGCGGATCCTTCTTTCCGGGCCGCCGGGGGTCGCCGCCGCGTTCGGGGAACAGCTCCAGCATCGCCTCCCGCCCCAGGCCGCTGACCTCGCCGAACCGTTCGGCCTCGCCGACCGAGAAGTAGATGTCGCCGTCGAGCTCGTAAGCGGCGCCGGCGGCGCGGATGCGGTCGACGAAATCGGCGATGAGCTGCACCGACTCGACGACGCCGACGAAGGCGCGGGGCGGCAGGATCCGCATCGCCGCCATGTCGTCGCGGAAGACGCCGATCTCGCGCTCGGCCAGCTCCCGCCAGTCCTCGCCGTTGTCGCGGGCGCGCTCCAGCAGCGGGTCGTCGACGTCGGTGACGTTCTGCACGTAGTCGACACGATGGCCGGAGTCGCGGAGCACGCGCTGCACCAGGTCGAACGTGAGATAGGTGAAAGCGTGGCCGATGTGGGCGGCGTCGTAGGGAGTGATCCCGCAGACGTACATCCGGGCGGTGGGACCGGGGTCGAGAGGGCGGACGGCGCCGGTGACGGTGTCGTGGACGCGGAGCGGGCCGCCGTTTCCGGGCAGGCGGACGAAGTCGGGAGCGGGCCAAGAACGCATACGCCGAGGATATCGGCCGTTTTGGCGACCGAAGCCCCGGACGCACCGTAGTGTCTGGCACCCGCCCCGGCGCGCCCGGGTCAGCTCCGGGGGCGGGTGGCGACGATGCAGGTGGCGGCGACGGCCGCCGCCAGAGCGCACAGCAGCGCACCCATGCCGTTGCCGGCGTGGCAGTGCAGCATCGCTGCGGGGAACGCCACAACGTACAGCAGCCAGTACCCGGCCCGTTCCCCCGCTCCGTGCGCGCGGTGCTCCCGGCCGCGGCCGGGCCGCGCCAATCGCGGCTGCGGCATCGTCGTGCCCCTCCCCCGTCGCGCCCGTGGCGGGGATCGGGACCGGCCGGGCTCCCTCGCAGGGGCCTCTCGCGGGACCGGCACCGTCCCTGTCACAGACGGACGCCCACCGCGGCCGCACGGTTCACGCGCGGGTAAGCGGCCGGTCCCCGGCAGCTGCGTCAGCGCACCAGGTACCAGCCGGCGGGTTCGCCCGGGCGGGCCGTGAAGGCGTAGCGCAGGGTGTCGCGGCCGCAGGCCGCCAGTGTGACCGACGAGGTCGCCCACACCCGCTCCCCCAGCCGGAAGCGGGCGATGAGCGAGGAGGGGTCGTCGGTGCCGGTGCCGGTGCCCCCGGTACGGGCGTCCCCGCGCGCGGCCTCGTCCAGCAGGCCGCGCCACGCGCCCCAGATCCCGTCCACGGTGTCGGCGGCGGCGAGCCGGGACGGCGGCGGGTCGGGGCGGGTCCGGGCGAAGACGGGCCCGTGGCGGCGGGCGCGCGGCTCCTCGGCGTCGCAGCCGGAGTTGACCAGGACGGTGGTGCCCGCGGGCAGCGCCTGCTCGCGCAGCGCACTTCCGTCCCAGGAGTGCAGCACAGCGCGGTCGGCGCCGGCCACGAGCAGGTGGAAGGGGTCGTAGTGGCGCGCCTCGGACTCGTCGAGGTCGAAGGCGCCGCTCCGGGCCGCCGCCAGCGGCAGCCGACCGCGGCTGAAGCGGGCCGTCCCGCTCGGCACCGATGTGCCGGCGGGCGGGGCCGAGCCCGGCGCGGGTCCCCATTGCGGGTGGCGGCCGGAGGGCAGGACGCCGTTGAGCAGAGCGGCCACGCGCGGCGGGCCGGCGGCGCCGGGACGGCGCGCGGCCAGCCACGTCCCGCCCTCGCGGGTGTCGCGCCCGCCCACCAGGTCGGGGTGCTCGGGCCAGTGCGCCGCCGGGCGCTCCCAGGCGCGGTCGGCCATCTCGTCGCGCAGCGCGGCCAGCACCAGCGGCGTCGACGCCGCAGGGTCGAAGCCGACGATCACCGTGCACATCCCGCCTCCGTCTCCTGCTCCTGCGCGGCTCCCGGGCCCGCGGGCCCGGGAGGATCCGCACACGGATCCAACGCTCCCGGACGGCGGGGTGTTCCACGGCGGGCGGCCCCGTGCGCCCGTCGCTCCGGGGCCGCCGGAAACGACCTCGGGATTCTCACCGTTCTCCGGCACCTGCGCCGGTAACGACCTCGCGCTCGGCGGAGCTCTGGGCGCGCGGCCCTAGACCGGCGGCCAGGGGACGGCCGGCCAGTCGGGCGAGGGGTAGGGGTGCACGCGGTGGTGGAGCAGCAACCGGACACGGCGCAGCACCGCGTAGCCTTCCGGTCCGGTGAGGTGGCGCCGCAGCTCCGCGGCCACCGGGCTGTCGGGGTCGCGCAGCCGCTCCTCCAGCTGCGCGAGCCCCTCCAGGGCCTCGCCGGTGAGCGGCTCGCCCTGCCACTGCCACAGCACGGTGCGCAGCTTGTAGTCCTCGGCGAAGGAGACGCCGTGGTCGCAGCCGTAGAGGTGGCCGGACGGCGTGGGCAGCAGGTGCCCGACCTTGCGGTCGGAGTTGTTGATCACCGCGTCGAGGACGGCCATGCGCCGCAGTCCCGCGTGGCGGGTGTCGCGGGCGAGGTCGACGAGGTCGACGCCGGTGTCGCCGTCGATCCACAGCTGGACCATGCCCTCGCCGAAGGGGCCGTCGCGGTGGACCGTGGGCGGCACGACGTCCCAGCCCAGTGCGTCGGAGACCGCGAACGCCGACAGCTCGCGGCCGGCGAGGGTCCCCTCGGGGAAGTCCCACAGCGGACGCTCCCCCGCGACCGGCTTGTAGACGCAGCCGGCCTCGGCGCCGCCGGGCGCGGCCACCGTGCAGTACAGCGTCGCGTTGGACGCCTCGGTCAGCCGGCCCGTCGGCGTCAGCTCGCCGACGCTCAGCAGCTCCAGGGCGGCGCTGGTCGACAGCCCCTCGAACGACGCGGTCATGGCCCCTGTCCTCTAGCGGTCCCGCTTGCTCGGCCCGGACTCACATTCCGCCGGGCTTGTACCCGTTCTGGCGCGGGCAGATGTGGCCTTCGGGGTCGAGCGGCCGGCCGCACAGCGGGCAGTCGGGCCGCCCGGCCGCCACGACCTTCATCGCGCGGCCCGCGAAGGCGCGCGCGGCCGCGGCCGTCAGGTGCACGCGCAGCACGTCGCGCCCTGCGGGGACGTCGTCGGCGAAGACCGCGGGTGCCTCGTTGCCTCCCTCGTCCTCGGACTCGGCGTCGGACTCGTCGATCTGCTGGGCCTCGATGATGACCCGCGAGGATTCGGCGTCCCAGGCCAGGGCGAGCGTGCCCACCCGGAAGTCCTCGTCGATGGGCTGCTCCAGCGGGCCGTCGTCCTGGTCGGCGGATCCGCCGGACTCCAGCGGATCGCCGAAGCGCTGGCGCACCTCCTCCAGCAGTTCCTCGATGCGCTCTGCCAGCGCTGATACCTGGGCTTTCTCCACTACGGCGCTGGTGACGCGGCCGCCGCCGGCGGCCTGCAGGAAGAAGGTGCGCTCCCCGGGCTGGCCTACCGTTCCGGCGACGAAGCGCTCCGGAGGGTCGTACTCGAACACGGACATGCAATGAACCCTAGAGGATCGTGGTCAGGCGTGCGATTCGCCGGCGGCTGCGGGCTCGGCACCGCCCGCGCCGCCGCCCACTGCGGCGTCGCCGGGCGTCTGGTCGGGCGCCGGCACCAGGCCCTCCACGGAGCCGCCGACGTCGTTGAGCCGCACCACGAAGGGCCGCACGCTGGTGTAGCGCACCGCCGTCAGCGAGCAGGGGTCGGCTTGGACGCGCTGGAACTGGTCCAGGTGCAGGCCGAGCGCATCGGCCGTGATCGCCTTGATGACGTCGCCGTGGCTGCACACCACGTAGACGGGACCGGCCGCGCCCGCGGTGAGCCGGTCGTTCCACTCCCGCACGGCGGCTACGGCGCGCGCCGACATCGCGCTCAAGCTCTCGCCGTCGGGGAACCGGGCCGCGCTCGGGTGCGCCTGGACGGTGCGCCACAGCGGCTCGCCGGCGAGGTCGCCGAGCCTGCGGCCGGTCCAGGAGCCGTAGTCGACCTCGACGAACCGCTCGTCGGTGGTCACCTCGCGTCCGGCGGCCGCGGCGATCGCCCCCGCGGTCTCCTGGCAGCGCTCCAGCGGGCTGGAGACCACGGCGTCCAGGTCGAGGCCGCCCAGTCTGCGCGCGAGGCCGTCGGCTTGGGCGCGGCCCCGCTCGTCGAGGTGTACGCCGGGGCTGCGCCCGGTCAGGGTGGCGCCGGTGGACGCGGTGAGTCCGTGCCGTACCAGAAGCAGGGTCGCGACGGGGTCGGGCTCCGGCCGTTCGTCGCTTTCCCCGCTCCCGGGGCTGTGCTGCGTAGTGCCCATCGGCGCCACCCTATCGGCTGCGCGCCTACTGCCCGGCGGCCGTGTCGGCCTGCGGGTCGTAGGGCTGTCCGGTGTAGGGATCGATCGGCAGTCCGGTCTCCGGGTCGATCCGGACGTTCTCGCCGGTGTCGGGGTCGCGGTACTGCCCCGTCTCGGGGTCTTGGGCCAGGCCGGTTCCGGGGTCGATCGGCCAGCCCGTGACCGGGTCGGTGCCGGCCTCGGACGTGGCGGAGGGTTCGCCGCTCGGCGAGTCGGGAGGCGGCGTGGCCTCGTCCCGGCTTTCGCCGGTGTCCTCGCCTTCTCCGGCGTCCTCGCCTTCGCCCTCGTCGCGGTTCTGCTCTCCCTGCGAGCTCGGCGGCGGCGTCTCGGCGCCGGCTTCGCCTCCGTCGGGGGCGATCACGTTGAAGCTGACCAGCGTCAGGATGAGCAGGCCCAGCGCGCAGCGGTAGTAGACGAAGGGCATGAAGCTGTGCGTGGTGATGAAGCGCATCAGCCAGGCGATGACGACGTAGCCGATGACGAAGGCCACCGCCGTGCCCACGAGGGCGGCGGTCCAGCCGGCGTACTCGTTGTCGCCGATATCGGTGAGCTTGTAGAAGCCCGAGGCGAATACGGCCGGCATGGCCAGCAGGAAGGCGTACTCGGCGGCGTCGGCGCGCTTGAAGCCCAGCAGCCGACCGCCGGTGATGGTGGCGCCCGAGCGCGAGACGCCGGGGATCAGCGCCAGGGTCTGGAACAGCCCGTAGACCAGGCCGCGGCCCATGGTCAGATCGACCAGGGTGCGGTGCTTGCGCATATAGAGGTCGGCCATGCCCAGGAAGACGCCGAAGACGATCAGGGTCAGCGCGATCAGCCGCAGGTCGCGGAAGAGGCTGTCGATCTGCTCCTCCAGCGCCAGGCCCAGCACGCCGATCGGGATGGTGCCGACGATGACGTACCAGCCCATCCGGGCGTTCATGTCCGAGCGGAGCTCGCGGTCCAACAGCGACCGCGTCCACGTGGACAGGATCAGCCAGATGCGCTTGCGGAAGTAGAGCAGTACGGCGAGCTCGGTGCCGATCTGGCTGACCGCGGTGAAGGCGGCTCCCGGATCGGGCCAGCCGAGGAAGGCGGACACCACGCGCAGGTGGCCGCTGGAGGAGATCGGCAGGAATTCGGTCAGTCCTTGGATGACGCCAAGGATGATGGCCTCGACTATGGACACGGCGGGCTCGGCTCCTGGGTCTTCGGTCGGGTGCGTGGGGCTCCAGTGCCCGGGCTCCGGGGCCGGGGGGCGATTGCCGCGCCGGTCGTGGGAGCGCAGGCACGGCCGGGCTCCCGCACGCTGTGGCAGGCGGGAGCGGCGCCTTCTCCGATCGGGGGCGGACGGGGCGCTCCGCGCCGCGTGCGGGGGCGGACCACGGCAGCTTACTGGGATCGCCGGTGTCACGGAATCCGGGCGGCGCCACCGCCCCGCTGCGGCGGGCCGCAGCCGCCTCCGCAGGCGCGTCCGCCCCGTCCGCCCTCGCGGCACCGCAATGACTTTGCGTGACCTGGAGGCCGCGCGGTGCGGTCCAGCGAACGCGACGGCGGCACCGGGTAATCTCCGCGCCATGGAACAGCGACAGGCGGGCGGATCGGGGCTCTGGGTCTCGCGCACGGCCCTGGGCACGATGACCTGGGGAAAGGACACCCAGGAAGAAGATGCCGCCGACCAGCTCACCGCGTTCGTGGACGCCGGCGGAACGCTGATCGACACAGCCGACATCTACGGCGGAGGCCAGAGCGAGCGCATCGTCGGGCGGCTGGTGAGCGGCGTCGTGCGGCGCGACGATGTGATCATCGCCACCAAGTCGGGGCACACGCCGCAGGGGTTCCGCCCGTGCGATCTGTCGCGCCGGCACCTGCTCGCGGCGCTGGACGCGTCGCTGCGCCGGCTGCGCACCGACCACATCGACCTGTGGCAGCTGCACGTGCGCGATCCCGACACCCCCGTGGAAGAGACGCTGGCGGCCCTGGAGGCGGCCGAGCGCGCGGGCAAGGTCCGCTATGCGGGCACCGGCGATTTCGCCGCCTGGCAGTTCGCCACCTACGCCGCCTGGCAGCGGGCGGCCACCCGCCACGCCGCCGCCCCGATCGTGACGGCCGGCTGTGAATACTCCCTGCTCAACCGCGCGCCCGAGCGCGACCTGCTGCCGGCCCTCGGCGACCTCGGCGCCGGGCTGATCGCGTGGTCGCCGCTGGGCCGCGGTGTGCTCAGCGCCCAGTACCGCAGCGGCGTCCCCGGCGAATCGCGGGCCGCCCGCGCCCACATGGCCGCCTACGTCGAGCCCTACCTGGACGAGCGCAGCAGGCGCATCGTCGAGTCGGTCTGCACGGCCGCCGAGGGCCTGGGGGTCTCGCCGCTGGCCGTCGCGCTGAGCTGGGTCCGCGACCGCGCGGGCGTGGCCGCCGCGGTCGTGGGACCGCGGACGACGGCCCAACTGGAGGAGATCCTGGCGCTGGAGAGCGTCGAGCTGCCGCGCGAGATCCGCGACGCCCTGGACGACGCCTCCTCGGCCCCGGCTCCCTAGACCGCCGAGGGGGAGACGGCCGGTCGGAAGCGGCGGCCTGTGGACGAGCGCGCCCGGGAGTCGGCGGCACTCGCTAGGCTCCGCAGGGACGTAGAACGCCGTCGGAGAGGATCTGCCGCCATGTCCGCCACGTCCGGGTCCGAGATCCCGCCGGGGCCGCCGCAGGAGGCCGCAGCGAGCGGCGGGGACGCCGCCGACCGGGCGCGCGCGGCGCTGGAGCGGATCGGTGCGCCGGCCGCACTGGCCGGGCCGCTGGTGGCGGCCCTGGGACCGGGCGCCGCAGCCGAGCTGTCCGCCGACCCGTGGCGGCTGCTGGCCGTCGGCGGGGTGACCCCCGAACAGGCCGACTACTGCGCCCGGCGCGCGCTGGGCGACGACGCCTCCCCCGACGACCCCCGCCGCGGCCGGGCGCTGGCGGCCCACCGGCTGCACCGTGCGGCGCGCGAGGGGCACACGGCGCTGGAGGAGCGGCGCCTGGCCTCCGAGCTGCGATCGGCGGGAGTGCGCTCGGTCGACGCCGCGCTCACCGCGGCGCTGGACGGCGGCGACGCCGTGCTCTTCGAGATGTTCGACGAACCCGACGAACCCGAAGACTTCGACGGCGACCCGGGAGAGATGCCCGACCCCGACCGCTGGTATGCGCCGGCGCGCCTGGGCCGGGGCGAACAGGCCCTCGGCGAGGGCCTCAACCGGCTCAGCTCCGCCAGTGAGCCGATCATGGACTCCGCTACGGCTTCCGAGACCGTCGAGGCCGTCGCCGAGCGCATGGGCGCCGCGGTCGATCCGCGCACCGCCGCGGCGCTGGTGACCGTCGCGCTGCGCGGGATCTGCGTACTCACGCACGGCGCCGGCGCCGGCACGGCGATCGCGCACACCGTCGCCTGCGCCGCCGCCGTCGCCGCCGACAGCGACACCGGGATGGCGCTAGCGGCCCCCACGGCCCAGGCCGCCGCGGAACTCGACGAGGCGCTCGCCGGACTCGGCGTCGACCCCGGCGTGCGGGCCGTACCGCTGGCCGCGCTGCTGGAGACCCGCGCGCCCGGTGTACGCGACCGCGGCGCCGGCAACCCGCTCGACGCCGGACTCGTCGTGGTCGCCGGCGCTATGTGGCTGGACGTCGAGCACGCCGCCGCCCTGGTCGGTGCCTGCGCCGACGGCACCCACCTGGTGCTGCTGGCCGACCCGGCGCAGGCGCCTTCGGCGGCGCCCGGCAGCGTCGTCGCAGACCTGCTGGCCTCCCGCACCGTGCACGTGGCCGCACTTCCGGAAGACGCCGATGCGGGCCCGCTCGCCCGCACTGCGGCCCGGGTCGCCGACGGCGATCCCGAGGAGGTCGGCTCGCCCGGGCGCGAAGTGGTCTTCGTCCCCGCCGACTCCGCGTCGGCGGCCGCCCACCGCGCGGTGCAGTTGATCACCGACTCGATCCCGCGCGCCCTGGAGATCCCACCCGAGCAGGTGCAGATCGTCACCGCCGTGCGCGGCGGCGAGGCGGGCGCCGACGCCCTGAACGCGGCGTGCAAGGAGCGCTTCAATCCCGGTCCGGGCGCCTACAGCGGCATGGACGCCGGCGACCGCGTGCTGCTGGTGGCCGACGGCCCGGGCTATGCCGCCGGCGACGTCGGCTACCTGCGCGCCGATGCGGGCGGCGAAGGCGGGGGCGGCGCGACGGGCGGCGCCGACGCCGCGCTCGCGGTGGAGCTGCCCGGCGGGGAGCTGTGCCCGGTGGGCGACTCCGCGCACCTGCGGCCCGGGTGGGCCGTGACCGTGGCCGCGGCGCACGGTGGGCGCTGGCCCGCGGTGGTCGCGGTGTTCCCGCCCGAGACCCGGGTGTCGCGCCCTCAGGTCTACACGGCGCTGACGACGGCGCGGCGCCACCTGTCGGTGGTGCAGGCGGCCGGCCCGGCCCTGGCGCAGGGAGTGCGGGACAACGCCGCACTGGAGCGCACCACCCGCCTGGTCCAGGTCCTGCGCGAGGGCTGAGCCTCCGGGCCGTCGCCGGCGGCGTCGCCCGCGGGAGACGCCGCCGGCGACGGTCAGACCCGGTCGACGAATCCGCCGTCGACGACCAGATTGGTCCCGGTGACATAGGAGGCCGCGGGGCCGGCGAGGAACGCGACGGCGCGGGCGACCTCCTCGGGGCGGCCGAGCCGGCCGACGGGGATGCGGTCGCGGACGGCGGCGTAGAAGTCGGGGTCGGATCCCCGGCGCCGCGCCCAACCGCCGCCTTCGAACTCGATGGGGCCGGGCGAGACGGTGTTCACCCGGATCCCCCGCGCCGGCAGGGAGCGGCCCAGCGCGGCGGCATGCTGGTTGAGGGCGGCTTTGACCGCGCTGTAGGCCTTGGGGCCGGAGGGCGCGGTGGTGTGCAGCGCCGAGGTGCTGGAGATCAGCACGACGGATCCGCCGCGTTCGGACGCCTCCAGGTACGGGCAGGCGTCTTCGACCATGCGCACGAACGGCAGGACGTCGGTGGCGAAGCCGCGCTCCCACTGGTCGGCGGTGGCCGCGCTGCCGCCGGAGACGTTGGAGACCAGGACGTCGATGCCGCCCAGCCGCTCGGCGGAGGACTCCAGGAAGCCGCTCAGCGCCTCGGTGTCGGAGACGTCGAGCGCCTGCTCCACCACGGTGGGGGCGACCGCGCGCAGCTGCCGGGCGGCGCGCTCCAGCGGTTCGGCCGAGCGCGCGCAGATCGCCAGCGCGGCGCCCTCTTCTGCGAAGGTCTGGGCGATGGCCCGGCCGATCCCCCGGCTGGCGCCGGTGACGACGACGCGCGCGCCGTGCAGTCCCAGGTCCATGGTGGCGGTCCCCTCTCGTTGCATGCGTGGCTGTCCCGACCCGCCGGACGCGAACGCGGGCGCCCCCGTGCAGCTGGAGGGGCGCCCGCGTCCGCGTGGTTCGGCGAAGGGAAGTCTACGCGCCGGTGGAGTGGAATCCCCCGTCGACGTGCACGGTTTCGCCGGTCGTGGCGGGAAACCAGTCCGACAGCAGCGCGACGACGGCGCGCGCGGCCGGCTCGGGGTCGGAGGTGTCCCAGCCCAGGGGCGCGCGCTGGGGCCAGGCGTCGGCCAGTTCGTCGAAGCCGGGGATGCTGCGCGCGGCCATGGTGCGCAGCGGACCGGCGGAGACGAGGTTGACGCGGATGTCCTGGTCGCCGAGGTAGCGGGCGAGGTAGCGGGCCGTGGAGGCCAGCCCGGCCTTGGCCACGCCCATCCAGTCGTAGACGGGGTAGGTGACGGCGTTGTCGAAGTCCATGGCGACGACGGATCCGCCGTCCTTCATCAGCGGCAGCAGCGCCGTCGTCAGCGACTTCAGCGAAAAGGTGGAGGTGTGCATCGCGGTGGCGACGTCCTGCCAGGAGGTGTTGAGGAAGTTCCCGCCCAGCGCCTCCGCCGGTGTGAAGCCGATGGAGTGCACGATGCCGTCGATGCCGTCGACGTGCTCGCCGACGCGTTCGGCGAGGCTGGCGAGGTGGTCGTCGTCGGTGACGTCGAGCTCCAGCACCGGCGGCGCCTCGGGCAGGCGCTGGGTGATCCGCTCCACCAGGGAGAGCCGGCCGTAGCCGGTGAGGACGACGGTGGCCCCCTGCTCCTGGCACATGCGGGCGACGTGGAAGGCGATCGAGCTGTCGGTGATCACCCCGGTGACGAGGATGCGCTTGCCCTCGAGGATTCCCATGGAATGTGCCGTCCTGTTCTTGGTTCGTCGGTAATGAAGCGAGGGCGCCTTCGCGGGGGGCGCGGGCGATGGCGCCGCGGTGTCAGTGGCCCATACCCAGGCCGCCGTCGACGGGGATGACGGCGCCGGTGATGTAGCCTGCCTCCTCGCCGGCCAAAAAGCGCACGGCCGCGGCGATCTCCTCGGCGTCGCCGAAACGGCCGAGCGGCACGTTCTTCTTGATCTCGGCTTGGCGCTGCTCGGGCAGCTCGGCGGTCATGTCGGTCTCGACGAAGCCGGGGGCGACGACGTTGACGGTGATCCCGCGCGAGCCGAGTTCGCGGGCCAGCGAGCGGGCGAAGCCGACCAGGCCCGCCTTGGAGGCGGCGTAGTTGGCCTGGCCGCCGGATCCCATCAGGCCCACCACCGAGGAGATCAGCACGATGCGGCCGCCGCGGCGGCGGATCATGCCGCGCGCAGCGCGCTTGGCGACGCGGAAGGCGCCGGTCAGGTTGGTGTCCAGCACCGAGGAGAAGTCTTCTTCGCTCATCATGGCCAGCAGGTTGTCCTTGCTGACGCCGGCGTTGGCCACCAGCACCTCGACCGGCCCCTGCTCGTCCTCGACCCGTTTGAAGGCGGCGTCGACCTGGGCGGTGTCGGTGATGTCGCAGTTGACTCCCAGCAGCCCCTCGGGAGGTTCGCCGGAGCGGTAGGTCACCGCGACCTGGTCTCCGGCGGCGGACAGCTCGCCGGCGATGGCCCGGCCGATTCCGCGGTTGCCGCCGGTGACCAATGCCGATCGGGACATTCTGTGCTCCTTAGCGCGCCGCACGGCGCCGTCGCGACCATGGAAAGAACCGGAAGCAGCGTACCGAGCTACCGGGCGGTACGTGGAACCGAGACCGCCGACGCTCCCGCTGCGACGTGCGGGGCCACTCTCCCACCCGCCGCCGGCCGGAGGCGCGGCACGGCGCCGCGCCCGGCCCGCACGGCGCCCGCACCGGGGCGGCGTTCCGCAGGGACCCGGCGGCCGGGGCGCCGATGCAGGCCGCGGCGGCGCGTCAGCGTGGCGCCGACGCGGGCCCGGGATAGGCAGGGGATAGGCGCCCGAGCGGCAGCGCCGGGCGGAGCCGTCACCGGGAGGCTTCCAGTGCCCACCGCCATCGTCGCCACACCCGCCGACTTCGCGATCCACGGTGACTACGGGGAGCGGATGACCAAGCCCACGGGCGCGGCTTTCCAGCGCCCCGCCTACCCGTTCCGGGGCCGTATCGGCGGTCCGGAGTTCCCGGCCGAGGCCGGGCGCTACCACCTCTACGCCTCCTACGCCTGCCCGTGGGCCACGCGCAGCCTGATCGTCCGCAAGCTCAAGGGCCTGGAGGACGCGGTCTCGGCGGGCATCGTCGATCCCGTCCGCGACGGGCGCGGCTGGGCCTTCCGCGACGGCTCCGGCCACGGCCCCGATACCGTGGGCGGGTTCACACTGCTGCGCGAGGCCTATGCGGCCACCGAACCCGGTTACGACGGCCACATCTCGGTCCCGGTGCTGTGGGACACCGCCACGCGGCGCATCGTCAGCAACAACTTCCCCGACATCACCGTCGACCTCAACGCGTGCTTCAACGCCTGGGCCGGCGACGACGTCGAGCTCCGCCCCGCGGACCTGCGCGAGGAGATCGACGCGCTCGGCGAACGCATCTACCCCGCCGTGAACAACGGCGTCTACCGCTGCGGGTTCGCGCCGACGCAGCAGGCCTACGACACGGCCGTGCACGAGCTGTTCGCGGAGCTGGACGCCCTGGAGGAGCGGCTGGCCGACCGGAGGTTCCTCACCGGCGACCACGTCACCGAGGCCGACGTGCGGCTGTGGGTGACCCTGGTGCGGTTCGACCCCGTCTACCACACGCACTTCAAAGCCAACATCCGGCGGTTGACGGACTACCCGAACCTGTGGGGCTACACCCGCGACCTGTATTCGCTTCCGGCCTTCCGCGCGTCGACCGACTTCGACCATATCCGGCGCCACTACTACGTCACCCACGGTGCGCTCAATCCCAAGCGCATCGTCCCGGCGGGGCCGCTGGTGGACGTCGACGCGCCCCACGACCGGGCCCGGCTGAGCACGGCCGGACCTCAGGCGCCCGTGCTCAGGCCCCGTCGAGGTACTTGAGGCCGCCGTCGACCAGTCCGGGCACCACGGCGCCGATCCCCTCGAAGTCCTCGCCGACCGTCTTGCCCTGGGCGTGGCGGTAGTGGATGCCTTCCAGGATGACGGCGAGCTTGAAGAACGCCAGGCCCACATACCAGTCCAGGGCCGAGACGTCGCGCCCCGACCGCCGGGCGTAGCGGGTGATGATCTCGTCGGCGTCGGGGTAGCCCTCGGCGGTGTGGGCGTTGCTGACGGTGCTGCTGCCGACCATGGCGGCGCTGCTGTAGGTGATGATCAGCGCGAGGTCGGTCAGCGGGTCGCCCAGCGTGGACATCTCCCAGTCCAGCACCGCCGTGATCTCGTCGTCGGCACTCACGAGGAGGTTGTCCAAGCGGTAGTCGCCGTGGATGACGGCGGGCGCGGGCGAAGCCGGGATCCGGGCGCTGAGCCGCTCGTGCAGCCGGTCGATCCCCGGAATCTCGCGGCTGCGGGAGGCTTCCAGCTGCTTCTTCCAGCGGCGCAGCTGCCGCTCCAGGAATCCTTCGGGCTTGCCGAAGTCGGCGAGCCCCACGGCTGCAGGGTCGACCGCGTGCAGATCCACCAGGGTGTCGATCATCGACGCGGCGATGCCGCTGGTGCGGGCGGCGCCCAGCGCGTCCAGCTGCTCGGCGCTGCGGTAGGGCACGCCCTCGACGTGCTCCATCGCGTAGAAGGGGGCGCCGATGACCTCGGTGTCCTCGCACAGCAGCACGGTGTAGGGCACCGGGACGGGGGTGTCGGCCAGCGCGCTGATCACGCGGTGCTCGCGGCCCATGTCGTGGGCGGTGGGCAGCACGTGGCCCAGCGGGGGCCGGCGCACGACCCAGCGCCCGCGCCCGTCGGTGACGGTGTAGGTGAGGTTGGAGCGCCCGCCGGCGATGACCTCGCCGGAGAGCGGCCCGGCGAGCATGCCGGGGCGCTGCTCTTCCAGGTACTCGCCCAACCGCTGCAGGTCCAGTCCCGGCGGATTCGTCACGCCCGTCTCGCCCATGCGTTCTCCCACGCTCTGCATTCGGGCCGCTCGGCACGAGACCCCTGCGCACCGGCGGGGAGCCGCGGGTCGGCGGCCTGCTGTCGCCTCAACCGGGAATCAACATACCATCTGGTCGGTATCCAGGCGGAGCGTGCCCCGGACGGCGCCCTGCGCGGGCGGCCGGAGGGTTTCAGGCCCCGGGGCCGCGCGAGATCAGCACCGAGCAGTGCGCCCGGCGCGCCACCGGTTCGCTGACCACGCTGGGCCGCAGATCGCGGAACGCGCCCGTCCTGCACGACCCGACGCATATCAGGTCGTACCGGATCGAGCGCTCGATCAGGGTACGCACGGGGGTGGCGCCGGTGAAAACGCCCCGGTTCACCTCGATGTCGCCGGTGTCCAGGTCCAGGCACCCGGCCCGTCCTCCAGCGCCGCCCGGGCCTGCCGCTCTGCGGCGGAGGAATCGCGCCGGTCGCGCCCCTTCTCGGGGAAACCGGGGAAGGCGGCGACCGGCGCGGACTCCCGATAGACGGAGATAGCAGCGTGCCGTGCCCCCGAAGGAGGACGGGCGGGCGGGCCGAGCCGTCCGCCCCGCTTCGGCGGTCGCGGCACAACGGTGCCTAGTAGGTGACCGCCTCGGCGCCCAGCAGCGACTTCAGGTCGCCGGCGAGCTCGGGGCCCACACGCACCGGATAGCCCGGGATGTCGTAGACCCGCGACGTGACCGGGTGATCGACGCGGACGGTCAACGGGGTCTCCCCGCGGTGGGCCTTGAGGACGTGCTTGAGCTCGTCGACCAGATCGGCGGTCAGCCGCTGCTCCTGCACGGTGAGCAGCATCGGGGGCGGGCCCTCGGAGACGTGGGTGATGTCCAGCGGGGTCAGCTCGAAGGCCTGGATGGAGTACTCGCCTTCGCGCTCCTTGACCCGGCCCTTGACCGACACGGCGGTGTCCTCGACCAGCACCTCCGAGTAGAGCGTGTAGGACTCGGCGAAGAACAGCAGGTCGATACTGGCGTCGAGGTCCTCGATGGTGACCTTGGCCCAGGGATTGCCCGACTGTTTGCTGACCCGGCGCTCCACCGCCGAGATCAGCCCGGCGACCTGCACCTCGGAGCGGTCGCGGCGCTCGCCGTTGTTGATGTCGAGGATGGAGACGTCGCTGGAGCGGGCGAGGATGCGCTCTGCGCCGGCGAGGGGGTGGCTGGAGACGTAGAGGCCCAGCATCTCGCGCTCGAACGCGAGCTTGGTCTTGCGGTCCCACTCCTGGTCCGACCAGTTGATGTCGAGCCCGATCGGCGCGGACTCGGCCTCGTCGCCGGCGCCGAACAGGTCGAACTGGCCGTGGGCCTCCTGCTTCTTGGACGAGATCATCGCGTCGACGGCGTGCTCGTGGTGGTTGAACAGGTCCATGCGGGGCTGGCCGAAGCTGTCGAAGGCCCCGGCCTTGACCAGCGACTCCACCACGCGCTTGTTGCAGGCGGCCAGCTCGATCTTGGAGACGAAATCCACGAAGGAGGTGAATCCGCCCTTGGCCTTGCGGGTGTTCATGATGGATTCGACGACGTTGCCGCCGACGTTGCGCACCGCGCCCAGGCCGAAGCGGATGTCGGCCCCGACCGCGGAGAAGCGCAAGCCGGATTCGTTCACGTCGGGCGGCAGCACCCGGATGCCCATCTTGCGGCACTCGGCGAGATAGACCGCCATCTTGTCCTTGTCGCCGCTGACGGAGGTCAGCAGCGCCGCCATGTAGGAGGCGGGATGGTTGGCCTTGAGGTAGGCGGTGCGGTAGGAGAGGATCGCGTAGCCGGCCGCGTGGGACTTGTTGAACGCGTATCCGGAGAACGGGAGCATGACCTCCCAGAGGGTGTCGATGGCCTCCTGGGAGAACCCGCGTTCCAGCATGCCGGCGTTGAACTTGGTGTACTCCTTCTCCAGCGCCTCCTTCTTCTTCTTGCCCATGGCGCGGCGCATCAGGTCGGCGCCGCCCAGCGAATAGCCGGCCATCTCCTGGGCGATGGCCATGATCTGCTCCTGATAGACCAGCACGTGGTAGGTCTCGGAGAGGATCGGGTCGAGGGCGTCGTAGAGCTCGGAATGGATCGAGGTGATCTCCTGGCGCCCGTTCGACCGGTCGGCGTAGTCGTTGTGGGCGTTGGCCGCCATCGGGCCGGGCCGGTACAGGGCGTTGACGGCCACGATGTCGGAGAACTGCTTGGGCTGCATGCGCCGCAGCAGGGCCCGCATGGCGGTGCCGTCGAGCTGGAACACGCCCAGGGTGTCGCCGCGGGCCAGCAGCTCGTAGGTCTTGGGGTCGACCACGCCGGCTCGGGACCAGTCGATGTCGACGCCCTCGTTGGACTTCACGTTGTGGATCGCGTCGTCGATGATCGTGAGGTTGCGCAGGCCCAGGAAGTCCATCTTCAGCAGGCCCATCTCCTCGCACTGCGGGAAGGGGAACCCGGTGATGATGGCGCCGTCGGTGTCGCGCTTGTGCAGCGGGACCACGTCCAGCAGCTCTTCCGCGGAGAGGATGACCCCGGCGGCGTGCACGCCGGTGCCGCGGGTGAGGCCCTCGATGCCCCGCGCGGTCTCCATCACCTTCTTGACCTGCGGGTCCTTCTCCATCAACGTGCGCAGCTCGACCGCTTCGGCGTAGCGCTCGGACGACTCGTCCTCGACCTCGGACAGCTCGATCTCTTTGCCGCCCACCGGCGGCGGGAACGCCTTGGTGACCTGGTCGCCCAGGGCGTAGGGCAGGCCGTGGATGCGGGTGGAGTCCTTGACGGCGGCCTTGGCCTTGATGGTGCCGAAGGTGAGGATCTGGGCGACGCGCTCGTCGCCGTAGAGGTCGGTGACGTAGTCGATCATCTCGCCGCGCCGGCGCTCGTCGAAGTCCAGGTCGATGTCGGGCATGGTGACGCGTTCGGGGTTGAGGAACCGCTCGAACAGCAGCCCGTGCTCCAGCGGGTCGAGATCGGTGATGCCGAGCACGTAGGCCACCATCGACCCGGCGGCCGAGCCGCGGCCCGGACCCAGCGCGATGCCGTGCTTGCGGGCGTACTGGCAGATGTCGGAGACCACCAGGAAGTAGGCGGGAAAGCCCATCCCGTTGATGATGCCGAGCTCGTGGTCGACACGCTCCTGCACGGCCCGGTCGGCGCCGTCGGGGTAGCGGGTGGGCGTGAGGCGGTCGATCTCGCTGCGCAGCCACGACGCCTGGCTCTCGCCCTCGGGGACGCTGAATTTGGGCATGAGGTCGCGGTGCGCGAAGACCTCGTCGTAGGCGCCCTCCTCGACGCTGTCGGCGATCAGCATCGTGTTGCGGCAGCCCTGGGCCCATTCGTCCAGACTGACCAGGGAGCCCATCTCTTCGGCGGACTTGAGGTAGTAGCCGTCGCCGTTGAACCGGAACCGGGCGGGGTCGTCGAGGTTCTTGCCCACCCCCACCGCCAGCAGCGCGTCGTGGTCCTGGGCCTGGTCCTGGGTGACGTAGTGGGAGTCGTTGGTCACCAGCGGCGGCAGGTTCAGTTCGCGGCCGACCCGCAGCAGGCCGTCGCGCACGTCGCGTTCGATGCTGATGCCGTGGTCCATCAGCTCCAGGAACACGCTGTCCTTGCCGAAGATGTCCTGGAGCTTGGCGGCGTACTCGACGGCCTCCTTCTCCTGGCCGAGCCGCAGGCGGGTCTGCACGCCGCCGGAGGGGCAGCCGGTGGAGACCATCACACCTTCGGCGTGGCGGCTCATCAGCTCCAGGTCCATGCGCGGCTTGCCGTAGTAGCCCTCGATGCTGGCCAACGAGGACATGCGGAACAGGTTGCGCAGGCCGGCGGCGTTGCGCGCCCACATGGTCATGTGCAGGTAGCGGCCGCCGCCGGAGATGTCCTTGCCGCCCTCGGTGTTCTCGTTGGCGTCGCCGCGGCCCCAGCGCACGCGCTTCTTGTGGAACCGCGACTCCGGCGCCACGTAGGCCTCGATGCCGATGATCGGCTTGACCCCCGAGCCTTTGGACTGCTCCCAGAACTCGTAGGCGCCGAACATGTTGCCGTGGTCGGTCATGGCGACGGCGGGCATCTGCAGCCGGGCGGCTTCGGCGAACAGCGGTTTGAGTTTGGCAGCGCCGTCCAGCATCGAGTACTCGGTGTGGACGTGCAGGTGGACGAAGGGGTCAGCCACGGTGGTTCGAACCTCTTAGCGATGACAGGACTGGGCGGTTCACGTGCCACCTGAGACTAGTCCCGTCACACCCGCGGCCACCACAGGAAAACCCCGCCTGTGGACACGCGGCCGGCTTCGGGCGCCGCGCCGACCGGGCGGGGTTCCGCCCGGCGCGGTCAGCCGGCGGCGCGGTCAGCCGGCGGCGGGGGCCGGGCGCAGCGCGTCGAGGAGGAGGCGGGCGTAGTACGCGCCGATCTCCTGGGGACTCAGCGCACCCTCGGGGTGGTACCAGGTGCTGAGGTGGTGCACGCTGCCGAAGTAGAAGTCGACGACGATGTCGGCGGGGACCCGGTCGGTGAAGACGCCCTGCCCTTGGCCCTCGGTGACCAGCGACCGGAACAGCTCGTGGTAGCGGCGGCGCTCGTCGCGCACCTCGCGCTGCTTCTCCGGGCGCAGCATGTGCAGCGACCGGAAGGAGATCGTCGCGTCGTCGAGGTTCTCGATGGTGCTGACCACCACGTCGGCGGCGGCGCGCTCGACGCGCTCGGCCACCGGCAGCTCCCGGCGGGCGATATCGGCCAACCGCGACATCTGCAGGCGCAGCACCCGGGTGTAGATCTCGGCGAGCAGGTCGTCCTTGGAGTCGAAGTAGTGGTACATCGCCCCCTTGGTGACCTCGGCCGCGTCGACGATCTCCTGTACCGAGGTGCGGTCGAAGCCCTTCTCGGCGAACATGCGGGTCGCCACGGCGAGCAGCCGCCGCGGGACCGAGGACTCGGCGGAATCAGCGGGGGCCACGTCCGACGTCCCCGTACCCCCGTGGGTGCGAACGGCCACGGCACGACCTCTCTTACGACAGCGGAAACCTTGCTTGCGCTTGCGCCCGCGGTTCCCGCTGGGCCTGCGGGCGGGCTCCACCACACAATAGACGCCCCCGGGGCGGCGGCGCGGATCCGGACCCGGTACCGGCCGCGGCGGCGCGGTGCCGGGCCGGGCTCAGGCCCACCCGGCGTCGTGGGCGAGGATGGCCGCCTGCACCCGGTTTCCCATGCCGAGTTTGGCCAGGATGCTGCTGACGTGGGCTTTGACCGTCGCCTCGCGCATGCCGAGGCTGCGGCCCGCCTCGGCGTTGGACATGCCGCCGGCGACGGCGACGAGCACGTCGCGCTCGCGGTCGCTGAGCACCTGAAGCCTGCGGGCGGCCTCGGCGGCGGTGTCCGACGCCGAGACCGTGAAGCGCTCCAGCATGCGCTTGGTGATGCTGGGCGCCAGCATCGCGTTGCCCTCCTCGACGGTGCGCACCGCGCCGACGAGGTCGCGCGGCGGGGTGTCTTTGAGCAGGAATCCCACCGCTCCGGCGCGCAGCGCGCGGTGGACGTACTCGTCCAGGTCGAAGGTCGTCAGCAGCACCACCTTGGGCGGGCGCGGCAGCTGCGCCACGGACGCCGCGGCGGTCAGCCCGTCGGCCCCGGGCATGCGGATGTCCAGCAGGACCACGTCGGGTTCCAGGCGTGCGGCCAGCTCCACGCCCGCGTCGCCGTCTTCGGCCTCGCCGACGACGTCGACGTCCTCGGCGCTGTCGAGGATCATCCGCAGACCCGACCGCACGAGCTGCTCGTCGTCGACCAGGATCGTGCGGATCACTGCCCGGCCCCCCGCCCCTCGCCGAGCCCGTCCGGGGTCAGCGGCAGCACGGCGGTGACCCGCCACCCGCCGTCCAGCCGCGGCCCGGTGCGCAGGCTGCCTCCGGCCAGGTTGACCCGTTCGCGCAGTCCCGCCAGCCCGTACCCGCTACTGGGCGGAGGTGCGGCGGCCGCGGCGGGCGAGGGGGAGTTCTCCACGGTGATCTCCAGCGTGTCGGGGCGATGGTCCAGGTGCACCCGCACATCGGCGTCGGGCGCGTGCTTGGCCGCGTTGGTCAGCGCCTCCTGGACGATGCGGTAGGCGGTGCGTTCGGTCTGCGCCGACAACGTGACCGGGGTCCCGGTCGCGCTCTCCCGGACCGGCATCCCGGCCGAACGCCACTCGCCGACGAGCCGGAACAGGTCGGACAGCACCGGCTGGGGCGCGGTCGGCGCGCTCGACTCGGGGTTGTCGCGCAGCACACCGAGGATCTCACGCAACTCGGCCAGCGCGTCGCGGCCG